>CAIQNH010000057.1 GCA_903873135.1 uncultured Actinomycetes bacterium
CCCCCCGACGGTACCCGTTCCCGGATCGGGGCCGGCCACACTGCTGCGCCGCATCGCGGCGCAGATGTGGGTGACGCGTCAGGGCTTCTCGCTGCCAACCACCCCCGGCCACACTGCTGCGCCGCATCGCGGCGCAGATGTGGGTGACGCGTCAGGGCTTCTCGCTGCCAACCACCCACATGGCGTAGAACTGTGCGGCGCCGCCGTAGGCGTGGCCGACCGCCACCCGGGCACCGTCGACCTGGTGGTCGCCGGCCTGACCCCGCACCTGGAGTGCCGCCTCACCGAAGCGGATCATCCCCGAGGCGCCGATCGGGTTGGTCGAGAGCACGCCACCGGAGCAGTTGACCGGCAGGTCGCCCGTCATGGTGGTGGCACCCTCCTCGGTCATCCTCCAGCCCTCGCCCTCGGGGGCGAAGCCCAGGTTCTCGAGCCACATCGGCTCGTACCAGGAGAACGGCACGTACATCTCGACCACGTCCACCTGACGCCGGGGGTCGGTGATCCCCGCCTGGGCGTAGACGTCGGCGGCGCACTCCTTGCCGGCGTCCGGGTTGACCTGGTCACGACCCGAGGCGGTCGCCGGCTCGGACCGCATGGCCGTGCCGTGGACCCACGCAGGCGGCACGCCGGACGACGCAGCCGATGCCTCGGCAGCAGCCTCGGAGGCGAGCACCATGGCGATCGCACCGTCGGATCCGGGGCAGGTCTCGGAGTACCGGATCGGCTCCCAGAGCATGAACGAGTCACGCACGGACTCGAACGTGATGTCGGGCTCGTGGAGGTGGGCGTACGGGTTCTTGAGGGCGTTGAGGCGGTCCTTGAGCGCCACCGTGATCCCGATGTGGTCCGGAGCGTTCGAGCGCCGGATGTACTCACGGATGAACGGTGCGAAGTACCCGCCGGCCCCGGCGACCAGCTGCTGCTGGAACGGGATGGGGAACGACAGCGCCCACATGGCCTCCGACACCGACTGCTGCTGCCAGCCGATCGTCAGGACCCGGTCGTGGACACCCGACTGCACGTGGGTGGCGGCGACGAGCGCCGTCGAGCCGCCCACCGACCCAGCGGTGTGCACACGGAACAGCGGCTTGCCCACCGCGCCGAGCGCCTCGGCCAGGTACGACTCGGGCATCATCATGCCCTCGAAGAAGTCCGGGGCCTTGCCCACCACGACGGCGTCGATGTCGTCCATGGTCATGTGCGCGTCCGCGAGCGCACGGAAGACGGCCTCGCGGAGGAGCCCCGGCAGCGACACGTCGTCGCGGACGGCGGCGTACTTGGTCTGGCCGACGCCGACCACGGCCACTCGGTTCCCTGCCATCAGTCTCCTCCCTCGAGGACGCACACCAGGTTCTGCTGGAGCAGTTGGCCGGCCGTGGCGTGGGCCACACCCCGACCGACGGAGCCGTCCATGATCCTCGTCGCCACCTCGCCGAGGCGGATGAGCCCGGCGGCCATCATCGGGTTGGCGGCCAGCGCACCGCCCGACGGGTTGACCACCACGTCGTCGCCCAGGCCGAGGCCGTCGAGGACGAGCTGCTCCTGGTGGGTGAACGGTGCGTGGACCTCGGCGACGTCGAACGCACCGTCGACACCGGCCCGCTGCGCTGCGATCGCCACCGAGGGTGCCGTGGTCAGGTCGCGGGCTCCGACCTGGTGGCTGTCGATCCGGTGGTCGATCCCCCGGATCCACGCCGGGCGCTCGGCCCAGTCACGGGCCCGGTCGCCGGCGGCGAGCACCACGGCCACGCCGCCGTCGGAGATAGGCGGGCAGTCGTGCACCCGCAACGGGTCGGAGAACATCGGGGCGGCGAGCAGGTCCTCCACGGAGGCCGATCCCACCACCTGGGCGTTCGGGTTGTTCCGGGCCGCCTCCCGATTGCGGTGCGCCACCTCGGCCATCCGCTGCTCGGTGGTGACGCCGGCGTCCAGCATGGCCCGGGCCTGCAGACCCGCGTAGGCCACGGAGTCGGGCCAGAGCGGTCCTGCGTAGTACGGATCCAGCATCCGGCTCATCACCCGGGGCAGGTCACCGGGCGACGCCTTGGAGTAGCTGTAGACGAAGGCCGTGTCCGCCGCCCCGGTCTGGATCTTCAGCCACGCCTCGTACAGCGCCCAGGCACCGTCCATCTCGACGTGGCTCTCGACGATCGGCGGCCAGGCGCCGACGGCGTCGAGCGTCATCACGAAGCTGAACGCCTGACCGGCCAGGTAGTCCGAGCTGCCCGAGCAGGTGAAGTCGATGTCGGAGATGGTCGCCCCGACCTGGTCGAGCGCCGCCCGGATCACGGGCTGGATCATCTCGACCTCGTTGAGTTCGGCCGCCGCCCTGCGGTGCTGGCTCTGGGCGACGCTGACGATCGCGACGTCTCGCATCACATGTGTCCCTTCAACTGCTCGGCGGGCACGTCGGGCTCGTCGATCGGCCGCCAGTAGCGGATGTTCTCCATGCTCTCGGTGAGCTGGTCGTCGTCGACCCACACGGGCTCGACCCGCATCCCGATGCGGACCTCGTCGTAGGGGATCTCCCCCATGGTCCCGTAGAGCGACACCGCCGCCCCGTCCGGGAGGAAGAGCGCCGAGACGAACGGCGTGGGGGGTGCGTTCACCCCGAAGCCGATGTGGACCACACAGAAGGCGGTGATGGTGGCCGACGGCCCGACCTCGACCTGCTCGGTCGTGGGCAGACCCGACACGGGCGACACACCGCGGGGCGGCACGTAGACCTCGCCGGTCTCCGGGCACCGCTCACCGAGGATGCGCTTCTCGGCGAGCCCCCGCAGGAAACGGGACGACGCCAGACCGGGGGTGTAGTCGTAGCGCATGGACCCGGGGACGACCTGCCGGCGCACCGGCTCGTCGCCCAGGTCGACCGGCACGCTCGGGGTCGGCTGGGTCCACAGGTCGTCGGGCAGCACCGAGACGCTGCGATCCTCGCTCGGGTCGACGGTCACGACGCACCTCCGTCCAGCTCGAAGCACTCGATGTCGGTGATGGCACCGGTCGGTTCGGCGGCCCAGCGGATCCGGACCCTGGCGCCCGTCGAGAGCGCCTCGGGCCCGGGGGCGTCGACGACGTGGAGGACCGAGGTGTCGGCGCCGTCGAGCTGCACCAGGGCGAGCGCGTGCGGGGTCTGGAGGGGCTGACCCTCCCGTGCCTCGGGCACCCAGCTCCAGGTCGTGACCGTCCCCGTCGCAGCGACCTCGACCATCTCCTCGAGCGGCGCGCCCGTCTGCGGGTCGTACTCGACCGGCGGACACACGACCCGGCCGTCGGCGGCCCGGATCCCGAGGACCCGACGGTCACGCAGCGCCGAGACGAAGGCGCCGACCACGGGCCCGGTCGTCCGGTTGAACGGGTACTCGATGACGAGCGGCGCCCTGAGCAGCCCCTCGCCACCGGTGGAATCGTCGACTGTCACCGTCACCCCCACGTCGTCCGGCCTGACGGTCGAGAGACTAGAACACGTTCCTGTTCCGCCGGTAGTCGACCGGCTCCGGCCTCACTCGGCGACGCGACGCAGGACGTTGCGGTCCGTGTGGTGGAACAGCTCCTCGAACTCGGTCATCCGGAGCACCGAGTCCTCGTCGTAGGAGAACTCGTCGCCCGAGATCCTGACGGAGCACTCGTAGGAGACCGTCGAGGCCCGACGCGACAGGTACTCGTTCTCCACGATCCCGTGGACCGGGTCGCCGAGCTGGGCGCGGAACGTGAACTCGGTGCTGTCGGGACCGGCGTCGGCGCCCGCGAGCACGACCGTCCCGCGGGGCACCATGAAGGCCCGGAGGACCCTGCCCGCGTCCGCGTCCCACAGCCAGTAGCCGATCTCGGTGTGGAACGGATCCTCCTCACCCGCCCGCCAGGCCGACATGCGGTAGTCGAGGCCGTAGAGGTGCTGGTCGCCGTTGTCCACCGGTCCGAACGGACTGAACGTGATGCGCTCCCGGTACGGGGTCTCGCCGGTCTCCTCCTCGGCGTGGTGGAACGAGAAGTCCACCCCGCCCTCGCCCTCCCAGGCACCGACCAACGGCCGGAGCGGTCCCAGCTTGTCGAACTCCTCGAACGCCACCTTCGTCCTCCTGGTCGGTCGAGCGAACACCGGGTCGACGTCGACGACTCCGGTCGGGACCCGACGATCCGGGTCGCTCGCTGTCGGTCCGGATGCTAGCGATCTCCGACGTGGACAGCGGCCCGGCGCCTAGGGTCGTGCCGCGGGAGACCCACCGCGGCGGACCGACCGAGCGAACAGGAGCCCACGTGAGCGACACCCCACCCGACGAGCCCACCCTGCCGGGTTCGCCGGCGCCACCTGCCGGTCCACCGCCCGCTGCTCCCGACGGTCCGCCGTTCGCACCGCCCCCGGGCGGGGCCGTGCCGCCCCCACCCGGGGGCATGCCGCCGCCACCCGGGGGAATGCCGCCCCCACCCGGGGGGATGCCGCCCCCACCCGGGGGCATGCCACCCCCACCCGGGGGTTTCGCACCGGCGCCGGGCGCCGTGCCCCCACCGCCCGGGGGCTTCGCGCCCCCACCAGCTGCTCCGGGAGGGTTCCCCGCCCAGTCCACGGGAGGCAGCAACGGCCTCGCCATCGGCGGACTCGTGTGCGGCATCCTCGGGCTCGTCACGTTCTGGTTCTGCGGGCTGGGAGCGCTGCTCGGTCTGGTGGCCGTCGTCCTGTCCGCGCTCGGCCTGAACGCTGCGAAGAAGCGTCAGGACGGCGGTGGCCGGGGACTGGCCATCGGTGGGCTCGTCACCGGCATCCTCGCCATCCTGCTCGGCATCGGGTTCGTGCTCGCCTTCGGCTTCCTCGCCGATCAGGCGAACAACGAGGTGAACAACTTCAACAGCGACGAGTTCCTCCCCGAGATCAACACGGACCCGTCTGACGGCTTCTGCGACGAGGACCGGTTCTTCCAGGACCCCGACTGCTGAGCCTCCCCGTCGATCCGGAACCGGGTCGGGTTCACTTCACCGGTCGTCCGGTGGACTCCCACAGGGTCGCACCGAACGGTGAGGTGACCGTCAGTCGGCCGTCGTTGCGGACCGTGAACCGATCGGCACCCTTGAGCCCGGTGCCGAAGTCGCGGAGCACCGGTCCCCCGGGCACCCGGACGAGCAGTTCCCCGTACTGTCCGAACACCACCTCGGCCCGGCCGGAGGAGTGCGACGTCCCCGATGTCCACACCACCCGGGAGTCCCGGCGGCGGTAGAGCACCAGGTTGCCGTCGGTCTGCATCAGGAGCTCGTGGGAGCGGTCGGCCGAGAACAGGGACCGACCGGGTGGGAGGACCTGACCGAACCAGAGTCCGTCGACCACGGGCGTCGGGCCGTTGGACACCCACAGTGTCGTGTACTGCGAGAGCTGCCGGCCCGGTCCCCAGTAGCCGCTGACGACCCGGAAGGATCCGTCGGCGTCGAGGACGAGTCGCTCGACGCCACCGAGGCCCACACCCGACTGCCAGAGCCGCGTGTTGCCGGGAGACCACACCTCGACGTTGCCGTCCACTCCCAGCACGAGCCGCGAACCCGGGACGCCGGTGCCACTCGCCCAGCGGACGGTACCCCCGGGGGCCCGGGCGACCAGGTTGCCGTCGGGCTGCATGGTCAGCGAGGCGCCGGCGTGCGAGAGGGACGCACCGCTGCCCAGGGACTGTCCCTCGAGCAGGTCCCGCTGCGGGCCGCTCAGCGTGCCGAGCACACCGGTCAGCTGAGGGTTGGCGCCGAAGTGGTGCCAACCGCGCTGGCCGAGCGAGCCGGTGTTGGAGACGTAGGAGCTGATCTGCGAACCACTGCCGTTGTAGCCGGCGATGGTGATCCGGACACCGGTCGGCGTGGCGGTGACGATCGGCGAGTTCTGGACCGCCATGTTGGTCGGGATCGTGGTCAGGACGCCGAAGGTGGATCCGTCGAGGACGACCGAGGCACCCTCGCGGGACGGGACGAACAGGTCCTGACCACCGTCACCGTCGACGTCGGCCGTGGTGATCGACGAGCCGTTGGTGTAGGCGATCATGGCGCCGTAGGGGCGCAGCGACGTCCCGGAGTCCCGCTGGATCGCCCCCGTGGCCGGGTCGAGGGCGTACACCCGCGGGTAGCTCGTGTCGCCCTCGAGGATGCCGACCACCACCAGGACGCTCGGCCGGCCGGCCCCGGTGAGGTCGGCGAACGACACGGCGGTGTCCACCCGCCCGGCGAGCGCCGGTGACGCCCACAGCATCCGACAGGCGGGGTCGAAACCGAGCACCTGGTTGGCGCCCGGACCCGTCTGGACGGGACCGGTGGAGCCGAACGCGATGACGGGTCGGCCGTCGACCTGGGCGACCGCCGGCGTGGAGTTGTTGTAGCCGGAGTACTTGTAGGTGTCGCCGTTGGCGAACTGCGCAGCGCTGCACACCTGCTTGCCGTCGGCGGTGAGCACACGCAGGATCCCGCCGTTGCGGTCACCCGGGAGACCCGACGAGGTGGTGTCCGAGGAGAAGATCACCTGCGGGGTACCCACGCCGTAGAGGTCGGCGACCACCGGCGTGGCCATGGTCGAGTCGGCGTTGAAGAACCCCCAGTTCTGGGCTCCGGTCGCAGCGTTCACCGAGTGGACCTGCATCGACGACGAGCCGGCGAACCCCTGCCAGGCGCCGCCGATCCGAGCCAGCGCCATGCCCGAGTGCATGAAGCCGGCGACAGCGGTGTTGGTGCCGGGGTTCGAGTTCCACAGGAGCTGGCCCGTCGGTCCGAACTTCAGGTACCGGGGGTAGTTGGTGTGACCGTCCTGGGCCACCGGAACGTAGACGTTCGTGCCGTCGGAGCTGAGCGGTGCCCGGGTGATGGGGAACCCGGTCGTCGAACCCGACCATCCGGACTTCGGCGCACCGTCGTCGAGGTCGAACGCCCGGAGGTTGCCCTCGGTCTCGGCCGCCACGACGAACGGGTTGCCCCCGTTGTCGACCAGCACCGGGCTCGAGATCGACACCGAGTGCCCCCGGTTGATCTGGCGCGTCCAGGACAGGGTGAACCGGGGCGTCGTCGCCGACACGCCCACCGGAGGCGGGTCCTCGGCGGCGCCGGCCGCAGCGACCCAGCCGTGCGGGGCGACGGACGCGACCGCAGCGGCGAGCAGTGCGACCACGGCGATCCTGCTTGTCCTCATCTCGGTCCCTCGCCGGCGCCGGCCGGATCGCTCCGCCCGGGGCCCGTCGTCGCGGACCGACCCACGCCGGTCCCGGAGAGGTGATCGGCAGGTCGGGCGGCCGACCTGAGACGTCCGGGGAGAAACCCGGGCCCCGGTGGGGTGGCGCTCGTCACCTCAGGACCGGACCGACGGGAGGAGCGGCCCCGGACGGCCGGAGCGGAGGCAACCGGCCCAGACCCCGGCCCCGTAGCTGAGGTCGTCGAGGACGGCGAGCGGCAGGTCCCGGAGCGGGATCGGATCCCCGCGACGCCACCAGCGGTCCGCCAGCCCGACCAGCAGCAGTCGCAGGGCCGGACGCCGCGTCCGACGGGAGGCGACCAGGGCGAGGAGCACGACCGGCCACCAGACCCGTGCCGCCGCTCGACCCGCCGCCCTGAGCGCGGCGAGGTGGCCCTCCAGTCCGACTCGCACCGCGTCGACCGGCGGGATCCCCGGCA
>CAIQNH010000058.1 GCA_903873135.1 uncultured Actinomycetes bacterium
CGACCGCCACCGGGAGCACCCGGACCATGGGCGCGGGCGCCGGCTCGATGATCGTGACCTCGTGCCCGAGCCCGCGACAGGTGGCCGCCACCTCGGCTCCGATGAACCCGGCGCCGACCACCGCCACCCGGTCCGGGGCGTGTCGGCGGGACCGACGCACTGTCCGAAGTGCGACCAGAGGGCTTCAACCGGTACCGTTGGGGTGCCCGGAAGGGTCTCCGAAACCGCCCGAAAAAACGGGGGGGCTCAGAGGGGTCCCAACGGGCCTTGAACCCAATAAACACAAGGGTTCTGCGGGTGTAGTTCAATGGTAGAACTTCAGCTTCCCAAGCTGACAGTGCGGGTTCGATTCCCGTCACCCGCTCCACTCCCGCTCGGCGCTCCTCCCCGACCGGTGGCAGGTGCTTCCCCTCACCCGCCCGTCTCAGCGGCGATCCCCTGCACCACCAGTCCGGCGGGCAGCGGTGTGCCGTCGGGACGAACCACACCCCAGTTGCCCTCGACGACCTGCGTGAGGTCGGACAACCGGGTGGCGACCCACTCGGGATCCCCGAGGAACAGGTTGGCGAGCGTCCCCAGGTCACCGGCCCGGAGCCCCACACCGAGCTGGTCCAGGTTCACCAGGTCCCTCGGCGTGAAGGCGGGCTCGCCGTCACCGCCGTCGACGATCCCGAACGGCATGAACCCGCTGGCCCCGGCGTCACGGGACGAGGCCCAGGCCTCGGCGAGGAACTCGGCCTGCGCCTCGGCGGAGTACCCCCGGGCGACCGGTCCGTTCGGGTACCCGGTCTCCATCACGACCACCTGCTGGGCAGGGCACGCCAGTTCCCGGATGCGGGCGACCCGCTGCCCGACGATCGTGCCGTCGACCGGACCCGGCAGGAAGTAGTTGGGGTAGGTGTCGAGCGCCACGACGTCGGCGAGCGTCCGCCACTGCGAGACCGCACCCTCCCAACCGGGTCGGCCGAACGTGGTGTTGAACGAGTCGGCCATGTCGGTGTTGATGTTGACGATCGTGACGGCCGTCGGGTCCTCGGCCCGAACGCCACGGCGCAGCGCCGTGAGCAGTTCGGTCTGGAACCGGAAGTCGGCCCACGGCGAGTTGAGGAACCCGTCGAACCCGGACGGCGAGCGCCAGCCGACCAGCGTGGCGGCGGGCGCGATGTTCAGCTCGTTCTCGGTCTGCCACACCGTGATCGTCGGCGCGCCGGCCGGTGCGCCGACGCGCTGCGGGCCGTAGCGGCGGACGATCGCCCGGGCGACGAGCTCCTGGTTGGCCAGGTACGACTCGGTGCCGAGCGCACCGGGATCGAGCGGACGGCCGTCCAACGTCGGCGGCGAGGACGCACCGACGTAGCCCACCACGCGCAGTCCGAGGCCCTCCGCGTGGGCGAGCACCCGGTCGGGCAACGACCAGTCGGCGGTGGCGGCGAACTGGTCGACCAGTTCGGGGCGGGCGGCCAGCTCGGCCCGGGTCAGCGCGGGACGGGAGGTGACGGTCGGCTGCAGGTGGACCCAGCGGATGGGCACGCGGACCCACCGGTAGCCGATCGCCGCGGCCGCATCCATGGCCTCGGTGCTGACGTCGGTGGCCGCTGAGCCGAACATGAACTCGGGCAGCTGGGCCGGGGTGAAGCCGGCGCAGTCGGCAGGCGGGGGCGTGCAGGCCGCCGCCGTCACACCGACGGTGAGCACGATGGTGGCCACGATGCGGCGCCACCGATCCCGCACGGGCCGGGTGCCGTCGACTCCTGGTTCGCTCATGCGATCAGAAGGTACCGCCGGGACCGCCGGTGGTGCCGGGGAGCGGTTCGGGCTGGAGCTCCACTCCGGATTGACAAAGATACATCATGTTGGTAATGATGCCTCCCGCGTGCGGCGCGAGTGCGTGCACGGAGGAGGCGGACGATGGCGACCCGGACGACGGCAGCGCGACGCACGTGGGGGGTCCTGCTGGCGACCTGCGTGCTCGGAACGCTGCTCGGGTTCGCGGCAGCCACGGTCGAGGGCATCAGCCCCACCACCCCCACCGCCTCGGCCGCGCCCACCGAGGGCGCCAGCTTCACCCCGCTCGCCACGCCCTGCAGGGCCGTCGACACCCGCAACCAGTTGGCCGGTCGCATCGCCGGCGCCACCGCCCCCAACCCGTTCGGATCCCGATCGTTCCAGATCGGCGGCACGAACATCGCCGGTCAGGGTGGCACCACCGGTGGCTGCGGGGTCCCCGACGCCGCGAGCGCCGTGGAGGTCACCGTCACCGTCACCGGCGCCCTGGCCGACGGATTCCTCCGCGTCGCCCCCAACAACGGCACCACACCCGCAGCCGCGTTCATCAACTACCGCGCCGGCGCGAGCATCACGAACACCGGCACGGTCACCCTGTCGACCACGCAGCTCGCCGACCTGACCGTGTTCAACTTCTCCCCCGCCGGCACCCACGTGCTCATCGACGTGCAGGGCTACTTCTCGTCGATCCCCGACATGGGGTACACGCCACTGGCCACGCCCTGCCGGGCCGTCGACACCCGCAACCAGCCGGCCGGCCGCATCGCCGGCGCCACCGCCCCCGACCCGTTCGGGTTCCGCGCCTTCCAGATCGCCGGGGAGAACATCAGCGGCCAGGGTGGCGCCACCGGCGGGTGCCGGATCCCGACCGGGGTGAACGCGGTCGAGATCACCGTCACCGTCACCGGAGCCCTGGCCGACGGGTTCCTGCGAGTCGCTCCCAACACCGGGATCACACCCACGGCGGCGTTCGTCAACTACCAGGCCGGGGTGAGCATCACGAACACGGGCACGGTCACCCTGTCGACCGCGCAGCTGCAGGACCTGGCCGTCTTCAACTTCTCGCCCGCCGGCACCCACGTGCTCATCGACGTGCAGGGATTCATCAGCCCCTCGTCGACGCTCGGCTACACGCCGCTCACCACGCCCTGCCGGGCGGTCGACACGCGGAACCAGCCCGCCGGCCGCATCGCCGGCGCCACCGCCCCCAACCCGTTCGGAAGCCGGTCGTTCCAGATCTCCGGGTCCAACATCAGCGGCCAGGGTGGCGCCGCCGGGGGGTGCGGGATCCCCGACGGCGCACAGGCCGTCGAGATCACCGTCACGGTCACCG
>CAIQNH010000059.1 GCA_903873135.1 uncultured Actinomycetes bacterium
ACCCGCTCACCGTCGCTGACGAGCTGGATCGGGCAGGCGTGCTCGAGGCCGTCGGCGGACCCGCAGCGCTCCTCAGCCTGCAGGCCAACACGCCGGCGATCACCAACGCCGAGCACTACGCGCGGATCGTGGAGGAGAAGGCGCTCCTCCGCAAGCTGATCGGGGCCGCCAACGACGTCGCCGAACTGGGCTACAGCCCGCTCGACGACATCGAGAAGACCATCGACACGGCCGAGAGCATGATCTTCTCGGTCGCCCAGCGGAGGACGACCGACACGCTCGCCGAGCTGGCCCCGCTGCTCGACCTGGCTCTCGAACAGCTCGAGGAGCTCTACGAGCGGGGCGACGCCATCACCGGCACTCCGACCGGGTTCACGGACCTGGACTCCATCCTCTCGGGTCTGCAGCCCGGTGCGCTCGTCGTCGTCGGGGCCCGCCCGGCCATGGGCAAGAGCGCCTTCGCGCTCGGGCTGGCCTCGCACGCAGCGGTCCGCGAGCAGCTGCCGGTCATGTTCTTCTCGCTGGAGATGAGTCACCTCGAGCTCACCCAGCGACTCCTCGCTGCCGAGGCCCGGGTCGACGCCACCAAGCTCCGGACGGGCCGGCTGACCGACGCCGACTGGTCGAAGATCACCAAGGCCATGGGTCGCCTGGGCGAGGCCCCACTGTGGATCGACGACAACCCTGCGCTCACCGTCATGGAGATCCGATCCAAGGCACGGCGGCTGCAGGACAAGCTCGGCACCAACCTCGGCCTGATCGTGGTCGACTACCTCCAGCTGATGCAGGGACGATCCGCCGCCGAGACCCGTCAGGTCGAGGTGGCGGAGATCAGCCGTGGTCTCAAGGTCCTCGCCCGTGAGCTCGAGGTGCCGGTCGTGGCGCTCTCGCAGCTGTCCCGACAGCTCGAGCTCCGCTCCGACAAGCGCCCGATGCTCGCCGATCTGCGGGAGTCGGGTTGCCTCACGGCCTCGACCAGGGTGCTGCGCGCCGACACCAACGCCGAGGTGACGCTCGGGGAGCTGCTCGACTCCGGTGAGCGCGACGTCCCGGTGTGGAGCCTGGACGACGACTGGAAGCTCGTCCCCGCCACCATGACCCACGCGTTCCCGAGCGGGGTCAAGGAGGTGTTCCGGCTGCGGCTGGCCTCGGGCCGGACGGTCGACGCGTCGGCCAACCACCCGTTCCGCCGGCTCGACGGCTGGTGTCGGCTCGACGAGCTCTCGGTGGGCGACCGGGTCGCGGTGCCCCGTCGGATCGGTCGCCCGGAGACCACGTGCCCGCTCGAGGCAGCCGTGGGTGCTGCCGTGCCCGCCGCTGGCGTCGAGCGGGTGGAGGTGCTGTCGTCCTGGGCCGACGCCGTGGCCCGGTCGGGCGAGCTCCCGTCGGCGTTCGACGGGCTCGCCGAGGGCGACCTGGCCGAGGCGCTCGGTCACCTCTGCACCCGGCTCGGCACGGTGAGCGTCGGGACGTTGCGGGGCCGCCCACTGGTGCGCGTCTACTGCACGAGTCGGCACCGCCGTCTGCTCCTCGACGTGCAGCGGGCGCTGCTGCGCTTCGAGGTCCACGCCCGCGTCGTGGCCGTGTCCGGTCGCGCGAACTCCTGGCGGCTCTGGGTGCACGGCGTCGACGACCAGCGCCGCTTCCTGGAGCGGGTGACCGCCGTCGGGCCCACGGCGCAGCTGGCGGCCACGGCGCTCGAGGCGTTGGGCGACGTCGGGTCCAACAGTCACGTCGACACCATCCCCCCGTCGGTCCGCCACCTGGTGGTGGCCGAGCTGGAACGCCTCGGGATGACCCAGCGGCAGCTCGCCGAGGAGCTCGGCGAGGCCTACTGCGGCAGCTACTTCCTGGGGACCGAGGCTCGGCCTCGGGCCACGGGCCGTGAGCGCCTCGGCCGGATCGCAGCGGCCTGCGACAGCAAGGAGCTCGCCGCCATCGCCGAGTCCGACGTCCTCTGGGACGAGGTCGTGGCGGTGGAGCCGCTGGGAGAGCAGCCGGTCTTCGACGCCACCGTGCTCGGTACCCACAACTTCGTGGCCGACGGGGTGGTGGTGCACAACTCGATCGAGCAGGACGCCGACGTGGTGATGTTCCTCTACCGAGACGAGGTGTACCACCCGGACTCTCCCGACAAGGACACCGCCGAGGTGCTCGTCACCAAGCACCGTGCCGGCCGGACCGGCGTGGCCCGACTGGTGTTCCTCGACTACTGCACCATGTTCGCCAACATGGCCTCGGGGGACTGACCGGAGGTCGAGCGCCGGCCTCGGCCCGAGGGGCCCTCAGTCGGTGAACCAGTCGGGCTGACGCTCCGGGTCGGCAGGGAAGTGCCGCACGTCGGTCGGCGGGTCCTCGAGGGGTGGCTGCGCGGCACCGATGGCCGCCCGTGCCTCGGCACGGTCGGTGTCGTCGAGCTCCCGGAGGTCGCAGCACCACTCGACGAGGGTGCCGTTCGGATCGTGCGTGTAGACCGACCGGCAGAACCCGTGGTCCACGTCGAGCACCTCCAGGCCCAGGTCGAGCCACCGTCCGCGACGACGCTCCAGGTCGTCGGGGTCGGTGGCGTGGAACGCCAGGTGGTTGACCCACTCGGGGAGCCCGACGGCCCGTGACATGCCACCGTCGACCGGCGGGTACTCGCCGTGCAGGTCCCAGAACGCGATCATCCCCGGCGCACCCTCGTGCACGTCCGGGTTCCGGTAGAACACGTGCCGGGCCCAGCCGCCCTCGGGTGTGGGACCGACCACGCACTTCACCAGCTCGAAGCCCATGGCCTCGGTGTAGAACCGGTCGGTCGCGGCCAGGGCCGGCGTGGCCAGCGCGATGTGGTGGACGCCCATCGGTGCCTCCTCGGGCTCGGGTCGATCGTCTCGACCGCCGATGGTAGGCCCGGAGCGGGCCCGGCGAGCCCGTAAGCTCCCGGCGTGGGCGACGACTCGGACGTGACGACCGGCGACGCCGCCGGTGGTGTCTCCGATGGAGTCGTCGACGAGACCGGCTCGGACGTCTCCGGCGCTCCGGTCGGCGGACTGGACTGGCGCAAGCAGCTCGTCGCCGGACTGATCACCCTGGCCGTGCTGGTCGTCGTGTTCGTCGGGATCTTCCCCAAGTTCGCGAACTACGGCGACGCGTGGGCGTCGATCCAGCAGATGTCCATCGGCTCGCTGGTCGCCCTCGGGCTCGCGACCCTGCTCAACATCGTCGTGTACGTCTTCCCCTACATGGCGGCCCTGCCGGGCATCAGGTTCCGTGACGCGTTCGTGGTGCGCCAGACGTCGTTCATGATCTCCAACGCCGTGCCGGCCGGCGGGGCCTTCGGGCTGGGCGTGCAGTACGCCATGCTCGCCGGGTACCGGTTCACCGCCGCCCAGGCGACCTCGGCGATCGCCGTGACGAGCGTCTGGAACATGCTGGTCACGCTGGCCCTCCCGGCGCTCGGGCTCACCGTCCTGATCGTCGACGGCGACGCCAACCGGAACCAGGTGGTCGGCTCGGTGGTCAGCCTGGCGGCCCTCGTCCTGATCGTGGTCGTCATGGTGGTGGTGCTGCGCAGTGAGGGGTGGGCCCGCCGGTTGGGCGGGTGGGGCGACGCCGTGGTCCACCGGGTGCGGCCGTCCACCGCCCCGGGCACCGTCGCCGACGCCCTGGCCCGGTTCCGGGAGCAGACCTACGACGTGGTGGCCCGTCGGTGGGGGCCGCTGACCCTCACCAACTTCGCCCAGCAGTTCAGCCAGTTCTTCGTGCTGCTCGTCGCGATCTACGGCCTCGGCGGACGGAGCACGGGCGTGAACCCGGCCGAGGTGTTCGCGGCGTTCGCCATCGCCCGGCTGGCGGGGTTCATCCCGGTCACTCCGGGTGGACTCGGCACGGTCGACGCCGCCCTGGTCGGCCTGCTCTCGGCGTTCGGGATGAGCAAGGACGAGGCGCTCGCCGCCGACCTGCTGTGGCGGGCGGCGACGTTCGTCCCGCAGGTGGTCATCGGCATCGTGACCTTCCTGGTCTGGCGGGTGCAGGCGGCCCGCCGGGGCTCGTCCCGACCCCAGCCCGCCGGCGCGACCTGAGCCGCCACCGGCTCACCAGTCGTCCATCGTCGGGACCGCCCAGGTCGGCCCCTCGGCAGCCGTCGCCTCGGCGAGCCGCCGCAGGTACTCGCTCCGGTCGATCTCGACCACGCCCATCGTCACCAGGTGGTCGGTGGACCACTGCACGTCGAACAGCGACCCTGGGACCGAGGAGACGATCCGGTCGGTGACCACCACGGCCACCTTGGACGCGCCGGTGGCCCGGTGGAACATGGACTCGCCGGCGAAGAACGCCCCGCTCGCCACGCCGTAGAGGCCGCCGACGAGGTCGTCGCCCTCCCAGACCTCGACGCTGTGCGCCCACCCCAGGCGGTGCAGTTCCGTGTACGCGTCGACGAACTCCTCGGTGATCCACCCGTGCGGCCGGCGGGGGTCGCCACAGGCCCGCACCACGTCGGTGAAGCAGGTGTCGCAGGTGACGCCGAACCGCCGGGCCGCCCGTCGGAGCGACCGGGCGACGTGGGCACCGCCCGGCGGGAGCACCCCGCGGGGGTCGGGGGAGAACCAGCCGAGCCGTCGTCGTCCGACGGGCATGGGGAACAACCCGGACCGGTAGGCCTCGAGCAGCGTGCCGGGAGTCAGGTCACCGCCGACGGCGACCGGTCCGTCCGGCTCGGCCCCGGCGGCGTCGGGGAACTCCCACAGACAGGGAGGCGGCTCGACCGGCGGGTCAGCGGGCGGGATGACCGGGCGTCCTCAGCGCGAGTAGTCGTAGAAGCCCGACCCGGACTTCCGCCCGAGACGGCCGGCGGCCACCATCCGGCGCAGGACCGGGACGGCTGCGTAGTTCGGGTCCCGGAACTCGTCGTAGAGGGCGTCGAGGATCGACACCGAGGTGTCGAGGCCGACCAGGTCGAGCAGCGCCAGCGGCCCCATGGGGAAGTTGCAGCCTCCCTGCATGGCGGCGTCGATGTCCTCGGCCGACGCGGTGCCGTTCTCCAGCATCCGCACGGCGTTGTTGAGGTAGGGGAACAGCAGGGCGTTCACGATGAACCCGGCCCGGTCGGCCACCTCGACGGGGGACTTGCCGCACGCCTCGGCGAAGGCGCGGGCGGCGGCGACCGTCTCGTCCGAGGCCGTCAGCGGGCGGATGATCTCCACGAGCTTCATGGCCGGCGCCGGGTTGAAGAAGTGGATGCCGACCACCCGGTCGGGCCGGTTCGTGGCCACGGCCAGGTCGACCAGCGGCAGGGTGGAGGTGTTGCTGGCGATGATCGCCTGCTCGCCGACGATGCCGTCGACCTCGGCGAACAGGGCCCGCTTCACCTCGAGGTCCTCGACGACGGACTCGAGCACCAGGTCGGCCCCGGCGATGGCCGACAGGTCGTCGGTGGCGCTCACCCGGGCCCGGACGGCGTCGGCGTCGGCCTGCTCGAGCTTGCCGCGCTCGACCTGCTTGGCGAGGGACTGCTCGAGCGACGCCAGCATGGCGTCGGCCGTGGCCTGCTGCCGGGACCGGAGGATCACGGTGTGGCCCGACTTGGCGGCCACCTCCGCGATGCCCGAGCCCATGATGCCGCTGCCGAGGATGCCCACAGTTGAGATCGTCATGGCGGCGACTGTAGCGAGCCGCTGCAGCCCGACCCCAAGCGGAGCGCCGGCTGCCACCCGGGATGGCCCGGGGTGACCCGGCGTGTCAGGCTGTCCGGCCGTGGAGGCGATCAGACCCGGAGCGCGACGGTGAGCGGCACCCTGGCCCTGGTGGGTGGGGGCGAGTGGACCGAGGCCAGCACGTTCGACGCAGAGCTGCTCGCCGGCGTCGGCGACGTCCTCGTGATCCCTGCGGCGATGGCCTACGAGCGACCGGAGCTCGCGATCGAGCGGGCCCGGGCCCACCTCGGGGGTCTCGGCGTCCGGGTCGAGGTGCTCGACGTCTACCGGCGGGCGGAGGCGATGGAGCCCGAGGCGGCCGCCGCGGTGGCCGCCGCCTCGGCGGTGTACGTCTCGAGCGGTTCGCCGATGCACCTGCGGTCGGTGCTCAAGGACACGCCCCTGCTCGACGGACTGGTGGCGGCGTGGGAGCGAGGTGCCGTGGTCGGGGTCGCCGGCGAGGCGATCGCCGTGGTGTGCTCGCACATGGTCGACAGCCGGGGCGGTGCGTTCACCGTCGGCCTCGACCTGGTCGACACGGCGGCGTTCGTGCCCCGGTACAACCGGTGGTCACCGGACAAGTGGCACCGGACGGTGGAGCTCGCACCCTCGGACCTGCCCGTGGTCGGGATCGACGAGTCCACGGCACTGCTGCACACCGGTCCCGGTGAGTGGGAGGTCGTCGGCGCCGGATCGGTCGACGTCTTCGTCGGCGGCCGCCGGGCCGGGCTGGAGGCGCTCCCCCGGGTGCTCAACTCGGCGCTCGAACGCTGAGCGCCACCGATCAGCCGACCGGGACCTCCTCGATCCGGACCGACTCGATCACGACGGGCTCGGTCGGCTCCTGGTTGGCGTTGCCCAGCGCACCGATCGCGTCCACCACGTCCCGGCCGGAGATCACCTCGCCGAAGCGGGTGTAGTTGGCCGGGTCCAGCTGCTGGCCCCCTCCGGGCAGGACCACGAAGAACTGGCTGCCGTTGGTGGCCGGCCCGGCGTTGGCCATGGCCACGGAGTAGTCGGTGTAGGCCTCCGGCCCGGCGGGCAGTTCGTCGCCGAAGGAGTAGCCGAGGTCGTTGTTGCCCCACGGCTCGCCGTCGCCGTCACCGCCCTGGATCACGAACCCGGGGACGATGCGGTGGAACGGCACGCCGTCGAAGAACCGGTAGCGGCTGAGGACCACGAAGTTGTTGGCGGCCACGGGGGCGGCCTCCGGGTCGAGGGCGACGGTGAACGTCCCCTTGTTGGTCGTGACGACGGCCTGGTACGCCCCCGCCGTGTCGATGCAGGTGGGCGGCGGACCGGCGAACTTCTGGACACGCCGGGCCGAGCCCTCGGCCGGCGGACACGGCGTCGGCTGGTCGAGGGTGAGTCCCTCCGGGGGGGCGGGCAGTGCTGCGGCCGGCGCGTCGGGGACGGTCGTGGTGGTCTCGACGGCCGTCGTGGTGGTCGAGCCGTCGGCGCTGCCCGAGCCCGACGGCTGCACGAGCAGGGCGGCCACGCCGAGCAGCAGTGCCACGGCCAGGACGACGCCCACGACCGTCACCAGTCGGCGGCGCCGGTCGGCGCTGCGGACCTGCTTGCGAGCCTCCGTGACCCGGGTCGTGCGGCCCTGCTTCTGGCGGGCGTGCTTCTCGGCGCTCGTTCCCACGGCGCTGGAGCGTAGCGCCGTCGGCGCCACCCGCCGGGTCGGGTGGTGGCGTTGGGGGGACCGTTCCGGGTGCCGTGTAGCGTTCCGGCGTGCCGTTGCTCGTCCAGAAGTTCGGGGGGACCTCGGTCGCCGACGCCGAGCGGATCCGAGCCGTCGCCGAGCAGGTGGCGCGCCGCCGCCGGCAGGGCGACCAGATCGTCCTGGTGGTCTCCGCCATGGGCAAGGAGACCGACGAGCTCCTCCGGCTCGCCGACGAGGTGTCGGACGGCCAGTCGGGTCGGGAGATGGACATGCTGGTGACGGCCGGCGAGCGCAAGGCGATCGCGCTCGTCGCCATGGCCATCGAGTCGTTCGGGTTCCCGGCCCAGAGCTTCACCGGCAGCCAGGCCGGGTTCCTGACCGACGCCACGCACCGGAACGCCAGGATCCTCGAGGTCGGGGCGGCGCGGATCAGGGAGGCGCTCGACGCCGGATCGGTCCCGGTGGTCGCCGGCGCCCAGGGCGTGTCCACCACCAAGGACGTCACGTTCCTCGGCCGCGGCGGCTCCGACACCACGGCCGTGGCGCTCGCCGAGGCGCTCGGCGCCGACGCGTGCGAGCTCTACACCGACGTCTCCGGCGTGTTCACCACCGACCCACGGGTGGTGAGCTCCGCCCGGCGGATGCACAGCATCTCGTTCGACGAGATGCTCGAGATGGCGGCGGCCGGGTGTCCCAAGCCGGCCATGCGGTCGGTCGAGTTCGCCCACCGGCACGGCGTCCGTCTGCACGTCCGGTCGGCGTTCACGTGGGAGCCCGGTACCTGGGTCGTCGAGGAGGGTCCAGACATGGAAGCAGCGTTGATCCGAGCAGTGGTGGCCGACGACTCGGAGGCCAAGGTCACGGTCTCCGGTGTGCCGGACCGGCCGGGCGTCGCCGCCGCGCTGTTCCGTGAGCTCGCGGACGCCGAGGTGAACGTCGACATGATCGTGCAGAACGTCTCCGCCGCAGGCGTGACCGACATCTCCTTCACGGTCCCGCACACCGACCTGGCGAGGGCCGTCGAGGTCTGCGAGCAGCAGCGCACCTCGTCGGGTGCGACGGCGGTGCTCGCCGACGACGCCATCGCCAAGGTGTCGGTGGTGGGCGCCGGCATGAAGTCGAACCCCGGCGTGGCGGCCACCGTGTTCGAGGTGCTGGCCGACAACGGGGTCAACATCGAGATGATCTCGACCTCGGCCATCCGGATCTCGTGCGTGATCGCCGAGGACGCCGCCGACCGGGCGGTGGCGGTGCTGCACGAGGCGTTCGGACTGGACCAGACGACCTTCTGAGCCGGCCGCTGGTTCCGGCTGACGGGCCGGTCAGACGAGCCGGCGGACCACGCTGTCGGCCAGGAGCCGTCCCCGTCGACCCAGTGCGATGCGGTCCGTCCCGATCCTGTGGACGAGCCCCTCGGCGGCCAGGTCGTCGACGACCCCGGGGTCCAGGCCCACCGCCGTCGAGAGTCCCTCACGGAGCCTGATCCCGAGCATGATCCGCTCGCAGCGCCGAGCCTCGTCGTCGAGCACCTCGTGTCCTGCGGCCGGGACCAGGCCGGCGTCGACGGCCCGGTGCCAGTCGCGTTCAGCGGCGTGGTTCCACCAGCGCTGGCTCCCGAGGTGCGAGTGGGCCCCCGGTCCGATGCCCCACCAGTCGTGGTCGCGCCAGGTGCCCAGGTTGTGACGGCAGCGTGCCCCGTCGTCGGCGGCCCAGTTCGACAGCTCGTACCACTCCAGCCCGGCGGCGCGGCAGGCGTCGTCCAGCTGTTCGTAGCGTCGGCCGGCGGCGTCCGGGTCGGGGACGGTCAGGGTGCCCGAGCGGACCCGGGCCGCCAGGCGGGTGCCCGGCTCGATGCCGAGGGCGTAGGCGGAGAGGTGGTCCACGTCGCAGGCGAGCGCGAGCGCCACCGTGTCGTCCCACTCGTCGTCGGTCTCACCGGGCGTGCCGTAGATCAGGTCCAGGCTGACGTGGCGGGCGCCGGCCCGACGGGCTGCGGCGACGGCGTCGACCGCGGCCTCGGCCGGGTGGGTCCGGTCCAGTGTCCGGAGCACCTCGGCGCTCGCGCTCTGGAGTCCGATGCTGACGCGCGTGACCCCGCCGCCCACCAGCTCCTCGAGCTGGTGGAGCGCGAGTCCGTCGGGGTTCGCCTCCACGGTGACCTCGAGGTCGTCGGCCACGTCGAACTCGCGTCGCAGCGACGAGATCACCCCGAGCAGGAGGGACGCGTCGACGGCGGTGGGGGTGCCGCCACCGAGGTACACGGTGTCGACCGTCGGCCGTCGCTCGCCGAGGAGCCGGGCGGCGGCCTCGACCTCCCGCACCGCCGATCGTCCCCACGCCCGGTGCCGGTCCTCCCACCCGGCGTCCTCGTCGCCCGGCGCGTACGTCACGAAGGCGCAGTACCCGCACCGCCGCGCGCAGAACGGGACGTGGACGTACACGCCGAACGGCGACGCGCCGGCCTCCCGGACCAGCCGGGCGGTGCCGGGTCCGGCCGAGGCGGGAGGGGTGGAGTCGCCGATGCCGATGTCGACAGTGTCGCACCGGGCACCGGAACCGGTTCGGGACGGCTCGACGGCGACCGGTACGCTCGCCCGCCATGGACGGAGCGGTCAACGTCGGTGTCTTCGGAGCGACCGGGCAGGTCGGTGGCGTCATGCGTCGGCTCCTGGCCGAACGCGGGTTCCCGGTCGGCACGATCCGCTACTTCGCCTCCGCCCGGTCGGCGGGCACCGAGCTCCCGTGGGACGGGTCGCCGGTCGTCGTGGAGGACCTCGAGACCGCCGACGTGGGTGGCCTCGACGTGGCGCTGTTCTCGGCGGGTGGTGCCACCTCGCGTGCGCACGCCGAGCGCGTGGCCGCCACCGGTGCCGTCGTGGTGGACAACTCCTCGGCGTGGCGCCTCCACCCGGACGTCCCGTTGGTCGTCGCCGAGGTCAACCCCGACGCGCTGTCGTCGATCCCGCTCGGGATCGTGGCCAACCCGAACTGCACGACGATGGCGGCCATGCCCGTCCTGGCCCCGCTCGCCGCCGAGGCCGGGCTGCGGCGGCTGGTGGTCAGCACGTTCCAGGCGGTCTCGGGTGCTGGTCTCGCCGGGGTCGAGGAGCTCGCCGGGCAGGTGGCCGCCGTGGGTGACCGGGCGGCCGAGCTGACCTTCGACGGTGCCGCCGTGTCGGGCCCCGACCCGGCGGTCTTCGTCCGTCGGATCGCCTTCGACGTCGTGCCCTTCGCCGGCTCGCTCGTCGACGACGGTTCGGGTGAGACCGACGAGGAGCAGAAGCTGCGTCACGAGAGCAGGAAGATCCTCGGACTGCCCGAGCTGGCGGTGTCCGGCACCTGCGTCCGGGTCCCGGTCTTCACGGGCCACTCGCTGTCGATCAACGCCGAGTTCGATCGGCCGCTGAGTCCGGAGCGGGCGACGGAGCTGCTGCGGGAGGCGCCCGGTGTCGTGCTCGACGACGTCCCGACGCCGCTCGCTGCCGCGGGCACCGACCCCTCGATCGTCGGTCGGATCCGTCGCGACCCGACCGTCGACCACGGCCTCGCCCTGTTCGTCTCGAGCGACAACCTGCGCAAGGGCGCTGCGCTCAACGCCGTGCAGATCGCCGAGCTGCTCGTCGCCGACCGGGGCTGAGCCGGGGCACGTCGCCCCACCCGGTCGACGGCGACGACGCCGCCGACTCAGGGCGGGTCGTCGACGTAGCGGCGGGCGGCGTCCTCGAGGGAGAGCCCGAGCTGGTTGGCGAGCGACGCCAGCCACGCCAGGACGTCGCCGAGCTCGTGGAGCTGCTCCGCCACGGTGCCCTTGCGGACCGCCTGCGCCAGTTCGCCGGTTTCCTCGCAGAGCCAGGCGACGGTCGAGGGCAGGCCGCGCTCGCGGTCGTGCTCCCCGTAGAGGTCCTCCATGAGCTGCTGGAACGCTGCGATCTCCACGGGCCGCAGCCTGTCACAGGTTCGCTCGCCCCGTCCCCGTCCGCCGCCGGCGGCCGGGGCGACGGTCACTTCATGAACTCCTGGACGGTGAACACCGTCCGGTACCCGCCGCAGTTGCCCCACACCGCGCCGGTGCCGATCTGGGTGAACGCCGGGTCGAGGATGTTCGCCCGGTGGGAGGGGGACCGCAGGTACGCCTCGTGGATCTGCGGGATGGTCCCGCCCTTGCCCACGTTCTCGCCCAGCTTGAACCACCCGGGGGGAGCACCGTCGGCGAGTCGGGAGTGCTTGAGCGCGCAGATGCCCCGGAGGTTCTGGGCCCACAGGTCGGCCTTGAGGTCGAGGATCGGGTTGGGCCGCAGCGTGCCGAGCCGGTTCTGGGCCCGACTGGCGTTCACCAGGTTCCGGACCATCGCCCGGTCGCCCTCCGTGCTCTCGAGCTGCGCCCGGGCGCCGACGGCGGGTGCAGCGTTGGTCGCCAGCGCCCCGCTCACGAACACGAGCCCGGCGGCAGCGGCCACGCCGGCCACCGCCCGTCGGACGCGAGCGGTGAGGCGCGGCGGCTCACCGGGCGTCACGGGTCGATCGGTCACACCGATGTATCGGGTCGAAGGCACCCGCGCTTGACCTCCGGAGGGCCGGTGACGCCCCCGGACCGGACGGTCCGGGGGGCGTGGTGGTCGGGTGGGGGAGATTTGAACTCCCGGCCTCCTCGTCCCGAACGAGGCGCGCTGCCAAACTGCGCCACCACCCGTGGTTGGAGCATGGTACCCGGGTCGGGCCGGGCGCCGGAAGTGCGCCCCGCTCAGCTCCCGACGAGCAGGGACTCGACCGCCGCCTGGAGCTCGAGCGGGTCGAGCGGCTTCACCAGGTGGGCGTCGGCCCCGGCCGTCTCCGCCAGGAAGGCGTCGGCGGCCCGGTCGAGCAGCAGGACGATCCGCTGCTCGGGGATCCGGCCGGCACCCTCCTCCAGCCGGAGGTTCCGGCAGGCGGCCATGCCGCCCATGTTCCCGATCTGCAGGTCGAGCAGGACGACGTCGGGATCGACCTCGGCCACGGCGTCGAGCACGTCCCGTCCGGCCCGGATCTGGGCGAGCCGGGTGTCGGCGTCGACCAGGGCGGCGTCGACCTCGGCGGTCAGGTCGGCGTCGTCGCACGCCAACAGGATCGTCCTCACGTCGGGGAGGCTAGCGGCGGCCGCGGAGGCCGGCCGCATCGGCACGCAGGACCGCGTCGACGACCCCGCCGGTCAGGAGTCGACGACGGGACCGAGCACCAGGTCGGCCAGGTGGTCGAGGGCGTCCAGGTCGTTCACCTCGGCGGCCTGGATCGGGACCCGGACCACCGGAGCGGGCGCCACCCGTTCGGCGAGGCCCGAGAGGTGCTCCTCCTCGGCCGCAGCCAGTTGCCGGGCGTCGGCCAGGCCCGTGTAGAGGTCGCCGAGCGCCGTGCCGGACAGCGTCGCAGCCCGGGCGCGCACTGCGGTTCCGGCCAGCTCGGGCCGGTCGGTCGAGAAGTCGAACGCCGGTTGCATCCGGTTCACCACGAGCCCTCGCACGTCGATGCCGAGCTCGCCGAGTCGCTCGGCGAAGTAGCCGGCCTCGGCGACGGTGTCGGCCTTGGGCGACGCGACGAGCAGGAACGACGTCGTCGGTTCACGGAGCAGTTCGTCGACCCGTTCGGCCCGGCGGGCGAAGCCCTCCTCCATGCCGTCGAACGCCCGGAAGAACTCGATGGCGTCGCCGATCACGTCGGCGCCCACGACCTTGGCCAGCGAACGGGTGACGGCGGCGGCCGCCAGGTTCACCGCCCGGATCGGGCCCTTGGAGGGGTTGATGAGGATCTTGTAGATGCGGTGGTCGAGGAACCGGGCCAGGCGCTGCGGGGCGTCGATGAAGTCGAGTGCGTTGCGGGTGGGTGGCGTGTCGACGACGACCAGGTCGTAGTCCGACTCGATCGCCAGCTCGTAGAGGCGCTCGGACGCCATGTACTCCTGGGTGCCCGACAACGAGCCGGAGATGTTCTGGTAGAAGCGGTTGGCCAGGATCTGCTCGGCCTGCTGGTCGTCAGCTGCGTAGCGGCGGACGAGCCCGTCGAACGTGGCCTTGGTGTCGAGCATGAGCGCGTGCATCTCGCCGGGCCACGGTCCGTCGATCGTCGACGCCTCGTCGCTCAGGTGCGCGAGTCCGAGGGCGTTCGCGAGCCGGCGGGCGGGGTCGATGGTGACCACCACCGACCGTCGGCCGGTCCGGGCGGCGTGGAGCGCCACGAGCGCGGCGGTCGTGGTCTTGCCCACGCCACCCGAGCCGCAGCACACCACGACCCTGCTGGCGGCGACGACCTCGTCGAGGTTCACGAGGCCGCCCGTCCGTCGAGCCGGTCCAGCTGCTCGCTCAGGGCGGACGCCAGGACGTCGACCTCCGCCCGTCCGAGCGTCGAGGTGAACAGGTCGGGGAGCCGGAGCTGGGGCAGCGGGAGCTCCTCGGCGAGTCGGTCGAGCTGCTCCTGCTGGATCGCCGTGCGGGCCAGCCGGAACGCAGCGGCCTCCCGGAGCGCCTCGGCCTCCCCGGCGACGAGCGCCACGCCGGCCTCGGTGGCGGCGACCTCCGGGTCCACCAGGAGTCCGGGCAGCTCCGGGTGCACCCCGTTGACGACGACCGGGCCGAGGGCCACCCCGACGCGGTCCTCGAGCTGGTAGGCCGTCTCGACCAGTTCGTTGACGGGGGTCTCCTCGGGGATGGTGACCAGGACCACCCGGCAGCGGTCGGCGTCGGTGAGGAGCTGCTGCACCTCCCGGGCCTGGGCGTTGATGGGCCCGACGCTGACCGCGTCGAGCAGGCCGCTGGCCGACTGGAGGAAGGTGATCGCGTGCCCGGCGGCGGGCGCGTCGACGATCACCAGGTCGAACACGCCGGAACGCTCGATCTGCTTGACCTTGCCGAGGACCAGGATGTCCCGGATGCCCGGGATGGCCGTGGAGATCACGTCGAGGAGCCCGGTGCTCACGAGGCGCTTCGACAGTCGTTGGAGGCCCCGCTCGTCCAGGTAGTCGAGCAGCGCGTCGTCGGGGGTCACGGTGCGGGCGTGGACGCCGGCGTGGTCGGCGGCGGCCTCGACCAGCGCCCGCTCCTCGTAGGTGAGCGGGTCGACCCCGAACGCCGCCGGCATGGAGTCCCGGCCCTCCACGTCGACGATCAGGACCCGGAGCCCGGCCCTCGACGCCGCCACGGCCAGGGCTGCGGTGACCGTCGTCTTGCCGACGCCGCCCTTCCCGGCGACGATGAGCACGCCGGCCGAGGTGAGAGACTGGGCTGGTTCCACTGTGTTCCTTCGGAGAGTGCCCCGGAGGGCTGACGTCGGAGGCACGTCGTTGGGTCAACGGATCGACGCACCGGTGAGGCTACCGGGGCGGTCGCGCCCCGTCGGGGTCGCCCTCGCCGCCGCTGCGCTCGTCGCAGGTGTCCTGCTCGGCCCCGTCGTCGTGGCCGGGGCGCAGGAGTCCGATCCACCCGCCGTCGACGCACCCGCCCCGGCGGGTGACGACGCACCCGCCCCGTCGGGTGACGACG
>CAIQNH010000060.1 GCA_903873135.1 uncultured Actinomycetes bacterium
CCGACCGGCCGACCGGGCAAGCCCTACGAGGGCGCGTTCGTGGAGGCCCAGCGCGCCCGGCTCCTCGAGGAGCGGGCGGAGCACGTGGAGCAGGCGGCCCACCTCCGTGCCGAGGCCGACTCGCTGGTGCGCAACCGCGAGCTCGGTGACACCCAGTTCGACGACGAGGGCGGCGAGGGCGACACCATCGCGGTGGAGCGGGACTTCGATCTCCACCTGGCCCGACAGGCGCTCGCCACGGTCGACGAGATCGACGCGGCGCTCGACCGCATCGCCCGGAACGTCTACGGGATCTGCGAGGTCTCCGGCCAGCGGATCCCCAAGGAGCGACTGCAGGCCATCCCGTGGGCGAGGGAGCGTGTCGAGTTCCGCGGCAGCCGACTCCGCTGAGCGCGCCGATCCGCTGCGCGCCCGGCTGCGCTGGGCGCTGGTCGGTGGTCCGGCGCTGGTCGTGCTGGCCCTGGACCAGCTGACGAAGGCGTGGGCGGTCCGTCGCCTGTGCGGGCCGCCGGCGTGTCCTGACCAGCCCGTGCGCGAGCCGGTCGATGTGTTCTGGACCCTGCGGTTCAACTACGCCGAGAACACCGGCATGGCGTTCTCGGCCGGTCGCGACCGCGGCTGGCTCATCGGGATCGTCGCCCTCGGGATCGTCGCCGGACTGCTGTTCGTGGCGAGGTCGCTGACCTCGCGGGTGCAGCTCGTGCTCGTCGGGGTGGTGGTGGGAGGTGCGCTCGGCAACGTGGTCGACCGACTGTCCCGTGCGCAGGACGGATTCATGTCGGGTTCGGTCGTCGACTTCATCGACCTCCAGTGGTGGCCGATCTTCAACGTCGCCGACACCGCCGTGGTGCTCGGGGGCATCCTCCTGGCCGTCTCCATGGTGTTCGAGCCCAGTGGATCCCAGCCCGAGTCCTGAGGCCGGGTCGCCCCGGGAGTTCGAGGTGCCGGGTGCGCTGGCGGGGGAGCGGACGGACCGCGCCGTGTCGATGCTCACCGGGTGCAGCCGGGCTGCGGCCGCCGACGCCGTGGCATCCGGGCAGGTGCTCGTCGACGGCGCGGTCGAGCGGCGAGTCTCGCGTCGGTTGGCCGAGGGGTCGGTCCTCTCCGTCGTCGTCGACCCGGCGCCTGCGCCGGAACCGCTCCGCGCCGATCCGGCGGTGGTGTTCGACGTGGTGCACGTCGACGGCGACGTGGCGGTGATCGACAAGCCGGCCGGACTGGTGGTCCACCCCGGTCCGGGTCACGCAGGTGCGACGCTGGTCAACGGCCTGCTCGCGCGCTTCCCCGAACTCGATCCGACGAGCGGCCCGGTGGTGGGGGAGCCTGAACGCCCGGGTCTGGTCCACCGCCTGGACCGGGGGACCTCCGGTCTCCTCGTCGTGGCGTTGTCGCCGGAGGCCCACGAGGGACTCGTGGCGCAGCTCGTCGACCACGACGTGGAGCGCGTCTACTCGGCGTTGGTCCGCGGCGTCCCGGGACACGACCGCGGCGTGGTCGACGCTCCCATCGGCCGCTCACGCCGGAACCCGATGCGCATGACGGTGACGGCCGAGGGCCGACCGGCCCGGACCCACTTCGTCGTCGAGGAGGGCTTCGAGGTGCCCGAGCCGCTCGCCCTGCTGACCTGCCGGCTGGAGACGGGCCGGACCCACCAGATCCGGGTGCACCTCGACTCGATCGGGCACCCGGTGATCGGGGACGACCTCTACGGACCCCGGCGGTCGGCGGTGGCCCTCGACCGGCCGTTCCTGCACGCCCGACGGCTGTCGTTCGACCACCCGGTCACCGGCGAGCGGCTGTCGTTCGAGTCCCCGCTGCCCGAGGACCTGCGAGCGGTCCTCGACGGCCTCCGCGCCCCGGGGTCCGGCCAGCCGGGCTGAGGCCTCAGCTCGGCCAGTCCCGGCGACCCTCGGTCATGTCCTGCAGGTCGGCGAGGGTGTAGGCGTCGAGGATCTCGCGCATGCGCCGGCTCACGTCGCCCCAGATGGACAGCAGGACGCACTGACCCTCGTGGTCGCAGGCGCCCGCCGTGTGGGGCTCACCGAAGTCGCCGGCGCGGATCGGCCCGTCGACGGCAGCGACGATCTGCGCCAGGGTGATCTCCTCGGGTTCCCGGGCCAGCAGGTAGCCGCCACCCACGCCACGCTTGGAGCGCACCACACCTGCTCCCTTGAGCGCGAGCAGGATCTGCTCGAGGTAGGGCTGGGGCAACCCGGTCCGCTCGGCGATGTCCCGGACCGAGGTGGGTCCACCGTCCCGGTGGAGGGCCAGCGACAGCAGCGCACGGCTGGCGTAGTCACCCCTGGTCGACACCTTCACGCCGTCACTGTACGCGGCCCTGCGTCCGGGGGGTCCACCGGGTGGACTTCCTCGGGCGGGTCGACGTCGGTACCGTGGGGGTGGCCCAGGAGGACGCCGGTGGATCCCGCAGTAGTCGACTCGTCACGACCGGTGCTCCCACAGTACGACGGCGCCTGCACCGTGAACGTGGCGAGGCCGCTGGTCGAGGATCCTGCCTCGGCCCCCGAGTGGATGCCGGACGCCGTGCGGGGAGCCGACCAGATCGTGTTCCTGGTGCTCGACGGGCTGGGTTGGACGCAGATGGAGTCGCGGCGTTCGTTCCTGCGCGGCCTCGCCGTCATGGAGGCTGCGCCCATCACCACGGTGGCCCCGACCACGACGGCCACGGCGCTCACGAGCATCAGCACGGGCCTGACCCCGGGCGAGCACGGCGTCGTCGGCTACCGGATCCTGATCGACGGCGACGTGCTCAACGTCCTGCGCTGGTCCAACTCCAAGGGTGACGCCCGGGAGACGATCCCGCCCGAGGTCGTCCAGCCGGCCCCGGCGTTCGAGGGCCACCGTCCCCCGTCGGTCACCCGGGCGGAGTTCCGTGACTCGGGCTTCACCCGGGCCCACATGGCCGGGTGCCGGCACGTGCCGTACCGCATGCCCTCGACCCTCGTGGCCGAGATCCTGCGGCAGGTGGCGGCGGGCGAGCCCTTCGTGCACGCCTACTACGACGGCATCGACAAGGTTGCGCACGAGTACGGCCTCGGGGACGCCTACGACGCCGAGTTGGTGTTCGTCGACCGGATGGTGGAGTTCCTGATCGAGTCCCTGCCCGCCGGTGTGGCGCTCGTGATCACCTCGGACCACGGCCAGGTCGAGGTGGGGGACCGGGTCGTACCGATCGCCCCCGAGGTCGGGTCGCTCGTGGCCGCCCAGTCGGGGGAGGCCCGGTTCCGCTGGTTGCACGCCGTGCCCGGTGGTGCCGCCGAACTGCTCGGAGTCGCCAGGGAGCGCTACGGCGACCTGGCCTGGGTCGTCTCGAGGGACCAGGTGGTCGAGGAGGGTTGGTTCGGCCCCAAGGTCCTGCCGTTGCCTGCCTCGCGGCTCGGCGACGTGGCCCTGGTGGCCCGGGAGCCGGTGGCGTTCGAGGACCCGGCCGACACCGGGCCGTTCCACCTGATCGGCCGGCACGGCTCCCTGACGCCCGACGAGGTCCTGGTCCCGCTGCTCGTGGCCGTGGGCTGAGCGCGTAGGATCGACCTCCGTGTCCGACGTGCCCGCAGAGGAAGCATCCGATCCGTCGTCGACCCCGTTCGGTGTCGCTGCGTCGACCCCGGACGTGGTGAGTCCGGACGAGGTGCTCGCCGAGGCGACGACCGGCGTCCCGGCGGGCACCGAGGTCACCTCCGACGTCACCTCGCCGGCCACGGTGATCCGCATCGGTGCCATGGCCAAGCAACTCCTCGAGGAGCTCCGGGCGACCGAGCTCGACGATTCGGCCCGTCAGCAGCTGCGGCAGGTCTACGAGGCCTCGATCGACCAGCTGCAGACGGCCCTGTCGCCGGAGCTGGCCGAGGAGCTCGAGCGGCTCGCCTTCGTGTTCCGCTCCGACACCACCCCGACCGACGCGGAGCTCCGGCTCGCCGAGGCCCAGCTGGTGGGTTGGCTCGAGGGTCTGTTCCACGGGATCCAGGCCATGCTCGTGGCCCAGCAGGTCCAGGCCCAGCAGCAGCTGCAGGGCATGCGGGCCCAGCTGGCCGAGCGCTCCGGGCAGCCGCCCGGCGGCCCCGGCTACATCTGAGCGCCGGCCCCACCCCCTGACCTCCGGGTCCCCGAGCGGGGGATCGTCGGAAATGCTTGAACGAACACCTGTTCGTAACTACGCTGACGTCGTCAGCCACCCTCGCTGTCACACCCCGTCCGTACGGTCGGTTCCACCCCAACCGGAAACTCACAACGAGAGGTCACCAGCATGGAACGAGAGAAGGCACTCGAGATGGCGCTCAGCCAGATCGAGAAGCAGTACGGCAAGGGCTCGGTCATGAAGATGAGCGAGAAGGGGACCATGGCGGTGGAGTGCGTCTCCACCGGCGCCCTCGCCCTGGACATCGCCCTCGGCGTCGGGGGGCTGCCCCGGGGCCGGGTGGTCGAGATCTACGGCCCGGAGTCCTCGGGCAAGTCCACGCTCGCCATGCACGTCGTGGCCGAGGCCCAGCGCAACGGCGGCACCTGCGCCTACATCGACGCAGAGCACGCCATGGATCCGGTCTACGCCGGCCGGATCGGGGTGGACGTGGACGAGCTCCTGATCTCCCAGCCCGACACGGGCGAGCAGGCCCTCGAGATCACCGACATGCTGGTGCGCTCCGGGGCGATCGACGTCATCGTGATCGACTCCGTCGCCGCCCTCACGCCTCGCGCCGAGATCGAGGGCGAGATGGGCGACAGCCACGTCGGGCTCCAGGCCCGACTGATGTCGCAGGCGCTCAGGAAGCTCACCTCCAACCTGAACAAGTCCAACACCATCTGCATCTTCATCAACCAGCTGCGGGAGAAGATCGGTGTGATGTTCGGGTCCCCCGAGACCACGCCCGGCGGCCGGGCGCTCAAGTTCTACTCCTCGGTCCGGCTGGACATCCGGCGCATCGAGTCCATCAAGGACGGCGTCGAGGTGGTCGGCAACCGGACCCGTGTGAAGGTGGTCAAGAACAAGGTGGCGCCACCTTTCCGGCAGGCCGAGTTCGACATCATGTACGGCCGGGGCATCAGCCGTGAGGGTTCGCTCCTCGACATCGCAGTGGAGCACGACATCGTGAAGAAGTCGGGCGCCTGGTACACCTACGAGGGCGAGCAGCTCGGTCAGGGTCGGGAGAACGCCAAGACGTTCCTGACCGAGAACCCCGAGATCACCATGGAGATCCAGGACCGGGTGCTCCGTCAGGTCGGGATCAGCGACGAGGGCGAGGACGGCACCGAGGCCGAGACCGCCGTCGACCCGGACGACCTGCCCATCACGCTGGACTGACGGTACCGCCGAGGCCGTACGCTACGGCCGTGGCCTCCCGCTACCTGATTCGCACCTTCGGGTGTCAGATGAACGAGCACGACTCCGAGCGCATCGCGGGTCTGTTCCAGTCCGACGGGATGGAACAGGCCCGCGACGTCTCCGAGGCCGACGTGGTGGTGCTCAACACCTGCTGCATCCGGGAGAACGCCGACAACAAGCTCTACGGCACCCTCGGTCACCTCAAGTCGCTCAAGGACGAGCGGCCCGACCTGCGGATCGTGGTGTCGGGCTGCCTGTCCCAGAAGGACCGTGAGGTGGTCCTGGACCGGGCCCCGCACGTGGACGTGGTCCTCGGGACGCACAACGTCCACCGCACCCTCGAACTGCTCGAGGAGCGCCGCCGGACCGGTGCCGCCGTCCTGGAGGTGCTCGACGCCCCCGACGACCACGACCTCTTCCCCTCGGCCCTCCCGGTCGTCCGGGAGCGGGGTCACGCCGCCTGGGTGACCATCCAGGTCGGGTGCGACAACACCTGCGCGTTCTGCATCGTGCCGGCCGTCCGCGGCCCGGAGGCCAGCCGACCGTTCGCCGACGTGGTCGACGAGGTCCGACGCGCCGCGGCCGAGGGCGTCACCGAGGTCACGCTGCTGGGGCAGAACGTCAACTCCTACGGCCGGGACCTCACGCTGTCGCTCCGCAACGGCAGCCGGTCCGACGCCGACCGACTGGCGGGTCCGGTGTGGGCGGGTGGCGACCCCAGGGTGCGGCCGCTGTTCGCCGACCTGCTCCGGGCCGTCGGGTCGATTCCGGGCATCCGCCGCGTCCGCTACACCAGCCCGCACCCCAAGGATCTGCGTGACGACACCGCCGCAGCCATGGCCGACGTCCCGTCCGTGTGCGAGCACCTGCACCTCCCCCTGCAGTCGGGTAGCGACCGGGTCCTGGCCGCCATGCACCGCGGCTACACGGCGGAGCGGTACCTCGAGCGGCTCGCCGCGGTCCGGGCGGTCGTGCCGGACCTGGCGGTGAGCACCGACGTGATCGTGGGCTTCCCGGGCGAGACCGACCGGGACGCCGAACGGACCGTCGAGCTGGCGGCCGCGGCACGCTTCGACGCCGCGTTCACGTTCATCTTCTCGGCCCGGCCGGGAACGGAGGCGGCCACCATGGTCCCGACGGTCCCGCACGCCACCTCGGTGGACCGACTCGCGCGACTGCGGGCGGTGGTGGAGCGGACGTCCCTGCTCGCCAACCGGGCCCGGATCGGTCGGACCGAGGAGGTGCTCGTCGAGGGCCGCTCCAAGCGGGACGCCGACCGGCTCACCGGTCGCACGCGCCAGAACCGGCTCGTCCACTTCCCGGCGGGCGCACCTCTCCGCCCGGGGACCTACGCCGAGGTGCTCGTCACCGACGCCACCCAGACCCACCTCTCCGGTGAGCTCGTCGAGGTGGTGGCTCCACCGACCCACCGCACCCGGATCCCGGTCGCGTCCGGTTGATCCGGACCGGCTGCCGCACCTCCGTGACCCCCGAGTCGTCCCTCGACGCATCCGGGCGTGGCGTCGCCGCCGACGACCCGGAGTACCTGGCCGAACCCGCTCGTACCGTCGGGTTGCTCGCCGAGACCCTCGGCCGGTTGCACGGGTCGGCCCTGCCGCCCGACGCCCGGACGATCGATCGGTCCTCGCTCGCCGCCGAGCTGGGTGGCCTGCTGGCGGACCGGCCGGACGGCGAGCGGGTCACGGACCCGGCCTACCGCCACGTGACCGTCCGGGTCCTCCTCGACGTGCTGGTCGACGGAGCGGACCCCGCCCGTGACGCCCACCCCGTGCCCACCCACGGCCGACCGACGTTGTCGCACCTGCGGGTCGCCGACGGTGCCTCCGTCGGCCTCTCCGACTGGTCCGAGGCGGGTGCAGCACCCGCTGCCCGGGACCTGGCCGTGGCGCTCCGGTCGCTCGTGGCTGCGTTCGGCCCCGGCGTCGCCCCGGCGTTCATCTCCGCCTACCCGGCGGACGCACCGTCCGTCGAGCAGGTGGACTGGTGGGTGCTCGCATCGGTGCTCGCCGAGCACGCCGGCTCCCCGGGTGGTGACGCGTGAGCGTCGAGCGACCGTTGGTGGTCGTCGGTCCCACCGCCTCGGGCAAGTCCGGTGTCGCGCTCGAGGTGGCCCGCCGGCGTCGGTCGGCCGGACGTCCGGTGGAGCTCGTCAGCTGCGACTCCATGGCGGTCTACCGGGGGATGGACGTGGGGACGGCTGCGCCGAGTGCCGCAGTGAGGGCGGAGGTTCCCCACCACCTGCTCGACGTGGTGGACCCGGAGCAGGAGTACTCGGTGAGCGAGTTCGCGCCAGCGGCCGCCGCCGTGCTCGACGACCTGGCCCGCCGCCGGGTCGCCGCCGTCCTGGTGGGTGGCACGGGACTGTACGTGCGGGCGGTGACCGACCAGCTCGAGGTCCCGCCCCGCTACGAGGAGGTCGCGGCCGAGCTGGAGGCGGAGCCCGACACGGGCGTCCTCTTCGAGCGACTGCGGCACCTCGATCCGATCGCCGCCTCCCGCATCCCGCCGGGCAACCGACGCCGGGTGGTCCGTGCGCTCGAGGTCACCATCGGCTCCGGTCGTCCCTTCTCCTCGGCGGGACCGGGCCTGCGTGCGTACCCGAGCACCCGGTTCGTCATGGTCGGGCTGTCCGTGCCGCGGGACGTGCTCGCCGCCAGGATCCGGGCGCGCCTCGACGCCCAGCTCGACGCCGGGATGCTCGACGAGGTCCGGGCGCTGCTCGACTCACCCGACGGTCCGTCCCGCACCGCCCGGGAGGCGCTCGGGTACCGCGAGCTGCTGGCCCACCTGCGCGGGGAGTTGAGCCGAGACGAGGCGGTGGAGCTCACGGTCCTGCGGACGCGGCGGTTCGCCGTGCGTCAGGAGCGCTGGTTCCGTCGCGACCCCCGGATCGTCTGGTTCGACGCAGCGGACGTCGACCCGGCGGACCTGGCGCGACGCGTGGACGCCCACTGGGACGAAGTAGCCTCGGCTGATCGCGGGTGAACCATGACCGGACTGAGCAAGCTCCACGGCCTCGGGAACGACTTCCTGGTGGCGCTGGTGGACCCGCCTGCACCTGACCCGGCGGTCGCGGCGGCCCTGTGCGCCCGGCGGACGGGCGTGGGTGCGGACGGACTGATCTACGGGCTCGTGCCGTCCGTGGACGACGCGGACGTCCGGATGGTCCTGCTCAACGCCGACGGCTCCGAGGCCGAGATCTCCGGCAACGGGATCCGGTGCCTGGCCCAGGAGTTCCTGCGGGTGGCCGGTCGTGGCGAGGGAACGGTGCGGATCGAGACCGCCGTCGGGGTGCGGACGGTCCGGACGGTGCGGGGCGACCCTGCCGGGGAGCTGGTGAGCGAGGTCGACTTCGGGATCGCCCGACCGGGACCCGGTGTGCTGCGGTCCGCCGATGCCGTCCCGGCCCGCCACCGGGCCAGCGTCGACGTGGGCAACCCCCACGTCGTGCTCGTGACCGATCGGGTCGACGACCTCGACGTCGCCGTGGTCGGCCCGCAGGTCGAGGCCGCCTACCCCGCCGGGGTCAACGTGCACCTGGCCACGGTCGGACCCGAGGACGCGGTCGCCCTGCGGGTCTGGGAGCGTGGCGTGGGCGTCACCGAGGCCTGCGGCTCGGGAGCGGTCGCCACCGCGTGGGCGCTGCACGAGCTCGGCCTGGTCGGCTCGCACGTGGCCGTGGACATGCCCGGCGGTTCCGTCGAGGTCGTCGTCGGCGACGACGGCCGCCTCTCGTTGGTGGGTCCGTCGGTGTTCGTCGGCTCGGTGGAGCCGGCCGAGGGGCTGTGGCCGTGAGCCAACCCACGCACCGCGGCGGGTTCGGGGAGTTCGGTGGTGAGCGCGACGGTCTGATCGAGCGGACCTTCCGCGAGCGGATCCTGGTCGTGGGAGTGAGCTTCCCGCCGCACGACGACGAGGCCACCGATGCGTCCCTCGACGAGCTCGAGCTGCTGGTCGACACGGCGGGCGCCGACGTGGTCGGCCGGCTCTCGCAGCGGCGTCCGGCGCCGGACCCGGCGACCTACGTCGGTCGGGGCAAGGTCGAGGAGATCCTCGAGCTCGCCGAGGAGCTCGACTGCGACACGGTGGTCTTCGACGACGAGCTCTCCCCGGCGCAGCAGGCCAACCTCGAGCGCCTGCTCGGGCGATCGGCGATCGACCGGACCGCCGTCATCCTCGACATCTTCGCCCAGAACGCGCACAGCCAGGAGGGTGTGGCGCAGGTGCAGCTGGCCATGTTCCGCTACCGGCTCCCGCGGCTGCGTGGTCGGGGGCGGAGCCTCTCCCAGCAGGCCGGCGGCATCGGAGCCCGGCGTGGACCGGGCGAGACCCAGCTCGAGATCGACCGGCGTCGCATCACCCGCCAGATCCACAAGCTCACGGCCGACCTCCGCTCGATCGCCCGGACCCGTGAGACGCAGGCCAAGGCCCGGACCCGTTCGGCACTGCGCCACGTGGTGGTGGTCGGGTACACCAACGCCGGCAAGTCGACGCTCCTCAACCGCCTGACGGACGCAGGTGTGCTGGTCGAGGACCGGTTGTTCGCCACCCTGGACGCCACGACCCGACGGCTCGAGCTACCCGGGGGGGAGACCGTGCTGTGCACCGACACGGTCGGCTTCGTCCGCAAGCTGCCCCACCAGCTCGTCGAGGCGTTCCGTGGGACGCTCGAGGTCGTCCACTCGGCCGACGTCGTGGTGCACGTGGTCGACGGCTCGGCGCCCGACCCCGACGGCTGCATCGACGCGGTCCGGGAGGTGCTGCGCACCATCGGCGCCGACCTCGACGAGGAGCTCCTCGTGTTCAACAAGTCCGACCTGGGACCCGGCGCCGCCGAGCAGGCCGGGAGTCACCCGGGATCGGTGGCCATCTCGGCGGCGACGGGCGAGGGGATCGACGAGCTGCTGCGCCGCATCGGTGACCGCCTCCGGGCGCTCACGCAACCGGTCGAGCTCTTCGTCCCCTACGCCCGGGGCGACGTGATCGCAGCGTTGCACCGCAGCGGTGAGGTGCTGAGCGAGCGGGCCGGCGAGGGCGGGCTCACGGTCTCGGCCCGTCTCGACGCCCGCGTCGCCGGTCGCTTCGCCGAGTTCGCCGCCGAGGGGCTGGGGTGAACGAGCCCTTCCGGCTGCCGCCGTACCCCTACGACCGCCTCGACGACGTGCGTGCGGTGGCGGCCGGCCACACCGGCGGGGCGGTCGACCTGTCGGTCGGCACACCGTGCGACGACCCGGCGCCCGCCGTGCTCGATGCGCTCCGCAGCGCCGCCGTGGCCTACCCGCCGTCCGTGGGGACGCTCGCGTTCCGCACGGCGGTCGCCGAGTGGTTCGCCCGACGCCTCGGTGTCGAGGTCGACCCCGGTCTGGTGGCGGCGTGCGTCGGGAGCAAGGAGTTCGTCGCAGGTCTCCCGCACTGGCTCCGGCTCCGCGACCCCGGGCGCGACACGGTCCTGTACCCGGCGGTGAGCTACCCGTCCTACGCCATGGGTGCGCTCCTGGCGGGCTGCCGTGCGGTGCCGGTCGCAGTCGACGCCGAGTGGCGCCTCGACCTGACCTCGGTCGATCCGGCCGATGCCGGGCGGGCCCTCTGCCTGTGGGTGAACACCCCCGGTAACCCTGCCGGCGCGCTCGACGACCTGGTGGCGGCGGCGGAGTGGGGACGGTCGCACGGCGTCCCGGTGGTCTCCGACGAGTGCTACGTCGAGTTCACCTGGGTGGGGGAGCCACCGGTCGCCGGTGTCCCTCCGGGGCGGACCATCCTCGAGGCGGGGGTCGACGGTGTGCTCGCCCTCCACTCGCTCTCGAAGCGGTCCAATCTGGCCGGGGTGCGCGCCGGCTGCTACGTGGGCGACCCCGAGCTGGTGCACCACCTCTCCGAGCTGCGCAAGCACGCTGGCCTGATGGTCCCCGGCCCGGCCCAGGCGGCGGCTGTCGCAGCGTTCGCCGACCACCGCCACGTCGAGGAGCAGCGGGAGCGGTACCGGTCGCGCCTCGAGCGGCTGGCGGGCATCCTGGAGTCCACCGGCCTGCAGGTGCCCCGGCCCGAGGGTGGCTTCTACCTGTGGGTCCCGGCACCGGACGGCGACGCCTGGGCCCTGGTCGGCCACCTCGCAGCGACCCTCGGGATCGTGGCCAGTCCCGGCGAGTTCTACGGTCCGGCCGCCGCCGACCACGTCCGGTTTGCCGTCGTGCAGCCCGACAGCGCACTCGACCTGGTGCAGCAGCGGGCCGAGTCGGCCTGAGTCCGACAGATCGCCGCACCAGCGGCACCGGGCGAGCATAATGACGGGACGTCTCCGAGGAGGTTGACCGTGGCCGATGGAACCAAGCCCCCCAAGGGCGCGCTGATCGCCGGTCTGGTGATGCTCGCGCTGTCGCTCGCGGCGTGCGGCGCCGGTGGTGCGGGATGCGCCTCCTTCGTCAACGACATCGCCAGCCTGGCGAGCGAGACCGGTTCGAGTGCCTTCGGCAGCCCGGTCGAGTTCACGGCGACCTCCGGCAACGGGGCGATCGTCATGTCGACCACCTCCGACCTGCAGTGCACGGGCGAGGACGCCTCCGGGTCGCCCATCTCGTTCAGCGCTCCGCCGAGCGGATCCTCGGGCTCGCTCGACAGTGGGTCGGAGACCTACAACCTCGAGCAGTTCTTCGAGACGACCGAGGGCACGACCTACACCGTGACCTGCGAGGGAGCCTCGAGCTTCTCCTCCGACGGTCGCTACCTCGTGGTGCCGTTCCCCGGGTTCGGCTCGCTCGGCCTCGGTGCAGCCGGCATCGGGCTCGGCATGGTGCTCGCCGTCCTCGGTCTGATCTTCCTGATCGTCGGCCTGGTCCGCCGGTCCAGTTGGAAGAAGCGCAACGCCGCTCCGGCCGCCTACGCACCGCAGGCCGGCTACGCCCCGCCCCCGGGCGGCGGTGGCTACCCGCCGCCGCCGGCCGCCCCCGGTGCGGTGCCGTCGGCACCGCCGCCTCCGGCCGCACCGACCCCGCCCTCGGCACCGCCGCCTCCGGCCGCACCGCCCCCACCTTCGGCACCGCCGCCTCCGGCCGCACCGCCGCCCCCGCAGTAGCGCAACCGATCGCGCGGGCACGTGCTCGTCGCGCCAGACTGCCGATCGTGACCAGAGACGACCTGCTGCACCTGACCGCCGAGCTGGTCGACGTCGAGTCGGTCAGCTTCGACGAGTCGACCCTGGTGGGGCTCCTCGAGACGGAACTGCGGTCGCTCGACCACCTCACCGTGGACCGGGTGGGTGACAACCTGGTGGCCCGCACCGAGCTGGGACGAGACCTGCGCGTGGTGCTCGGAGGACACACCGACACGGTCCCGGTCAACGAGAACCTCCCCGCCCGGTTCGTGGGTGACGAGGTCTGGGGTTGCGGCGCTGCCGACATGAAGGGCGGACTGGCCGTGATGCTCGAGCTCGCTCGCCGCCACCGGGAGCCGGCGCTCGACGTGACGTGGATCTTCTACGCCCGGGAGGAGGTCGCCGCCGACCACTCGGGTCTCGCCGAGCTCATCGAGGTGCGACCCGACCTGCTCGCCGGTGACGTCGCCATCCTCGGGGAACCCACGACCGGGGACGTCGAGGCCGGGTGCCAGGGAGTGCTCCGGGTGACCCTGACGATGGCCGGGGCCCGGGCCCACACCGCTCGGGCCTGGATGGGCCGCAACGCCGTCCACCGCCTCGGTTCGCTGCTGGTCGCGCTCAGCGAGTTCGAGCCACGTCGCCCCGAGATCTGCGGGCTCCAGTTCCACGAGGCCCTCCAGGCCACCCACGTGGAGGCCGGGGTGGCCGGGAACGTCGTGCCGGACCGGGCTGAGGTCCGCATCGCCCACCGCTTCGCCCCGGATCGGACGGCCGACGAGGCCGAGGCGTGGCTCCGCTCCTTCCTCGAGCCGTTCACGGAGCCCGGGGACGAACTCGTCGTCGACGACCGTTCCCCGGCGGCCTGGCCGGCGCTCGAGCACCCGTTGGTCCGGTCGCTGGTGCGTCGGAACGGCCTGGACGTTCGGTCCAAGCTCGGGTGGACCGACGTGGCTCGGTTCACCGAGCTCGGGGTCCCGGCGATCAACCTGGGGCCCGGTGACTCGACGCTGGCCCACACCCGTGACGAGCGGGTGTCGGCCGCGTCGCTCGAGCGGACGTTCGCGTCGCTCGACGACCTGCTGACCAACGGAGTGGAGGCCACGACGTGACCGACCTGACCATGGACGAACTCCGGGCCCGTCCGGGCCACGTGGACCCGGCGGCCTACGGCCTCGGTGTCGCCGACCTCGCCGCTGACGGCACCGTGCTGTCGGTGTGGTTCGCCACCGTCAACCTGGGCGTGCACCTGGGTGCAGCGGCGCTCCTCGCCGACGTGGCCGGGCTCGACGGTCCGGTGGGCACGGCCGAGCTCGACGACGAACAGCTCGACCGGGTGCTCGACCGGTCGGGGGTGGACGCCGAGGACCGCTCGTCCCATCCGAACCTGGCTGCCGTGGCGGCGCTGCGGGGTGCCAACCGGACGCACGCCCGGCTGCCGACCCGCCAGCAGGTGGTCGTGACCGCCATCGCCTCCCTGCAGGACGCGCCCGCCGACGCCGCGGACGCGTACCTGCGCCTGCACCTGCTCTCGCACCGGCTCGTGGTCCCGCACGGGCTCTCGCTGGACGGAGTGTTCGGGCTGCTGGCCAACGTGGCCTGGACCGATCGCGGCCCCTGTCCGGTCCCCGACCTCCCGGGGGTGCAGGCGGCTGCGCGCGCCGCGGGTGAGTCCGTCACGGTCCTCGGTGTCGACAAGTTCCCGCGCATGGTCGACTACGTCGTGCCGAGCGGCGTGCGCATCGCCGACGCCGACCGGGTGCGGTTGGGTGCCCACCTCGCCGAGGGCACCACGGTCATGCACGAGGGGTTCGTGAACTTCAACGCCGGCACCCTCGGCCCGGCCATGGTCGAGGGTCGCATCAGCGCCGGCGTCGTCGTGGGGGCGAACTCCGACCTGGGCGGCAGCGCCTCGATCATGGGCACGCTCTCGGGCGGCGGCAAGGAGGTGATCGCCATCGGCGAGGACTGCCTCGTGGGGGCGAACGCCGGGATCGGCATCTCCCTCGGGGACCGCTGCGTGGTGGAGGCCGGCCTCTACGTGACCGCCGGGACCGTGGTCACGCTGCCCGACGGCGCCACGGCCAAGGCCCGGACGCTGAGCGGCGTGCCCGACCTGCTGTTCCGGAGGAACTCGACGACGGGTGCCGTCGAGGTGTTGCCCCGATCGGGGACGTGGTCGGAGGGGCTGAACGCCGCCCTGCACGACAACTGAACCGGCGCAGCGCCACCGGAGGACGCTGCGTCAGAGTCGGCGGAGCACGGTGACGACCTTGCCGTAGACGGTCACCTCGTCGGCGTCGAGCACGATCGGCTCCATCCGTTCGTTCGCCGGCTCGAGGGTGACCCGGTTGCCCTTGCGGCGGAAGGTCTTGACCGTGGCCTCCTCGCCGGGGATGCCGGCGACCACCACGTCGCCGTTCCGGGCCTCGGGCTCCACCCGGGCGACCACGAAGTCGCCGTCGAGGATCCCGGCGTCGATCATGGACTCCCCGCGGACCCGGAGCATGAACAGTTCGCCGTCCCCGGTGAAGTCGGCCGGGAGCGGGACGAGTTCCTCGACCTGCTCCTGGGCCAGGACCCCGGTGCCGGCCGCGACGTCACCGACGAGCGGGACGTGACGGGTCGGGCGTCGCTGGGCCGTGGTGCCGCTGGCGGTGTCCGACGTGACCTGGATCGCCCGGGGCTGGGTCGGGTTCCGTCGCAGGTAGCCGAGCCGCTGGAGCGTGTGGAGGTGGCTGTGGACCGTGGAGGGGGAGGCCAGGCCGACCGCCTGGCCGATCTCCCGCACCGACGGGGGGTAGCCCCGCTCGTCGACCGTCCGCTCGATGAAGGCGAGGATGTCGAGCTGCCGCTGGGTGAGCTGTTCGCTGCTGGGGGACACGGACGCCTCCTGGGGTGCCTGCTGGGTGGTGCCTGCGGACGGCCGGGGATCCGGCCGTCGAACAGGTGTTCCAGATCGTAGCAGGCCGGGACGGCGGGGAGTGGAACATTCGTTCGATCCAGCCCTTGACACCGAACACCCGTTCGCTGCAGACTGAATGACGAACAGGTGTTCGGCGTCGGTCTGCGCTGTTCTGGGGCCGCAGATCGACGCCGAACCCTGAGTGTCACACCTCACCGAAAGAATCACATCCATGGCAGCTCCAGTCCGTCCCGAGTCCTACCGCAGCGTTCCGGTCCGCACCGTTCCGGTCCGTACCGCTCCGGTCCGTACCGCTCCCACCCGTCCCGCCCTCCGGGTGATCGAGGGGGGCGGAGGTGCCCGCACCCCCGACCGCTACCTCGTCCGGCGGGTGGCCGCAGTCGTCTGCTGTGCCCTGGCACTGGTCCTCGGCCTGCGGGGGGCCGCCCTCGGGGTGTCCGCCCTGGTGGCTCCCTCGGCCTCGGCGACGGACGGTGCCGTGGCGTCGACGGTCCACATCGCCCGGGGCGGTGACACGCTCTGGGGGGTGGCCACCCGGTACGCACCAGAGGTCGACCCGAGGGTCGCGATCGACGACCTGATCGCCCTCAACGGCGGCTCGACCCTGCAGGTCGGCCAGCGAGTCCTCCTCCCGGCCGACTGGTTCTGAGTACCGTCGGGGGCATGCGGTGCCCCTCGTGCGGAAACCTGGAGGACCGGGTGGTCGACTCCCGGGCGGCCGAGGACGGCACCACCATCCGTCGTCGCCGCCAGTGCGAGCGGTGCGGTGCCCGGTTCACCACCTTCGAGCGTCTCGACGAGGTGAGCACGCTCGTGGTCAAGCGCGACGGCCGCACCGTTCCCTTCGACCGGGACCGGATCCGCTCGGGGGTCGAGGCGGCCTGCAAGGGGAGTCCGGTCGACCAGGCGGCCGTCGAGGCCATCGTCGCCCGGGTCGTGGACCGTCTCGCCGCGTTCTCCTCACCGGTCGAGAGCGCCCAGATCGGTGCCCTCGTCCTCGAGGAGCTCCGCCGCATCGACCGGGTGGCGGCCGTCCGCTTCGCCAGCGTCTACAAGGCCTTCAGCGACCCGCAGGACTTCGAACGGGAGGTCCAGCTGCTCGACGAGGAGTCTCAGGCCGACCCGTGACGCGTCCGGTAGGTGGCGAACAGCACGTCGTCCACCCGGAGCAACCGGTGCAGTCCGAGCGCCACGTCGTACGGTCCGCCGTGGCCGACCAGCCCCACCTGGTCCCCGCCGACGAGGACCGGCGAGACGGTGAGGAACAGCTCGTCGAGCAGCCCGACGCCGGCGAGCTGGCCCAGCAGGCTCGGGCCGCCCTCGCACAGCACCACGCGAGCGCCGTGGTCGGCCAGGTCGGCGAGGAGCGCGGACAGGTCGACCCGTCCCGGGTCCGTGCCGGCCTCACGGAGCTCCACGCCGGCGGGCACGGACGAGGTGTCGGCTCCGGGCGGGTGGTACACGACGGGGTCGGGTCCGGGTCCGCTCAGGAAGGGCTGGTCCTCCGGGATCCGCAGGCTCGCCGAGACGACGGCGAGGCCGGTGTCGGCTGCGCCAGCAGCCGCCGGTCGCCGGTAGCGCTCGGTCCGCGCCGTCCCCGCCGCCACCAGCACCACGTCGGCGACGGCACGGAGGGTGTGGAACAGCTCCCGGTCCGCCTCGTTGGACAGGCCCGCCGACCGGCCCTCCCGGGCGAACGCGCCGTCCACTGACCCGACCATGTTCGCCATCACCCAGGGTCGTCCGGCCGGAGCCGGACGGTCGTCGGCGAGCAGCACGTCGGCGAGCTCGCCGACCAGTGGGCCGGGGACCAGTTGTTCCATGTCGGCAACCTACCGGGCCTCCCGTCGCGCCTGATCCACAGGGTCGCAGCCCCCTGTGGACGGCGCCGCGGCGCGGGCGCCGCGTCCTGACGGCGATCGCGCCGCCCGGCACGGACCCGGGTGCTCCGTGGACCCACAGGCGCAGGTGGACCCCGGCTGAACCTGTGGGGAACTCCGGGGGAAATTCACAGCTTGTCCCTCTTCCATCCCACAGGTGGGCGTCCGTAGGGTCGGCCTCGGCACGGACGATCGGAATGGTGGCTGGTGCTCCTCGTAGCCCCACGAGGAGCGTCTCCTGGGGGTCGGAGTCCACGGTGTTCACGCACCGCGGATGGCCGACAGGCCTCTTCCCGGTCGTCCGTGCCCGCTCTGTTCCGACACCCCGTCGATACCATGAGGTGTGATGTCTGCTGACGCCACGTCCACGGGCGTCCCCGCCGTCGCCCGCCGGTTCACCACTCCCGGTCGCTCGCCGTACCTCGACGTCACCTGGGAGCTCCGCGACGCCCGGCTCGTCGACCACCGCGACGGTTCGGTCGCCTTCGAGCAGCTCGGCGTCGAGTTCCCCGACTCCTGGTCGGCGACCGCCTCCAACATCGTCGCCCAGAAGTACTTCCGGGGCCGGTCGGGGTCGCCCGATCGGGAGCACTCGCTGCGGCAGGTGATCGACCGGGTCGTGGGGGCCATCACGGCCTGGGGCGGGCGGGACGGTTACTTCGTCGACGACGAGGAGGCCGACACGTTCGCCGAGGAGCTCCGCTGGTTGCTGCTGCACCAACGGGTCTCGTTCAACTCGCCGGTGTGGTTCAACATCGGGGTGCCCGGGGTGGCCCAGCAGGCGGCCGCGTGCTTCATCCTCGACGTCGAGGACGACCTCCGGTCGATCCTGAACTGGTACGTGGAGGAGGGGACGATCTTCAAGGGCGGGTCGGGTGCCGGCGCCAACCTCTCGCGGCTCCGGTCGTCCCGGGAGGTCCTGAGCGGTGGAGGGGTGCCGTCCGGGCCGGTGAGCTTCATGCGTGGCGCCGACGCGTCCGCCGGCGCCATCAAGAGCGGGGGGACCACACGCCGCGCCGCCAAGATGGTCATCCTCGACGTCGACCACCCGGACGTCGGTGAGTTCATCTGGTGCAAGGCGGTCGAGGAGCGCAAGGCGCGCGTCCTCCGCGACGCCGGGTTCGACATGGACCTCGACGGTGCCGACGCCTTCTCGGTGCAGTACCAGAACGCCAACAACTCGGTGCGCCTGAGCGACGAGTTCATGGAGGCCGCCGTCGACGGTCGGGACTGGGCGCTCACCGCCCGCACGACCGGCGAGGTCGTCGACCGGGTGCCCGCACGCGACCTGCTGCGTGACATCGCCGCCGCGTCCTGGGAGTGCGCCGATCCCGGCGTCCAGTTCGGGACGACCATCAACCGCTGGAACACCACGCCGAACGCGGGCGAGATCGTGGCGAGCAACCCGTGCTCGGAGCACCTGCGCCTGGCGAACAGCGCCTGCAACCTGGCGTCGGTCAACCTGCTGGCGTACCTGGACGAGGACGGGACGTTCGACGCCGAGTCCTTCGAGCACACCGTCCGGGTGCTCGTGACGGCCCAGGACATCCTCGTGGGTGCGTCGGACTACCCGACCGAGTCGATCACGGCCCAGGCGCGGGCTGCTCGGGACATCGGTGTGGGTTACACCAACCTCGGTGCGGCCCTGATGGCGCTCGGGCTGCCCTACGACTCCGAGGACGGTCGGGCGTGGGCCGCCGCGGTGACCGGGATCCTCACCGGTGCCGCAGCGGTGCGCTCGACCGAGCTCGCCGAGCGGCTCGGTCCGGCGCCGCTGTTCGCCGACGACGCCGAGGCCTGGGCCGGGGTCTACCGGCAGCACCTGGCGGCGGCTCGGGCGGTCGACGCCGTGGAGTCCCAGCCCGACCTGAACCAGCACCTCGTCGGGCTCTGGCAGCGGGCAGGGGACCGGCTGTCCGCCCACGGCGCCCGCAACGCCGAACTCAGCGTGGCCGCACCCACCGGCACCATCAGCTTCATGATGGACGCCGACACGACGGGCATCGAGCCCGACCTCGGGCTGGTGAAGTTCAAGAAGCTCGTCGGCGGGGGTTCCATCCAGATCGTGAACCAGACGGTGCCCCGGGCGTTGGGCCGTCTCGGCTACTCGCCCGAGCAGGTGTCGGAGATCGTGGCGTGGATCGGCGAGCACCACTCCGTGCTCGGTGCGCCACACCTCGACCCGGCGCACGTGCCCGTCTTCGCCTGCGCGATGGGCGACGTGACCATCTCCTACGGCGGTCACCTCCGGATGATGGCCGCCGTCCAGCCGTTCTTCTCCGGTGCCATGTCCAAGACCGTCAACCTCCCCGAGTCCACGACGGTGGACGAGGTGGAGCAGCTCCTCGTCGACGCCTGGCGGTCGGGGATCAAGTGCGTCGCGCTCTACCGGGACAACTGCAAGGTGACCCAGCCCCTCAGCGTCGGCTCCGGGGAGGCGCCACTGGTGCAGGCCGACCGGGTCCACACCGAGCGGGAGCGACTCCCTCGGACACGGCGGTCGCGCACCTTCGAGTTCCGGGTGGCTGACTGCAAGGGGTTCGCGACCGTCGGGGAGTACGACGACGGTCGTCCGGGTGAACTGTTCATCCGCGTGTCCAAGCAGGGTTCGACGCTCGCCGGGATCATGGACGCGCTGGCGATCTCGGTGAGCCACGGCCTGCAGTACGGGGTTCCGCTCCGGGCGTTCGTCGACGCGCTCGTCGGCATGCGGTTCGAGCCGGCGGGGATCACCGACGACGCCGAGATCCGGATCGCCAACAGCCTGATCGACTACCTGTTCCGTCGTCTGGCGCTCGAGTACCTGCCCTACGAGGAGCGGCTCGACCTCGGGATCCTCGCCAACTCCGAACGATCCCAGCCCACCCTGCCCGGTGTGGACGAGGCCGCCCCGCCCTCGGTCCGGGAACTGCCGGTCCGGGCCGCATCGGGAGCGGACGCCCCGCTGTGCTCGTCGTGCGGCGTGGCCATGGTCCGTGCCGGATCGTGCTTCACCTGCGCCGAGTGCGGCGCCACCAGCGGCTGCAGCTGAGCCGGATCAGTTCAGCTCGTCGTAGACGTCGATCGTCCCGGCGTAGCTCGCCACCCACACCCGACCGGTCGAGTCGTCGTAGCTGATCCCGATCGGGTTGGCGCCGGTGGGCACCTCCTCGAGCTCCCGCATGTCCTCGGTGGCCAACTTGGTCATGGAGTCCGACCCATAGTTGACGACGTACAGGGCCGTGCCGTCGGTCGAGATGTCCATGGACCGCGGCTGTGTCCCGGTGGAGACGTCGGCGACGACCTCGCCCGTGGTGGTGTCCACCTTGGAGACCGTCCCGCCCTTGTTGTTGGTCGAGTACAGCCACCGGCCGTCGGGGCTCAGCACCACGTGGCGCGGACCCAGACCGACGCCCTCCAGCCACCGGACGGAGTAGTCGTCCAGCGAGACCGCAGCGACCTTCGTGTCGCCCATGATCGCCACGTAGGCGGTGCGGCCGTCGGGGCTGACGGCGATCCCGCGCGGGTAGCGGCCCAGTTCGATGCTGGCGAGCTCCCGGCCGTCCTCGGTGCTCGAGACGGTCAGGTCCCAGCTGCACCAGTTCGTGGTGAGCACCCGGCCGTCGTCGGGGGTGACGGCGACGTACTTGGGCACGGCACCGACCGGCACCACCTGGTCGATCTTCCAGTCGTCGGTGCCGATCCGGTAGAGGTAGCTCGGGGGCACGCCGTCGGCGGGGGAGCACTCGTCGTCGCCCTCCCGGAACCCCGGTCCGTACATCGAGTAGTTGGAGACGTACACGGCCGACCCGTCGTGGAGGAACGCAGCCTCCACCGGTGCGCCCTGGTACTCGCCCTCCTTGTCGATCCCGAAGTCGCTCAGGCGGACCCGGTCGGGGATCGTCGCCACCAGGTTGCCGTCGGCGTCGTAGGCCGTGACGGTGTGGGTGTACATCATGTTCTGAGCGGTCGCGAACCCCGTCCCGGAGGTGACGATCGACTTCGGGGTGATCTCGCCGGCGATCGTCCGGAGCTTGGACAGTCGCCGCTCCGCCGCAGGCGGGCCGGGCACGGTGGTGGTCGTCGACGACGTCGTGGTCGTCGGCTCGCCCGAGTCGGGGACGGTCAACTGCACGGACTCGACCGTCTGCGCCGACTCCTCGCCGACCGGGAGGAGCATCACCGCCACGAGGGCGAGCACCGCCACGGTGGCGGCGCCGACGGCGAGGACCTGGGCGCGTCGTTGCGAGCTCACCAGCAGTGGTGTCCGTCGTCGGGGTCGACCGGTGCGCCCACACCGAAGCGTCGGCGCACCTCGGCCAGCGGGAGGGGTGCGAGCTCGAAGTGGTCGACCAGCGAGAAGTCGGCGCTGCACGCTGCTCCGCGGCCCATCTCCTGGCCGAGCAGCTCGGCCGCCCCGGGCGTCGCGAGGATCCCGGCCTCGGCGGCCACCGATGGTGATCGTTCGAACCCGGCCTCGTGGACCACGAGCGAGGCGAGGAGCGCCGCCGTGTTGAGCGCCGTGTCGTCGGCGGCCATCTGGAACGCGCTGAGCGCGACCTCACCGGGCCCGGTGGGTTCGATCCCGGCGATCGTGTGCGTCATGTCGTGCCCCACGAAGAAGTGGTTGATCGGGGAGGCCTCCACGCCGGGTACGGGGATCCCGTTGCGGGTGTGGAAGTCGAGGAACGCCCGGCCGAGCGAACCGTCCGGTAGTTCGGCGAAGGCGCACAGTCGGTCCGCGAGCTCCGGTTCTGGAGCGTCGGCGACCGGAGCCACCGCCCGGAGCGGAGGGTCGACCCGCTCGGCGAGCGTGGTGTCGAGGAATCGACGGAAGTCGGCGGCAGCCCGGTCGGTGCCGACGTGCACCAGGTCCCGGAACACCTCGCGGTCCGGTCCGTCCACCCCGAGCGCGTCGAGGTAGCGCTCCACCGAGTCGACCTGCGACGGGCCCAGCGGGTGACGGCAGGCCTCCAGTGTGACGAGCAGCCAGTGGGTGCGGGTGCGACTGGTCGGGTCGGTGACGGCCAGGGCGAGCTCGTCGGGTCCGAGCGGTTGGACCGCTGCCAGGTCCAGGTCGGGTCGGCCGAGCAGGTGCCGCACGATCGAGTCGAGCACTGCGAGCTGCTCGTCCTGGGGCCCGTCGTCCACGTCGACGGCGCCGAGCAGTCCGGCCACGACGCTCTCGACGTCCTCGTCGGCGATGCGGAATCCCACGCCCGAACGGTAGCGGCGCTGCGGTCACGGGTGGCGGCGCACCGCCGCTACCGTTCCGGCGTGCCCCGCATCCTGGTGACGAACGACGACGGCGTCGCAGCCGAGGGACTGCACCGACTCGCCGGAGCACTGCGGGAGGCAGGACACGAGGTGGTGGTGGCCGCACCGTCCTACGACGCGAGCGGATCCGGAGCGAGCATCGGCAACCTGCGGCCGGACCACGAGATCCCGTGCTCACCGGTCGAGCTCCCGGGCCCGGAGCTCCGGGGCGTGCCCGCATGGGCGGTCGACGGTCCGCCGGCGTTGTGCGTGCTGGCGGCGGCGCTGGGCGGATTCGGTGACCGGCCCGACCTGGTCGTCTCGGGGGTCAACCCCGGACTCAACACCGGCCGGGTCGTCCTCTACTCGGGCACGGTCGGAGCCTGCCTCAGCGCTCAGAACCTGGGCATCCGGGCGCTGGCGGTCAGCCTGCAGGCCACCGAACCGTGGCGGTTCGACACGGCGGCTGCGCTGGCGGTGGAGGTGCTGCCGCTGCTCGAGGGTGCCCCCGACCGGACGGTGCTCAACCTGAACGTCCCGGGTCTCGACCGCAGCGAGGTCCGGGGAGTCCGGTGGTGCCGCCTGGCGAGCTTCGGCGAGGTCCGGGCCGCCTCCGCCGAGGTGGCCGACGGCACCCTCCAGATGCGGGTGGCTGCCGTCGACGAGGAGATCCCCTCCGACAGCGACTCCGGTGCGGTCCGGGACGGCTGGGCGGCGCTCACCACGATCGTCGGTGTGGTCGAGGCGTGGCCCACCCCGGCACCGCCCGCGGGCAGCCTGGTCGAGACGCTCGTCCCCGGGTCGCCCCTGCACCCGGTCCACCGGGTGGTGGACGCGTTCGGCGGTGACGCCGTGCTGCTGCCGCGGTCCGACTGACCCTCAGCCGAGCATCCGGCCGACGAGCGACTCGAACTCGCCGAGCTCCCGGATCCGGGCGGCGGCGACGGCGTCGGCCCGTCCGGCGAGCATGAGCCGCTTGGTGGCGACGAGCGGCTCGAGCGGCAGGCCGCCGATCCGGGCCGCAGCCGAGCGGGCGACGGCGAGCAGGTCGTCGTCGTCGACCACGTCGATCGCGAGCCCGTCGGCGACCGCCCGGTCCGCATCGATCCACGGCTCGGTGAAGAGGAGCTCGGCGGCCCGCTGCCAACCCACGACCTGTGGGAGCAACAGGCTGGCCGAGGCCTCGGTGGTGACCCCGAGGCTGATGAACGGGAGCTTCAACCGGGCGCTGCGTCCGACGTAGACCAGGTCGCAGTGCAGCAGCATGGTCGTCCCGATGCCGACCGCGACGCCGTTCACCGCGGCGACGAGCGGCTTGGGGAACGTCTCGAGACTGGGCATGAACCGCTGGTAGCCCGGCTCACGACCCTCGAAGACCGACGGGTCGGACATCTCCCGGAGGTCCTGTCCGGCGGTGAACGCCCGCCCTCGTCCGGTGAGCAGGACGCAGCGGACGTCGTCGTCGGTCGCCGCCTCGTCGAGCGCCTCGGCCGCGGCGTACCACAGGTCCTGGTCGAAGGCGTTGAGCGCATCCGGCCGGTCGAACGTCAGCTCGCGATATCCGTCGCGCGACTCCACGCCCAGGTGATCCGACACAGGGGGAGGGTAGTTGCCGGCGCCCCTTCCCGATCCACTCCGCAATGTTCGGGAAGGGGGCGCTCGGCGGTCGACCGGACCCGCTCTCCGGTCGACAGGGCCCCTTGGAGGCCAGACACCACGATGCCGCGCTCACCTCAAGAACGCCTCAAGCCAACCTCAGGATTCTCGACAGAAGGGCCGGGCGGGCTCGGACGGCGAGGACGGTCCCGGCCGGGGAGTGTCCCCCGCCCCGCCGATCGGCAACAATCCACCGGGTGGAGCCCGTCCCGCCCAGTCACGGCCAGCCCGACCCGGTCGACCCGGTCGGGTCGACCGACCCCCTGTGGCCGGTGGACGCTGCGATCGGAGCTGCGGCCAGACTGCTCCGGGTCGCCGGTGGCGTCGGCCGGGCAGTGGTCACCTCGCCGCCGGCCCAGGCGGTCGTGGGCCTGACCCGCAGTGTCACCCGTCCGCTCGCCGAGGAGGGCCAGCGGCTCCGGGAGGGCTCCGAGGAGGACGGGACCCCGGGCATCGCCGCCGTCGCCCGTGACATCACCCCCGCGATCGTCGACGTGGTCGACGTCGACGCCATCGTCGACCAGGTCGACGTGGACGCGCTGATCCAGCGGGTCGACGTGGACGCGATCATCCGTCGCGTCGACGTGGACGCGATCATCCGTCGCGTCGACGTGGACGCCATCATCCGTCGGGTCGACATCAACGCGATCGTCCAGCGGGTGGACATGGACGAGCTGATGACCCAGACCGAGCTCGGCTCGATCATCGCCGAGTCCACCACGGGTGTGGCGTCGCAGATCCTCGACTCGGTTCGCAGCCAGGGCGTCGGGCTCGACGGGTTCGTGGCCCGGTGGGCCAACCGGCTCACCCGGCGGGACCTGGATGCGCTGCCCGCAGGACCGCCCCTGCTCGTCGATCCGCCTCGAGCGCTCCCGCCGGGTGGGGCGTCGTGACCATCACCACGCCCGCCGACTTCGCGTCGGACGTCACCCTGCAGGGTCACTACGCCGGTGCCGTGACCCGGGCGACCGCCTTCGCGATCGACCAGACCGTGGCGACGGGCGCCTACGCACTGGCCACCGCGCTCGTGGCGTGGCTCGTGGACGTGGTGATCGGGCCCGACTTCACGATCAACCCCCACGTCGGGTTCGCCGCGTTCGTGTTCGTCGTCTGGCTGTTCGTCTACTACGCGTACCCGTGGTCGGTGAGCGGCAAGACGCTGGGCATGGCGGTACTCGGCATCCGGGTCGTGCAGCGGGACGGCTCGCCGACCGGTCCGCGCAACGGCGTGGTGAGGACGCTGGTGCTGCCGATCACGTTCCTCACGCTCGGGATCGGCTTCCTGCCGATCCTCTTCGGCCGGGAGCGACGTGCGCTCCACGACGCCGCCGGGGGCACCGCCGTGGTCTACGACTGGAACGCCCGGGCGGCCCGACTCCGGTTCCTGGCCCGGCAGAACCCGAGGGAGAGGACGACGTGATCGAGGACGCGCTCCCGCGGCCGCACCGGCCCGACACCCCCGAGGCACTGCTCGGCGACCTGCAGGACGTCTGGACGTCGATCGAGGGTCTGCTGGTCTCGCTCGACGACGAGGACTTCGACGCGCCGACGGCCTGCCCCGGCTGGACGGTGGGCGACGTCGTGGCGCACGTCGTCGGCACCGAGCTGATGATGGCGGGCGAGCCCGCACCGGTCGTCGAGGTACCGGACCTACCGCACCTGCGCAACGAGATCGCCCGGGCCAACGAGGCGTGGATCGTGGAGCGTCGGTCCTGGACGCCGGCCCGTCGGGTGGAGGAGTTCCAACAGGTCGTCGCCCGGCGGACCGCAGAGCTCGCAGGGCTGACCCAGGCCGACGTCGACGCGCCGAGCTGGACACCGGCAGGGAACGACACCCTGGGGCGGTTCCTCCAGATCCGGGTGTTCGACACCTGGATCCACGAGCTCGACGTCCGGGACGCCCTCGGCGCCGGCGGCCACGAGTCCGGGCCGTCAGTCACCCGGACGCTCGCCGAGGTCGGCAACGCACTGGGGTTCGTGGTCGGGAAGCGAGCCGGGGCGCCCGACGGTACGTGGGTGCGCATCGAGCTCCCGGGTCCCGAGGCGGCGGCGTTCGACGTGGTGGTCGACGGTCGGGCGCAGGTGGTCGGAGCGCACCCCGCCGGGGAGCCCACCGTCCTGCTCTCGGCGAGCAGCACCGAGTTCGTCCGCTGCGTCGCCGGGCGTGTGGACCCGCTGGCCTCGCTCGCAGACGGCTCCCTCACCCTGCGAGGCGAGGGTGATCTCGGTCGGCGTCTGGTGGTCGCCCTGCCCTACACGATCTGAGCGGCGGAACCCCGGCCCCGGGTCGGCCCGGGTCCTAGGATCGGACGCACCGACGTCGAGGAGGTCGCCGTGCTCAGGACCACGATCATCGTCAGTCTGACCCTGGGGATCCTGGGTCTCGGTGCCTGCGGAGGCGGTGACGACACCGGCGGCGGCGCCGCCGACACGAGTTCGTCGTCCGGTGCCGGTACGTCCGGTTCCAGCACGTCCGGTGCCGGCACGTCCGATACCGGCACGGCGAGTTCGCTCGAGCCGATCGACGTGTGCAGTCTGTTGAGCGACTCCGAGGTGGCGTCGGTCGGCGCCGGAGGTACCGGCGAGCCGACACCTCGGCCGTCGGCACCGAACGTCCAGTGGGACTCGTGCACCTGGGGCGCACTCACGGATCCCACGGCCCTGATCGTGCAGGTGCAGCAACTGGCACCGGGCGAATCCATGGACGCGCTGAGAGGCCTCCTCAGCGCCGGTGAGGCCACCGGCGAACCCGAGACGCCGGTGTCGGTGGGCGAGGACGGAGCGCTCTACAACGTCGCGATCCTCGGTGGTGGCGGTGGTGGGGGTGTCGGGAAGTCCGTCTCGTTCCTCACCGCCGACGGCGCCCGTGTGGCCGTCTCGGTCACGGGGGAGGACGTCGACGTCCCTGCTCTGACGGCGCTGGCTGAGCGGGTGGCCGAGCAGGTGGGCTGAGCCGGGGCGGGAGGGGTCCACGACCGGGCTCTGCTAGAATCGACCGTCCCCCAGAAGTCCGTCCAGCGTGTGAGGCAGTCAGTGTCGTTCGATGTCGGTGACCGCGTCGTGTACCCCCACCACGGCGCCGCGGTGATCACCAAGCGGGAGAAGCGGAAGATCAACGGCAGCACCACCGAGTACCTGGTGCTGGTCATGGCGCACGGCGAGCTGACGCTCTCGGTGCCGGTCGACAAGGCCGACGAGGTCGGCATGCGTCCGCCGATCGGCAAGGACGAGGTCGACGACCTCTTCGACCTGCTCGCCAAGAAGGACATCCGCGAGCCCGCCAACTGGAGCCGGCGCTTCAAGAACCACCAGGAGAAGCTCAAGTCGGGGGACGTCTACCAGGTGGCCGAGGTGGTGCGGAACCTGGCGCTGCGTGACCAGGCCAAGGGGCTCTCTGCCGGTGAGAAGTCGATGTTCCTCAAGGCGCGCAGCGTGCTGGTCTCCGAGCTGAGCTTCGCGCTCGACGTCGACGAGGACGAGGCCCAGCGGCGCGTCGAGGCCCAGCTGTCCTGAACCCCCGCATCCTCCAGCTGCTCGCCGACACCGACGACGACGACGTCGCCCGGTTGGCGCTCGACCGGCACCGCTGGTGGTCGGAGCTCGGCGTCCCGGTCAGGACCCTGGCGCTCGCTCCCGGTCGACGGGGCGGTCTCGACGCCGAGGTCCCGGTCCTCGCCCCCTCGCCCCGATCCCTGGCACTGCGGGGGGTGCTCCGGACGGAACTCGAGTGGGCGGAGGTCGTCGTGCTCGTGGGCGAGGCGGTGTCGCTCGAGGGGTCGGGACGCCTCGGTCGCCGGCCGCCGCCCCTCGTGCTCGACGACGGGCTCGGACCTCGTGCCGTGGCTCGCGCTCCGGAGATCTCCCCGGCGGAGCGGACCGCTGCCCGGGCGCAGCTGGGCGTGGGCGACCGGACGGCCTGGCTGCTGGCCCACGACCCCCGGGACCGCCGTCGGGCCCGGTCGGTGGCACTCGAGCTGCCCGGCGCCCTCCGGCTGGACCACGACCGCCCGGAAACCCGGGAGCTGGTGGTCGCCGCTGCCGACGTCGTGGTCTCCCCGGTTCCCGTCGACGCCGTCCCGCTCGACCTGCTCGTCGCTGCCGGACGTGGCGTCCCGGCCGTCGCGGTCGACTCACCGGCGCTGCGCCCCTTCGTGGACGAGCGGACCGGCGCGCTGGTGCCGGACGACCCCGTCGCCCTCGCCCGCGCAGTGTCGATCGTCGGCGGTGGGTCCCGTCGGGTGGAGCTGGGCCGTGGGGCCGCTGCCCGCGTCCGGAGCGAGGCCGACCCTGAGGACTGGTCGGGGGCGTGGCTGCAGCGCTGCCGGTCGGCGCTACCGTGAGTCGCACGATGCGGTTCCGCTCGGCGACGATCCCGTCCGTCCTCGTGGCGGTGCTGTGCGCCCTGACGGTGGCCTGCGTGCCGAGCGACACCGAGGGGGCGACCGAGCTCGACGACGGCTCCGGCTTCGCCCCGCCCGGACGGACCGCACCCGTGTTCCCTCCCACCGGTCTCGTTCCGGCCGAACTGCTCGTCGCCGGGATCGTCTACGACATGACCGAGGCGCCGGTCGACCGCAACGTGTGGGTCCCCGACGAGCCGTCCGCCACCTGCGCGGCCCGCGGGATCGTCGACGGTCTCGGGGCCGCCCGCCTGTCCGAACTCGGGTACCGCCCGGGCACCGACGGCAACGGGCTCGTCCAGGTCGCGCTCACCACCGCCGAGCGGGAGCTCGTCGCGGACCGGGTGGCCGGCTGCGTCGACCTGCGTGACGCGGTGGGGACGCTGCTCATGGGTGACGACCAGATGAGCGGTGACGACGCGGCGTGCATCGCCGACGGTCTCGAGCAGCGGGGCCTGCTCGCCCGGTTCGCCTCGGCGTTCGCCTTCGGCGAGAACGTCGACCCCCTGTCGGGGGACGGTGCCCTGGCCGACGCCCTCCTGACGAGCGCCCAGGTGTGCGTGGGCTCGGACGCGTTCGACTGGCTCGACTCGGAGCTGCCGGGGAGCGACGACGGGACCGCACCCGCCCCGACGACGACGGTGCCGGGCACCCCCGACGGGCTCGCCAACCGCACCGGTTCGGCCGGGACCACCCCGTGAGCCACCCGGGTCGGCCATGATGACGTCCGTGTCCACGCTGATCTGGGCGTCCATCCCGTCGCCACCGTCGCAGTCCCTGAACATCGGGCCGCTGTCGTTCCGGATGTACGGGCTCTGCATCGCTCTCGGGGTGCTGGCTGCGATCGCCCTGGCCCGGAAGCGCTGGAGCGACTGGGGTGGGGACCCCGAGGACCTGGTGACGATCGCCCTCGGGGCCGTGCCGGCGGGGCTCGTCGGCGCCCGGCTCTACCACGTCGTCACCGACTTCTCGGACAAGTACTCCTGCGGGACCGACACGGGGTGCTGGTGGCCCGACGCCTTCCTCATCTGGAAGGGCGGTCTGGGCATCCCGGGTGCCATCCTCCTCGGGACGCTGGTCGGCATCGCCATCGCCGTGCGCATCGGCCTGGACTGGAAGCGGGGGCTCGACGTCGCCGCGCCGTGCCTGCCCGTCGCGCAGGCGATCGGCAGACTGGGCAACTGGTTCAACCAGGAGCTCTACGGACGGCCCACCGACCTGCCGTGGGGACTGGAGATCGATCCGGCGTACCGTCCGGACCAGTTCCTCGACGTCAGCACGTTCCACCCGACCTTCCTCTACGAGGCGCTCTGGAACCTGGGTCTGGCGCTCCTGATCATCGTCGGGGCCAAGCGGATCGTCCTCCGCCCGGGTCGGTGGTTCGCCGTCTACGTGATCGGCTACGGGCTGGGCCGGCTGTGGGTCGAGTCGCTCCGCATCGACGCGGCCACGCAGGTGCTCGGGCTCCGGGTCAACACCTGGACGTCGTTGATCGCCATCGGGCTCGGCCTGCTGTGGCTGTTCTGGAGGGGCTCGCCGATCGACCGTGAGGGCACCGCCAGGCTGCGGGCCGGCGAGCCGCTGCGGGACATCTTCAACCTGCAGCCCGCCACGGGGCTCCACCCGGACGCCCTGCCCGTGCCGCCGGCGGACCTCGATCCGGAGCTGCACGTGGCCCAGGAGCTCGAGGGTCAGCCCGACCAGACCTCGTCGGACTGAGCGGGCCAGGCGCTGAGCGCCCAGTCCCCGAACTCCCGGTCGGCGACCACGACGCACCCGACGTCGGCGACGGGGTCGAACCACAGGTAGGAGCCGCTGCCGCCGAAGTGGCCGAACGTCGCCGGGGAGCACCGGCCACCCATCCAGTGCGGACGCTTGGTGCCCCGGAGCTCCGGTCCGAGACCCCAGTCGCAGGGGTCCTGGCGGCCCCACCCGGGGACCACACCGGCCAGCCCCGGGAACGCGACGCTCGACCACTGCCGAGCGGTGGAGGGGTGCACCAGGGTGGGGGAGCGGAACTCGAGCAGCAGTCGCACCAGGTCGTCGACCGAGGCGTGCAGGTCGGCCGCGACCGACCCCTCGACGTGGCTCGCGCCCATGTCGAGGGGAGCCAGTACGGCCTCGGTGAGGTAGGTCGTGGCCGGGAGTCCGGTGCGGGCCGACAGGTGCTCGCCCGCGATCTCGTAGCCGGTGTTGGAGTAGATCCGCCGACGACCGGGGGGTCCGAGGACGACGTCGCCCTCGAACTCGTACCCGCTGGCGTGGGACAGCAGGTGCGCCAGCGTGGCGCCCGGCGGGCCGGCCGGGTCCCCGAGGGCGACCGACCCCTCCTCGACGGCCACCATCACCGCCCAGGACGTCACGAGCTTGGTGATCGAGGCCACCCGTCGGGCTGCGGCGGTGTCCCCGGTGCGCTCCACCACGACCCCGCCCCGCACCACGGCGGCGGCCTGTGTGGTCGGGTCCCACTTCGTCCGCTCCATCGGGTGGAGGGTACGCTCACCGCTGCGATGAATCCGACCCCCGCATGAGCACCACCTTCGCCGCCCTCGGCATCGACGAGTCGATCTGCCACGTCCTCGCCGAGCGAGGCATCACCGAGGCCTTCGCCATCCAGGAGATGACGATCCCCGACATCCTCGCCGGACGTGACGTCTGCGGGAAGGCCAAGACCGGTTCGGGCAAGACGCTCGCCTTCGGCCTGCCGATCGTGCAGCTGCTCCGCCGGGCCTCGGCGGGCCGTCCGACGGCCCTGGCCCTCGTGCCCACGCGGGAGCTGGCCGTGCAGGTTCGTGACGAGCTGCTCCCCGCAGCGCACGCCCTCGGCGTCCGGATGGCCGCCATCTACGGCGGCGACCCGATCGACCGGCAGATCAAGCAGCTCGCCGACGGTGTCGACTTCGCGGTCTGCACCCCCGGTCGGGTGATCGACCTGATCGAGCGGGGCGACCTGAGCGTCGCCGAGGTGGAGCACGTCGTGATCGACGAGGCCGACCGCATGGCCGACATGGGGTTCCTCCCGCAGGTCGAGTGGATCCTGCGGAACGTGGAGGGCGAGCACCAGACGCTGCTGTTCTCCGCCACCCTCGACGGGGTGGTGGACACCCTCGTCCGCCGGTACCAGCACGATCCGACCCGTCACGAGGTGGCCTCCACGGGTGCGACGGTCGAGCACATGGACCACCTGTTCCTCACGGTCCACGAGATGGACAAGGCCAAGGTGTGCGCCGCGATCATCGACGGCGCCGACCGCACCATCGTCTTCAGCGCGACCAAGCACGGCGCCGACCGACTCGTCCGACGACTCTCCGACGAGGGTGTCCGGGTGAAGGCCATCCACGGCGACCTGCGTCAGGCGGCGCGGGAGAAGGCGTTGTCGGAGTTCGCCGCAGGCAAGATCTCGGCGCTGGTGGCGACCGACGTCGCCGCACGCGGGATCCACGTCGACGACGTGGACGTGGTGATCCACTACGACCCGCCGGGGGAGCACAAGACCTACCTGCACCGCTCCGGGCGGACCGCTCGCGCCGGTGAGCGTGGGGTCGTGGTGTCGCTCGTGCTCTGGAACCAGGAGCTCGAGGTCCGCCGGATCCAGAAGCGGCTCGGTCTGGACGAACCGCTGGTCGAGGTGTTCTCGAACGACCCCCGGCTCGCTGACGTCGCGCACTGGCCCGGCTGACCCGAGGGTCCGCCACCGACCCCGGCTGACCGGGGAGACTGCTCCCGTGATCGAACGGGCGTCGACGCCCGAGGCGCGTCGTCGACTGGGTGTGTACGACACGCCGGCGCCGCTCGCCGCGGCGCTGGTCCGGTTCGCCGCGTCGTTCGTCGACGGGGTTCCGGACCTGGTCGCCGATCCGTCCTGCGGGAACGGTCGATTCCTCCTCGCGGCGGCCGACCACCTGGTCGAACGTGGCGTCCGACCCGACGACGTGTGCGCCCGGCTCGTCGGCCTCGACGTCGATCCGGGCGCCGTGGCCGAGGCCCGGAGCGAACTCGCCGCGTGGTGCCGCCGCCACGGCGTGGCTGAGCACGTGGCCGACGTCGCCGACCTGCGGGTGCTCGACGCCCTCGTGGATCTGCCGGCCGACCTGGGTGGGCGGGTGGACCTGGTGGTCGGGAACCCGCCGTTCCTGTCCCAGACCGCCCGGGCCACCCGTCGCAGCGACGAGCAGCGTCGCGCCGTGGCCGACCGACTCGGCGAGGTGGGTCCGCTGGCCGACACCGCGGCGCTGTTCGCGCTGCTGGCGGTGGACCTCCTGCGCGACGGCGGTGTGGCCTCGCTCATCCAGCCCTCCTCGTTCCTCTCGGCCCGCGACGCGTCGTCGGTGCGGGAGCGTCTGCTCGACCACGGCCACCTGGTCGGACTGTGGGGGAGCGACGAGCTGCACTTCGACGCCTCGGTGCAGGTCTGCGCCCCGGTGCTCGCCGTCGGCGGTCGACGGCAGGTCGCGCCGGTGCGGGTGGTGTGGGGTGTCGAGGCGCGCCCGGCCGGCACGGCCGAGCCGCCGAGTGGCCCGGCGTCGTGGGGGCCGCTGCTCGCCGGCCCGTTCGGGTTGCCGACGGTGCCGCCGCCGGCGGTCGCCGTCGCCCGGGTCGCCTCGTCGGCCTCGGTGACGGCGGGGTTCCGCGACGAGTTCTACGCGCTCAGCGCTGCCGCGCTCGACGTCGTCGACCCCGGCTACGACGAGTCGGCGCCGCCACTGGTGACCGTCGGGATGATCGACCCGGCCCGGAGCACCTGGGGGGTGAGGAACCACCGGCTCGCCGGTCGGCAGGTGCTGGCCCCCCGTCTGGATCGGGTCCGCCTGCGATCGGCGTCACCCTCGGTCGACACCTGGGTGGAGCGACGGCTCCGCCCCAAGGTGCTCGTGGCCACGCAGACCCGGGTGGTCGAGGCGCTCGCCGACCCCGCCGGGGTCCTGGTGCCGGTCACCCCGACGGTGTCGGTGGAGCCCCACGACCCGGCCGACACGTGGCCGCTGCTGGCTGCGTTGCTCGCACCTGCTGCGTCGGCACGCCTGGCCGCCGAGCACCTCGGCAGCGGCCGCGGACCGGGGTCGCTCCGGATGTCGGCGTCCTCGGTCGGTGCGGTGGCGCTCCCCACCGACGTGGCCGCGTGGCGCCGTGGTGCCGTGCTCGCCCGCCGGCTGAGCGGGGCCGACGGTGGGACCAGGACGGACCTGCTGGCCCGTCTGGGTCGGACCATGTGCGAAGCCGAGTCGGGTCTACCCCCCGAGGTGGCGGACGAGATCCTCGAGTGGTGGATGGAGCGGGCCCGACGAACCTGATCCCGAGTTGACACGTCCTCGCCCGGGCGGGGATCGTGGAGCGATCATCACGAGCGGCCCCGGGAGGGGCCCGGCAACCTGGGACGGACACCCAAGGTGCCTTCCCGCCTCGGGCGGGGATGTGGTCGGTGGAGCCGACAACCAAGTGTCCGCACCCCGGTGCCGTACACACGCAGCACCATGTCCCGAGCCACCCCGATTCCCGACGACCTGCCCGTCACCGGCGCCTGGCGCCCCGGTGACCCGGTCGGTGACCGTCGCTTCCACGCGCTCGCCACGGACCGGCCGCTCCCGCTCGAGTCGGGGGCCATGCTCGACGGGGTGCAGGTGGCGTACGAGACCTGGGGCGAGCTCGACCCGGACGCCGACAACGCGGTGCTGGTCTGCCACGCGCTCACCGGGGACAGCCACGCCGCCGGCCGGGACGGCTGGTGGGAGGGACTGGTGGGACCCGGTCGCGCGATCGACACCGACCGCTGGTTCGTCGTGTGCAGCAACGTCCTCGGTGGGTGTCAGGGGACCACGGGTCCCGCCTCGACCGACCCCTCCACCGGGCGTCCCTACGGCTCGGCGTTCCCGGTCGTGACCATCCGGGACATGGTGCGGGTGCAGGCGTCGTTGGCCGACTCGCTGGGCATCCGGCGCTGGCGGGCGGTCGTGGGCGGATCGATGGGCGGGATGCAGGCCCTCGAGTGGGCCGTCACCTACCCGGACCGCGTCGGGTCGCTCGTGCTGGCGTCGACGACCGCCGAGGCGTCGGCCCAGCAGATCGCGTGGAGCCACATCGGCAGGTCGGCGGTCCTGGCTGATCCCCGGTTCCGTGGAGGTGACTACTACGACGCCGAGCCGGGCGACGGCCCGTGGCGCGGGCTCATGGTCGCCCGCATGTGCGCCCAGGTCACCTACCGCAGCGACGAGGTGTTCGCCGAGCGGTTCCACCGTTCGGTGATCGACCGCTTCGAGTTCAGCGACGGTCCGGTCTTCGACGTCGAGAACTACCTCGACTACCACGGCGTCAAGCTGGTCCGCCGGTTCGACGCCAACTCGTACCTGCGTCTCAACCGGGCGATGGACCTCCACGACGTGGCCCGGGGTCGTGGGTCGCGCCGTCGTGCCCTGGAGCGGGTGGCGTGCCCGGTCCTGGTGTCCTCGGTGCGCAGCGACGG
>CAIQNH010000061.1 GCA_903873135.1 uncultured Actinomycetes bacterium
ACCACACCTGTGCGATCACCGGTGTGGACGTGGTCCGCTGCTGGGGCGACAACGCGAGGGGTCAGCTCGGTGACGGCACGACCACCTCCCGGACGACCCCGGTGACCGTGCTCGGTCTCTGAGCGGTCCCCGACCGGCCGGGTGCGGTGCGTCGTCGGGTGGCCCGGGCGATCGGGGTGACGTCGTCGACGGGCGGGCGCCTCAGGCCCGGCCGTCGACCGTCCAGACGACGGCGCCCTCACCGTCGCTGCGGCCGAGCAACCGACCGATCGCTCCCCACGCGACGAGCGCCGGTCCGAGCACCCAGTACCGGCGCACCACCGCCGAGCGCACCCGCCGGTACTCGGCTGGATCCTCGACCACCCGGGCGGTGCCGCTGTAGCGGGGCGCGCCGTCGGCCACCCGGCCCCTGACGTCGCAGGGCGCGACCTCGATCCGGTCCGTGTGTCGCAGGCGTGCCACCTTCCCGGAGGTCGCGCCGGTCGTGCAGGCCCAGCCCTCCTCGTGGCGGACCGTCCACACCGGCGTGGCCACGGGGTCGCCGTTGCGTCGGAAGGTGGTCAGCGAGACGTACCGGGCCCGGTCGAGCGCTGAGGTGTCCTCGTCGGTCACGGGGCGAGTCTGGTCCAGCACCTCACCGACCGCCACCGGGAATCAGTTCGCTCCCGGTGCTGTTCCCCCGTACCGTTGGACGTGGCGGCGATCGGTCCGGGCGACGGGTTCCTGCAGGCGGGATCCCGAGGATCGACGAGTGGTGGGAGACGAATGATTCGACGTACGGAATCCCCCGGGCCGTTGCGACGTGCGGCGTCGACGCCCCTGTTGGTGCTGGGTGTGGTCCTGGCGTCCGTGGTGGCCGCCTGCGTCCCGCAGCTCCCGCCCGCTGCGCCGACCCGGTTCGACGCCCACGAGTGGACCGCCGTGGCCGACGGCGCACCCTGGGGTGCTCGGGCCGGTGTGGAGTCCGTGCTGCTCGGTGACTCCATGTTCGTCGTGGGTGGTCGGACCCCGAACCCGTACACGCCGTTCCCCGAAGGCCCCGTCCCCGGCGACTCGACCATCTGGGGCGACACCTGGCGCAGCGACGATCTGGGTCGCACCTGGACCAGGGTCCACGCCGAGGGCGAGGACGACAGCTGGCCGGCGCGCTCGTACCACGAGGTGGTCGTCCAGGGGGACCGGATGGTGCTCCTCGGAGGTCAGAACTTCATCGTCGACCCCAACCCGGCGTGCGCCACCAACCCGTTCTGCTACCCGCGGGTCGCCTCGCGGTCGGAGTTCTTCGACGACGTCTGGTCGAGCACCGACGGGGCCACCTGGACGCAGCTCACGGCCGACGCCCCGTGGGAGGGCCGGGCGGGACTGAGCGCCGCGGTGCTCGACGGAGCGATCTACGTGCTCGGCGGTTCGGTCAACGACGACGTGAGCATCGTCGGCGGTCCGCCGGTGCGGCAGCTGTTCAACGACGTCTGGCGATCGGTCGACGGCGTGCGCTGGGAGCAGGTCACGCCCGCAGCGCCGTGGGCGGCCCGGGCGGGTGCGTCGGTGGCCGTGCGGGACGGCTGGCTCTACCTGTTCGGCGGTGAGTTCGGGTTCACCGGCACCCCGCCGCCGTACTTCAACGACGTCTGGCGGACCCGGGACGGTGCGAGGTGGGAACTGGTCACCCGGTCGGCCGGCTGGTCGCCCCGACCGGGCCACACCTGCGACGTGCTCGAGGGCACCTTCGTGTGCTTCGGCGGGTACGGGCAGAGCCCCTTCCCCTGGGACGTCTTCGGCCGATCGAGCCCCATGGACGCGTGGGTGAGCGACGACGGCGCCCGCTGGACCCGCATGGCCACCGTGCCGTGGAACGCACGCACCGAGGCGGGGATCCGCTACGACTACGACACGGTGGTCGCTCCGGGTGGCCCGGGCACGGCAGGCGACGCGATCTACACCTTCGGTGGTGATCGCGAGACGTTCAACTTCTTCGACCCCACCCAGTGGCGCAACGTCGACGACGACGTCTGGCGCTTCGCGCTCCCGGGCTGATCCGGGCTCAGCGGGACCGGAGGGTCCCGCCGACGCTGCCGGACCGGAGGGTCCCGCCGACGGTGCCGAACCCGGCGGCGACGGGGTTCGCCGTCACCCGGGTGCGTCGATCGGAACGGGTCGTCCGCCCGACTCGTGGCTGCGACGAGCGGCGTCCACGACCCTGAGCACCTCGAGTCCGTCGTGCACGGTGCACGCCGGCGTCGACGCGCCCGCCCGGACCGCCAAGGTGTGCTCGACCAGCCGGAGCTCGGCGCGGTCGCGCTCGCCCGGCTCGGCTCGTTCGACGAGCACGGTGACCGAGCCGTCGGGGCCGAGACGCTCGATCCGTCCCGAGCGCAGGTCGGCGTGCAGTTCGCCCGACTCACCCCGTACCCACCAGCGTCGGTCGTGCTGCGGCGTGACCATGTCCAGGTGGACGGTCCCCGGCGTGCCGTCGGCCAGGCGCACGTCCAGGTCGGCGACGGTGTCGACCGCCCCGTCGGTGGGCGCCCCGTCGAAGCGGAGGGTCGCCGCCACGGTCGCCACCTCGCCGTGCTCGGCTGCGAGCAGCCACCGGAGGCCGTCGAGCTCGTGGCTGATCTCGAGGAGGATGCCGCCGCCCAGATCGGCGCGGCCGCTCACGGTGTCCTCGGTGCGGGCCCACGGCCGCCAGTCCGAGAGGTGCTGGGCGGAGTGGAGCCCGAACGACCGGACCCGACCCACCGTGCCCTCGTGGACGAGCGTCCGCAGCGCCGGTGCCGTGTCCGACCAGCGCAGGTGGTAGCCCACCACGATCCGGGTGGCTCCGCTGGCGAGCTCGTCGAGGGGTGCGGCCGCTGCGGCGGAGGTCGCCAACGGCTTCTCGAGCAGCACGGTCGGCACGCCGGCGCGGACGAGCGACGCCGTGTGCCCGACGTGGAACGGTGCGGGCGAGGCGACGACGCCCAGGTCGACGGGACCCGTCGCCAGCGCAGCGTCGAGGGAGTCCACCACCAGGGCGCGCTGTTCGGCCGGCACGTCGAGGGGTGTGGTGCTGTCCGGTCGCCGGACCACCACCAGCTCGGCGTCGGGGAGCAGGGTCCGCAGGGTGGTGAGGTGGCGCCGTCCGGCGCTCCCGGACCCGACGACCACGGCGCGTCCGACCGCGTCGCTCACGATCGGATCCCGAGCCCGGCGCGCACCTCGTCGACGAGTCGGTCGGTCGACGCGCCGTCGGTGAAGGTCAGCAGGTCCTCGGTCATCCGGCGGCGGCCGTCGGCGCGGGCCGCCGGGTCGGTCAGTCCATCGGCCACGGCCGCGAACAGCTCGTCGGGGGTGTCGGCCGTGGCCAGACCACCGGAGGCGGTGATCGGCCACCAGTGCTCACGGTCGTAGAGCTGTCGCACCTGGCGGGCCGCCCGGACGTCGGCGCCGGGGACGAAGCGAGGTCCGACCTGTGGTCGGTCGAACACCGCGCCGTCGAGGGTCATGGACGAGCTCACGTTGACGTGCACGGCGGCGTGGGCGAACGACGACATCTGGTCGACCAGGTCGTCGTGGGTGGGCCAGCCGCGGAACGGGTTGGAGCCGGCCGCCCACGGGTCGACGACCCGTCCGTGGCGCAACTCGGACGACAGTGCCCGCCACGGCTCGGCCGGGTCGCCCGGGTGGCGGCGCACCAGCAGGAACGGTTCGTCCGGGATCCGGCCGGTGTCGACGCCCTCGTCGAGCAGGCGCACCAGCGCCGCCTCCCCGGGGACCAGGAAGCCGGGACCGGCGCCGTAGAGGACGACCGGCCGGTCGGCCGGGATCCCCAGCCGGGAGCGCCACTCGGCCTCGTCGACCACCAGCTCCGGTCGGTGGTGCAGGTCGAACTGCGGGGCACCGATCACCCCGACCTGCTCGTCGCCCAGCTCGGGGTACCCACGGTGGAGCTCGTCCACGTTGTGGCGGTTCCACACGACGATCCGCTCGCTGCGCACCGCGATCCGCTCGCGGGCCGTGGTGTTGTCGAAGGAGATCACCGAGGTGAGCGACGGCGTGCCGGCCCAGCGTGCCGCCCACAGCAGCAGGGCGTCCTGGTCGTGGTAGGGCGTCAGGGAGAGGACCAGCTCCACGTCGGCCGAGCGGAGCGCGTCGGCGAACTCGGCGACGTTGGTGCCGGACCGGACGGCCTCCGGTTCGACGGACTCCGCCGCGGTGGCCCCGCCGGGACGGGTGACCGACCAGAGGTCACGCCACCGCCGCACCGTGGCGGCGACCCGGGTGCGGCCGTCGTAGTCCTGCTCGCGGTAGGCCCGCTCGATCCTGGTCGTGGGGGAGCGGAGACGGTGGTGCTGCAGGACCTGGAGCCGCTTGCGGAGCGCCCGGTAGCCGGGTTCGAGCCGGGCGTCGGGGAGCCGGACGACCTCGTGCCCCGCAGCTCGCAGCGACCCGGCGAGCTCGGCGTCGTCCCACCCCAGACCGACCACGGGCGTGCAGTGCTCGCCCAGTCGGTCGAGCAGGCCGGTCGGCACGGTGTAGCGGACGCTGAAGCCGTAGGTGACGGCGACGAGCACTCGGGGGCGGGCGGGCACCCGCTGGAGTGTACGAGCGGATCCCGCTCGACCCGCTCAGCTCCGCTGGTGCCGGTTCAGCCCAGCCGGTAGGCGTCGGTGGTGCCGTTGGTGTCGATCGCGGCGGCGGGGTCGACGGTCAACCCGCAGGTGCGGACCCCGTCGGTGGTCGTCTGACCTGGACCGGTGCCGCAGCGGTTCGCCCCGTTGGGCAGCTGGGCCCCGCCACCGATCGTCACCGAGGTCCGGACCACGGTCCCCGTGTCCAGATTCCAGCGGAAGGTGTCCACCGCACCGTTGGTGTCGGCCGGGACCAGGTTGGTGGCCTGGGAGACGAAGGACACGGTCGACCCGTCGTTGGACACGCCCGTGGCCACGGTGGTGCCGTCGGGCACGGGCCCCGGCATGGTGGTCACGGTGGCGGTCGGCAGGTCGTACACCACCAGGCTGCCGAACCCGCTCGCCAGGACCTGGGTGAGGACGATCGAGCGTCCGTCGTCACCGAGGACGCCGAACGAGGGGAACACGGCGACGCTCGGGGGGACGAGGGTGGTCGTCCCGGCGAGGCGGTCCCACACGAACCGACCGCTGGTCCCGCCTCCGGACTGGTCGATCCAGCTGTACATGACGTGGCGACCGTTCGGGCTCGCCGCCTCGAACGCGAGCTGTCCGAAACCCGGGCCACCGGCCGGGCAGTCCTGCTCGGCGCCCGTCGCGAGCGTCCGCACCCGGCAGGCGGTGGCGGCGATCCCGAAGGAGCTCGGGACCCCGGAGATGGCCACGCTGCCGTCGGGCGGGACGATCGGCGTGACCGGTCCGAACCCGGACGTCGCCGGCGTCCACGAGGCCGTGGTGCCCGCTGTCCGATCGTGCACGGCGAGCTGACCGGTCGAGGTGCGGTACGAGACGAACCTGCCGTTGGTCGAGACCCGGGGCTCGCCGGACACCTGCTCGGCGATCCGGGTGACGGACCCGTTCGGGACGGTCCGGACGAAGAGGTCGGGGACTCCGTTGGTGTCCCCGGGCACCAGGTTGGTGGCGGCGGAGGTGAAGGCCACGACGTTGCCGTCGCCGCTGATCGAGGCGGACAGGACGGCCCCGTTGCCGGGCACACCCGACGCCCCCAGCGTGAGCGGGTTCGTCGGAGGAGTCGACGGGGGTGGAGGGGGGGCGCAGGCTGCCCCGACTGCGACCGCCACCGCGGTGAGGGCCACCAGCGTGGTCCGTCTCCGCGTCATCCGCAGCACCTGCGCCCCCTCGTCCGCTCTCCCCCTGTGGTGGGGAACGTTGGCAGATCGCTCGGTCGGTGTCCACGGGTTCCGCGGCCGGACCGGGTGCATCCAGACGCAGCGTGAGGCACCCACCACCGAACGTGTCGATCCGACGCTCGGTGTCACACCTGTGGGCGATGATGAGGCCCGGACGAGGAGGAGGTTCCCAGCGTGGACGACGCAACCCGGGACGATCGACGGCAGACCGACGACCGACGGCAGACCGGCGAGGACCGGCAGACCGGCGAGGACCGGCACGGGCCGGCGACCGACGCCGACGGGCCCTCCACCTCGGCCGGCCGCAGCGCCCAACCGCAGTCCGGCAGTGGCCCCAGACCGTTCCACGTGATCCGAGCGGGGTCGGCTCGGCCGTTCGTCGCCGAGGCCGACCTCCGGGTCAGCTCGGCGCACGCCGAGCCGCTCGCCCGGGACATCGCCGACCTGCTCACCCGACAGCTCGCCGACGGCGGCTGCTTCCTGATCCTCGAGGTGGAGGACGGGAGTGGCCGGGATCTCGGCGGCTACGTCCAGACCCTGGCCCTGCCCGACGGCGCGTTGCTCGCCGAGTGTGCGGGCGAGCGCTACATCGCCTACACCCTCGAGCAGCTCACCGAGATCGCCAGGCTCGGGTGGCCGCGGCCGGCCGAGCCACCGGTCACGCCCTCCGACGTCGCAGGGAACTTCAGCGTGCTCTGGGACGAGCCGAACGTCGTGGAGGCCGCCCAGCTCCTGGCCCTGACGTTGATCCGGGTCCACGGGCTGGAGCGCCCCGAGCAGCTCGACATCGTGGTCGGCGGATCGCCGATCGCCGCCTAGGGAGGGTGCGGTGACCGAGGAGACCTCGTTCGATCCGAGTCGGCACGGGGCCATGCCGCGCGACCTCCTGCTCGTCCGCCACGGCCGGAGCGAGGGCAACGTGGCCACCGATGCGGCCAAGGGGGGTGACTCCAGCCTCGTCGAGGACCCGGGCTTCCGGGAGCGGAGCACCATGCACTACCGGCTCGTGGCCGAGGGGCGCTCCCAGGCGACGGCCGCAGGTTCGTGGATCCGCCGGTGGCTCGAGTCCGAGGGGGTCGGGCAGTTCGACCGCCTCTACTGCTCGCCCTACGTCCGCACCATGGAGACCGCCGGCCTGCTCGACCTCCCCGGTGCGGCGTGGCGGCGGGAGTCGCTCCTGCGTGAGCGTGACTTCGGGGTGTGGGAGGGACTCGGTCGGGCCACGATCCGGGAGCAGTTCCCGCACGCGGCCCGCTACAAGGAGCGGAACCGCTACCTGTACCGGCCGACGGGCGGGGAGAGCCTGGGCGACGTCGAGCTCCGCGTCCGCGAGGTGCTCGCCTCGCTCGCCCGGGAGATGGCCGGCCAGCGGGTGCTGTGCGTCACCCACGAGGACGTCATCTGGGCGTTCCGGTACCGCCTGGAGAAGATGCGCATCAGCGAGTACCTGGCCGAGCACGCCGAGGGGGCTGAGATCCCGAACGGCTCGGTGGTGCACTTCACGCGGGTCAGCGCCGACGGCCACGTCGCCGATCGCTTCCAACGGGTGCGCACCGTCGTCCCCGGACGCGACGAGGACCCGGCGTGGCGGCAGATCGTCCGGCCGACCGACTCCAACGTCGACCTGCTCGCCGAGGTCGACGAGCACCCGCCGCTGTGGGGGGACGGCGTCTGATGCCCTCGATCGACGCCGACGCCCGGCTCTTCACCCCGTCGGTGCCCCTGCCCGACAGCGAGGACGCCGTGCGTTCGACCGTGCTGTTCGGGGTGTGGGAGCGACCGTGGAACTGGCAACCGAGCTTCGGTGAGGGCCGCCAGGTGTTGCTCCGTCGCTCCGGGGTCGACGTGGTCGAGTGGCTCGTCGAGGTCACCGAGGTCGTCGCCGTCCCGTTCGAGTCCGCCGATGCGTTCCGGGACATGATCGCCCAGCGGTGGGACCCGACCGTCGTCGGGGTCCACGGTCGGTCGCCCGCGCCGGGGTTCGGGGTGGCGTGGCGCTCGGCGCCGGTCCGCCACCTGGGTGTCGCCCGACCCGAGGGCGCGGG
>CAIQNH010000062.1 GCA_903873135.1 uncultured Actinomycetes bacterium
ATGCGACCGGTGGCGTCGAGCAGCGCCACGCCCTCGTCCAGGTTGTCGGCCACGATCGCCCAGTGGCCCACGTCCGGGGGCGGGGCCGCCGGGAGCTCGACCCACTCGGCCACGACGAGGACGACCGGTCCGGCCCCGGGATCGTGGCGGGCATCGTGGCGGTGATCGTGGCGGTGGTCGTGGCGGCTGAGCCAGAGCCGGACCGGCGTGGGGCCCTCGGCGGTGCAGAGTCGAGACGAGAGCGGCTGGGGTCCCTCCCCGTCGAGTCGGTCGCAGACCGCCGACCACCGCTCCTCGTCGAGGGCCGGGTCGAGCAGTTCGCCCAGCGGTCGGCCCACGTCGGGCGCACCGGTCCGCTCGACGGCTGCGGGGTTGGCCCGCAGGATCCGACCGGAGGCGGCCTCGACGATCCACGCCGGTGTGGGCAGGTGTTCGATCGCCGCCGCAGCCAGCTCGTGGGGCGCTCCGCTCACCGTCACCTGCCTCCAGACGTGGCTCCCGTCGGGGAGGTCGCCCCCCGTGGCGCCACCGGTCCTCAGGCTAGGAGCGCTGCCGGAGCCGCAGGTGGATGGAGGGGCACCGGGCGGGGGATCAGTCGATGCGTCCGGCGGCCCGGGCGGCGGCCTCGGTCGCTGCGAGCTGTGCGTCGATCAGCTCGAGTCCCGCCGACCAGAAGCCGGGGTCGGCCAGGTCGCAGTCGACGATCCGTCCGAGCGTCTCGGGGTCGGCCGAGCCGCCGGCGCGGAGCAGCTCGAGGTAGGCGGGGACGAACCCGGCGCCCTGCTGCTGGTAGCGGGCGTACACCGACAGGGCCAGCAGTTGCCCGTACGCGTACGCGTAGACGTACCCGGGGGTGGCGATGAAGTGGGGGATGTAGCTCCACCAGGTCAGGTAGCCGTCGGTGAGCTCCACGGAGTCGCCGAGCATGCGCCGCTGGCTGTCGCCCCACAGCTCGCCGAACCGCTCGACCGAGATCTCCCCGTCGTCCCGACGTGCCGTGTGGACGGCGTCCTCGAAGCGGTTCATGGCGACCTGGCGGAACACCGTGGCGATGGAGTCCTCGAGCGAGGACGCCAGCAGCGCGAACCGCTGGTCGGGATCGTCGATGCGGTCGAGCAGGGCCGAGTTGGTCATGGTCTCGCCGAAGACCGACGCCGTCTCGGCCAGGGTGAGCGGCGTGGACTGGTGGAACACGCCCTGCTCCCGGGACAGGTAGGCGTGCACGCCGTGTCCGAGTTCGTGGGCGAGCGTCAGCACGTCGCGGTTGCTCGACGTCCAGTTCAACAGCACGTACGGGTGGTGCGAGGGCACGGTGTAGGCGCAGAAGGCGCCGGGACGCTTGCCGGGTCGGATCGGCGCGTCGATCCACCCCTCGTCGACGAAGCGTCGGGCGATGTCGGCGAGCTCGGGGGAGAAGCGGCCGTAGGCGTCGAGGACGATGTCGGTGGCCTCGGTCCAGCCGATGCTCGACTCGTCCTCGGCGACCGACGCCATCCGGTCGTAGTCGGCGAGCCGGTCGAGGCCCAGCACCTGCGCCTTCAGCGTGTACCAGCGCTGCGGGATGTCGTAGCGGGCGACGACCGCCTCGACGAGCGCGTCGACGGAGTCGTCGCTGGCCTCGTTGGCCAGGTTCCGTGCCGAGATCCACGACGGGTAGCGCCGCAGTCGGTCGTCGGTCGACTTGTCGAGCAGCAGCGTGTTGAAGATGTAGGCCCGGGTGCGCAGTCCCGGCTCGAGGCCGGTGGTCACGGCGGCGGCGGCGGTGGCGCGCACCTCCCGGTCGGGGTGCTGGAGCAGCGTGAGGCCCTGTTCCAGCGCGACCTCGCCGCCGAGCTCCTCGGGCAGCGACACGGCGATCGCCGAGGTCTGCTCGTCGAAGAGCCGGACCCACGCCGCCGAGCCGCTCGGGTGGAAGGCGGTGAGCACCCGCTCCTCGGGTTCGCCGAGCAGGTGGTCCCGGTAGCGACGGATGGAGCGGAGGTGGTGGGCGCAGGAGTCCAGACGCGGGTCGGCGAGCAGCTCCTCGACCCGGGCGTCGCCGAGCGCCGCCCACTCGAGCTCGAAGAACACGAGCTGCTCGGCCACGGCCGTGCTGCGCTCCTGGACCACCATCATGGCGGCGCCCCGCTCCGGGTCGGTCACGTTCTCCGAGAGGCGGAGCATGACGTAGTTGCCCACGCGACCCTGGACGTCGGCCAGCTCTGCGGATCGGCCCATGGCCTCGGCGAGGGCCTCGCTGGAGAGCTCGCCGATCGTTCCCCGAAGGTTGGCGAGCTCGGCGGCGAGCTCGTCGGCCCGGTCGAGCAGGTCCTCGACGCTCCGGCCGTCGAGGAGTCCGTCGAGGTCCCAGGCCACCTCGGCGGCGGTCAGGTCGGTGTCGTCGGCGGGGGTGGTGGTGTCGCTCACCTGCGGCAGGCTACGTGCCGGGCGGCGGGGTGCGGTCCCGGTCTCCTCCCTGCGGGTGGGCGGCCCGGCGCTGGCAGGATCGAACGTGTGTTCGATAACGTGACGCCGTGGGTTTCACCAACCCGGACGTCCCGTGGTCCGAGCTCGAGCGCCGTCTGTCCGGTCGACCGGCCGCGGACCCGGCGTCGGACCGCCCGGGCGACGGCAGCGACGCCCCGGCCTGGTCCCGTCGTCGTCCGGCCTACGACCCACCGGTGGACCTGGGTGCGGCCGGTCGGTCCGGTGTCCGGCCCCGTTCCGGATACGCCGAGCTGCACTGCCACTCGGCCTTCTCGTTCCTCGACGGTGCCTCGCTCCCCGAGGCGCTGGTGGAGGAGGCGGTCCGGCTCGGGCTCGACGCCCTGGCCCTGACCGACCACGACGGCTGCTACGGGGTGGTCCGCTTCGCCGAGGCGGCCCGCGTGGTCGGCCTGCCGACCGTGTTCGGGGTGGAGCTGACCCTCAACGCCACCGGGCCCCGGTCCGGGCCGACCGACCCGGACGGTGAGCACCTGCTGGTGCTCGCCCGTGACCCCCAGGGGTACGCAGCGCTGGCGGCGCTGGTCTCGCAGGCGCAGCTGGCGGGGGAGAAGGGTCACCCCCGGCTCTCGTTCGCCGAGGTGGCCGAGGTCGCCTCCGGTCGCGCCCGGGGCCACTGGGCGGTCCTGACCGGTGGTCGCAAGGGTTCGGTGCCGGCCCGACTGGTCGGCCGGGGGCCGGCGGCGGCCGAGCGGGAGCTGCGGGGGCTGGTCGCTGCGTTCGGTGCGGACCACACCTTCGTGGAGCTCTGGGACCACGGCGACCCGCTCGACTCGGCCCGCAACGACGCGCTCGCCGAGCTGGCGGTCCGGTTGGGGGTGCAGCCCGTGGCCACCAACGCCGTCCACTACGCCACCCCGTCCCGTCGTCGACTGGCCTCGGCGCTGGCTGCGGTGCGGGCCCGGCGGAGTCTCGACGAGGTCGACGGCTGGTTGCCGGCCGGCTGGCAGGCGCACCTGCGTTCCGCCGACGAGCAGCGTCGGCGGTTCGCCCGCTACCCGGGCGCCGTCGAGGCCGCCGGTGCGCTCGGCCTGGCGTGCGCGTTCGATCTGTCGCTCGTGGCGCCGGCACTGCCGCCCTACCCGTGCCCGGCCGGACCGGACGGCGTGCCGCTCACCGAGGCGGCGTTCCTCCGTCGGCTCGTGGAGGAGGGCGGTGCCCGACGGTACGGGCCCCGGCACGCCGAGCGGGTGGCGGGGGCCTGGGCGCAGCTCGACCACGAACTCGAGCTGATCGAGCAGCTGGGGTTCTGCGGCTACTTCCTGGTGGTCTGGGACATCGTCGAGTTCTGCCGCCGCTCGGCGATCCTCTGCCAGGGGCGGGGGTCGGCGGCCAACTCGGCGGTGTGCTTCGCCCTCGGGGTCACCGCCGTGGACGCCGTCCAGCTGGGGCTGCTCTTCGAGCGGTTCCTCTCGCCGGCCCGGGACGGACCCCCCGACATCGACCTGGACATCGAGTCCGACCGCCGTGAGGAGGTCATCCAGTACGTCTACGAGCGCTACGGCCGGTCCCACGCCGCCCAGGTCGCCAACGTCGTCACCTACCGCGCCCGCTCGGCCGTCCGGGACGCCGCCCGGGCGCTCGGGTACGCCCCGGGTCAACAGGACGCCTGGTCCCGTCAGGTCGACCGGTGGCGTGGCGTCCCGTCGGTCGACGCCGCGCTGGCCGGCGGCGACGCCCCGGGCGGGGTCGACATCCCGACACCCGTCCTCGAACTGGCCGCCGAGCTGGAGGATCTGCCCCGCCACCTGGGCATCCACTCGGGCGGCATGGTCATCTGCGACCGGCCGGTGGTCGAGGTCTGCCCCGTCGAGTGGGCGAGCATGCCCGGACGGTCGGTGCTGCAGTGGGACAAGGACGACTGCGCCGGGGCGGGGTTGGTCAAGTTCGACCTGCTCGGTCTGGGGATGCTCTCGGCGCTGCACCGCTGCGTGGACCTGGTGCGCGACCACCACGGCGTCGACGTCGACCTGGCCACGATCCCGCAGGAGGACGCCGTCTACGACATGCTCTGTCGCGCCGACTCGGTGGGTGTGTTCCAGGTGGAGTCACGGGCGCAGATGGCCACGTTGCCCCGGCTGCGTCCCCGGTGCTTCTACGACCTGGTCGTCGAGGTGGCCCTCATCCGTCCCGGGCCGATCCAGGGTGGGTCGGTCCACCCGTACATCCGTCGGCGGCGTGGCGAGGAGCCCGTCACCTACCTCCACCCGGCCCTCGAGCCGGCGCTGGCCAAGACGCTCGGGGTGCCGTTGTTCCAGGAACAGCTCATGCAGGTGGCCATCGACGTGGCCGGCTTCACCCCCGCCGAGGCCGACCAGCTGCGCCAGGCCATGGGTTCCAAACGTTCGGCGCAGCGCATGCGGGCCCTGCGCGCCCGGTTCGACGACGGGCTCGCTCGCCGGGGGCTGGTGGGCGAGGTCGCCGAGGCGGTCTGGGACAAGCTGGCGGCCTTCGCCAACTACGGCTTCCCCGAGTCGCACTCGGTGAGCTTCGCCTACCTGGTGTACGCGTCGGCGTGGTTCAAGCACCACCACCCGGCGGCGTTCTGCGTGGCGTTGCTGAACTCCCAGCCGATGGGCTTCTACTCGCCGCAGTCCCTGGTGCAGGACGCCCGCCGCCACGGCGTGGATGTGCTCGGCCCCGACGTGCAGTCCTCGGCCGACGTCGCCACCCTCCAGGGCGACGGGTCTGCGCCGGCGGTGCGGCTGGGGCTGTCGTCGATCCGGGGCCTCGGGACCGACCTGGCCGAACGCATCGCCGACGGAGCGCCCTACCGCAGTCTCGACGACCTGGCGCGCCGGACGGGCGCCGACCGGGCGCAGCTGGAGTCGCTCGCCACGGCGGGTGCGTGCGCGTCGTTGCCCGACCGGGACGGTCGACCGCTGGACCGTCGTCGGGCCCTGTGGCTCGCCGGGGCGGCCGCCGAGGCCCGGCCGGACCGGCTCCCGGGCACCACGGGGACCCTCGACGCTCCCCGGTTGCCGGGCATGGACCCGTGGGAGGAGTCCGTCGCCGACCTCTGGTCCACCGGGGTGACCCCCACCGGGCACCCCTTCGGTCTGCTGCGCGAGGACCTCGACCGACGGGGCGTCGTCCCGGCCGCAGAACTCGTCCACTGCGGCGACGGCTCGACGGTGCGGGTGGCCGGCGTGGTGACCCACCGGCAGCGACCGGCCACCGCCCGGGGGGTCACGTTCGTGAACCTGGAGGACGACACGGGCCTCGTGAACGTGGTGGTGTCGATCGGCTGCTGGGAACGGCACCGGCGTGTGGTCCGCGAGGCACCGGTGCTGTGCGTGCGGGGGCGGCTGGAGCGAACCGTCGACGGTGTCGTCAACGTGGTCGCGCACCGCATCGAGTCCCTCGAGGTGCGGGTGCCGTCCTCGGCCCGGGACTTCCGCTGACCGGGAGCGACCTCGGGTCGGGCCCGAACTCGGCGACGCGGAGCCGCCGACACCGTTAGCATCGACGCCAGCCACCGACCCCGCACGAAACGGAGACCGACGTGACCATCCACGGGACGCTCTTCCAGGAGTACGCCGAGACGACCGGCGCCGACCCCTTCACGCTGCAGAACAAGAAGATGCTCAAGGTCTTCATGCAGTACGGACCGGTCATGGCCAAGACCGGTTCGATGGTCGCCTACCAGGGTGACGTCCGGTTCGCGAAGGCCGGTTCGGGGGGCCTCAACAAGCTCGTGAAGTCCAAGCTCACCGGCGAGGGTGTCGACCTGATGACCTGTGAGGGTTCCGGCGAGCTGTTCCTCGCCGACATGGCCTCCGAGGTCCAGGTCTTCTACCTGGAGAACGACATGGTGTCGGTCAACGGGGCGAGCATCCTCGCGTTCTCCCAGTCCATCGAGTGGGACATCCACCGGGTCGGGACCGGTGCGGCCATGACCTCCGGGAACCTCTACAACGTCAGCCTCCGCGGCACCGGCTACGTGGCGGTGACGACCAAGGGCGACCCGGTCGTCCTCGACGTCGCCGGCGCTCCGACCTTCGCCGACGCCGACGCCGTGGTCCTGTGGACCGCCGGTGTCTCCATGGACGTGCGGGTCGACACCGGCGGCATCAAGTCGCTGATCCGGGGCGGCTCGGGCGAGCTGCTCCAGATGGCGTTCGGAGGTCAGGGCTTCGTCATGGTCCAGCCGGCCGAGAGCGTGGTGGTCGGCGGGGCCCAGGCAGCCCAGCCCTCCGGTCCCGGTGGGATGCTGGGCGGCCTGCTCGGCGGCTGAGCGCCGTTCGACCATCCCCCTCCGGGTCTGCGGGTCCGGAGACCCGCTGCGTCCGCTGTGGAATCCGAGCCCGGTGCGGCCATGATGGTCCCCGTGGACGGCGGGACGAACCCACGGGGCGAGGCGCGGTGGCGTGCGCCGTCGGCAGTCGCGGTCGCTGTCGTGGCCGCTGCGGTCCTGGTGCTGGGGGCGACCCCGGCGGGCGGTCAGACCGACGGACCGTCCGTCACCGTGCCGGGCCAGCGCGCCCAGGCCGAGGCACAGGTCGATGTCACCCGTGCCTCGCAGGCGCAGGTGCTCGCCGAGATCGAGCGGCTCCGGGGTGAGGTCCAGGCGCAACGGGGCGTCGCCGATGCCGCTCGAGTGCGGGCGGAGGCCGCGGCAGCCGACGCCGCCGCGGCCCAGCGTCGTGCCGACGAGGCGTTCGCCAAGGCCGAACGGAACCGTGGCGAGTTCCGGGCGTACGTCACCGAGACGTTCATCCGGCCGCCGTCCCAGGACCTCCTCGCCGTCCTGGCGGTGAGCTCCGCCGGAGACGACAGCCACGTCGTCGGGATGGTCCGCTCTGTGGCCGAGGGTCGCCAACGGCGTGCCGAGGCGTTCGCTGGGGAGCAGCGGGCCGCCGAGACCACGCGGGACGCCGCCGAGCAGGCCCGGGCTGCTGCCGCCGACGAGCAGGCCGCCGCGGAGCGGGCACGTGCGGAGCTGGAGCAGGGGGTGCGCGACCAACAGGCGCTCGCCGCTGCGCTCGAGGAACGGCTCGAACGGCAGCTCGCCGAGGTCGAGGCCCTGCGGGAACTCGACGAGGAGGCGGCCCGTCGCCTGGCCGAGGCCGAGGCGGCCGCGCGCTCGGCGGCCGGTGCAGCCGGCGTGTCGGGCGGTTCGGCCACCTCGTCGGTCGCCGCCGGTCCGCCCGTCGGATCGGGCGAGATCACGGTCGTCCGCGGGATCCGGATCCACCGGTCGATCGCCGCCAACCTCGACGCCATGCTCGCCGCGGCTGCTGCCGACGGCGTGCAGATCTCCGGGAGCGGCTACCGGAGCAGCGAGCGCCAGGTCCAGTTGCGTCGGGCGCACTGCGGTTCCTCGGCGTTCGACATCTACCAGAAGCCCTCGTCGCAGTGCTCGCCGCCGACGGCCCGTCCGGGTCAGTCCATGCACGAGCGGGGACTGGCGGTCGACCTGACCGTGGGCGGCCGGGCGATCACCACCCGGTCCTCACCGGCGTTCCGGTGGCTGGCGGCCAACGCTCGCCAGTACGGCTTCTTCAACCTGCCGTCGGAGCCGTGGCACTGGTCGGTGAACGGCCGCTGAGCCGGTCGTACTCCAGAGCCCACCCCGAGCGACCCGCCGTCGTTCGTGCATCCCGGTGGAGCGTCGTCCCGGGAGTTCGGTCACACAGGTCCGCGCGGACGTCCGGATCGCGGACCTTCTTCCCTGGTGGGTGGTCCCGGCGCGCCCGATGGTGCGGGTGCAGCCGTCCGTCCGTCGGGCCGGGCGGTACCGGAGGCGAGGGGAGCGTTCGGTGTCCGAGTCGGAGCAACCCGAATCCAGCAGCGTCCCACCCGTGGCGCCGATCGACGGTGGTGCACCGACGCCGTTCCTCCCACCTCCGGCGGCGTTCACGCCGCCCGGTGGGCCGCCGCCCCCGCGCGCCCACCGACGGATCTGGCCCTGGGTGCTGGGCGCGATCGGCGTCGGCGCGACCGTGTGCGTGGCCGCAGTCGTCGTGCTCGCCCTGGTGGTGGGCGGTCGGGAGTGGCCACCCACCAGCCCGACCCGGCTGGAGTGGACGGAGTCCACGGGTCCCCAGTGCGGGCGCGCCGAAGGGTCGAGTGGCGCGTCGCTCGAGTTCGACCACGTCCGCACCTCGGTCCCGGCCGGGGACTGGGAGGTCGTGAGCTGCGAAGACTCCGGTGACCTGCTCACCTTCGCCGCCCGGGCGTCGCAGGAGTTCTCCCCGCAGCACACCTACGTGGTCGAGCTCCGCGAGCAGCACGTCAGCCCGGAGGACGCGGCGTCGTTCCGGAGTGCTGGCGAGGACGGCGCAGAGTTCCGGGAGGCCGTCCGGAGCCGCATGGAGGAGGTCGCAGACGGCTTCTCCGACCCGGTGGCCCGGGTGGAGTTGGTCCCCGCACGGCCCGGCACCGACCTCTGCGTGGCGGGTGACCTCCGGGTGCTGGACCACCGGGTCCCGGGCACCGAGGGCGAGGCGTGGCCGATGCGGTTCCGCAGTCTCACCTGCTTCTCGGCCGCCGGGGCCCAACCCACGCTCACCGACCTGCGCTGGAGCGAGCGCGCTCCGAGCTCCGACGAGCTGACACCGCTCGACGAGCTCGGTCCGTGGCTGGACCCGTTCCTCGACGACGCCGAGTTCACCACCGGCCCGGTGACGACCACGACGAGTCCGACGACCTCGTCCACCCTCGCCCCGGCCCTGTCGGGGGGTCGTCTCGGCACGGCCCCGGAGCTCACCACAGCGGTCGATGGCCCACAGTGCGAGGAGGTCGCAGCGAGCTCCGGTCCGGGGGTCCAGTTCGACCACGTCACCACGGTCCTCCCCGACGGCTCGTGGACCCTCGCCTCGTGCACCGAGGACGACGGGTGGATCGACTTCGTCGCCGGGAGGGTCGACACGGACCTGGCCGTCGGTCTGGTCACCGAACACCTCAGCCCCGGCGAGTTGTCGAGACTCCGGTCGCTGGGCGGCAGCGAGACGTGGGGCGGCCCGACCGAGGAGACGCTCCGCTCCGTGTTCGCCGAGTGGTCCGACATCAGGACGACCGTCAGCCCGCGGGCCGGACGGGCAGGTGCGGACGGGTGCGTCGGGTTCACCCTGGACGCCACCGACCGCTCGGTGCCTGACGATCCGTGGCCCTACCGAGCGGTCGGTGAGGTCTGCCGGGTGCTCGAGGGGGACCAGCCGGCGACCGTCATCCTCGTCGTCGAGCAGACGGCGCCGACGGATGCGGGGTTCCTGTCCGCCGAGGAGGCGGAGGCCCGGTTCGGCAGCTGGTGGGGGGCGGCCACCTTCTCGGGGTGAACGCACCGCCGTGGTGCGTCGCCCCCGCTCGGTCTGCGGACCACCGGCATGGCACCGGTCGACCGTCGCGGCGGCGAACGCCCTCAGCTCACTGACGCAGGCGGGCGAGCAGGCGGAGCATCTCGAGGTAGAGCCAGATCAGCGTGACCAGCAACCCGAAGGCCCCGTACCAGTCCATGTAGCGGGGCAGTCCCGCCTGGGACCCCCGCTCGATGAAGTCGAAGTCGAGGATCAGGTTCAGCGCCGCGACGCACACCACCACGATGCTGATCACCAGTCCGAGCGGCGAGCCGCTGGACCAGAACCCCTCGGCGACGCCGAACAGGTTGAGGATGAAGATCCCGAGGTACATGAAGGCGATGCCGAAGGTGGCGGCGATCACGCCCTTGACGAACTTCGGGGTGGCCCGGAGGATCCGCAGGCCGTAGAGCACCAGCATCACCAGGAACACGCCGAAGGTGGCGAGCACGGCCTGGGCGACGATGCCCTGGTACTGGGCTCCGAAGATGGCCGAGATCGCACCGAGGAAGTAGCCCTCGGCGGCCGCGTACAGCGGCGCGGTGATGCGGGCGAACTGCGGCTTGAAGGCGGTCACGATCGCCAGCACGAGCCCGATCATCACCGAACCGAAGAGCAGCAACGGGTTGTTGGGGGAGGCGCTGAGCAGCGGGTTGCCCGCCTGGTCGACGCCGATCTCCGTCACGGTGACCGACTGCCATCCGAAGAAGGCGGTGACGAGCAGGACTCCGAAGAGGACGCCGGTGGCGGCGGCCACCCCGCCCATGGTCATCACCTTGCCGTCGGTCGCCCGCTGCTCGAGGTGGGCGCTGCGTTGCGAGGTCATGGCGGCGTCGGCCGCTGCGGCGGTGGTGGTGCCGGCGGCGCTGCCGCTCTGGGCGTTGCGCCACTCGTCGGCCGGGGAGGTGGCGTCGACGCCGAAGGCCCGGTCGTTGAGGATGGGGTTGCGTGACATGGGCGCCTCGGGGGTGCTCGGGTTCGGAACGGGGCGATCCGCCGACCCGATCCTACCGCCGGTCAGGTGGGGGTCCGGGGGCAGCGAGCCGTCGATCGCCCCGCGTCCCTGCCTATCCTGAGGGAACCCTATGGACGCCCGCCCCCGAAGTCTGCGGACCATGCTCGCCGAGGCCAAGGACGCCTCGGAGATCATGGTCGACCTGGCCTACGCAGCGGTCTACTTCAACGACCCCGGCATGGCCGACGAGCTCGGCGAGCTCGAGGAGCGCATGAACGACCTGGTGCAGGAGATGCGCGCCGTGTGCATCCTGGCGGTGCGGCGCCCCGCCGAGGCCGAGGGCATGGCCTCGGTCCTGCAGGTGATCTCGGCGATCGAGGGCATCGCCAACGCGGCGGTCGACATCTCCCGGCTGGTGACCCACCGGCTCGGCATCCCCGACGAGCTGATCGCGGACCTGTCCAACGCCGAGGAGGTCTCGCACCGGGTCTGGATCCGTGAGGGGTCCCACATGGCCCACCGGCCCCTCAAGGACCTGGAGATCCCGGTCCAGTGCGGGATGCGGGTGGTCGCCGTGCGGCGGGACCGGTCGTGGATGATCGAGGAGATCGACGGCGACGTGGTGCTCGTCCCGGGCGACGTGCTGTTCCTGCGCGGCTCGCCCGCCGGCATCGTCCGGCTCCACGAACTCGCCGCCGCCCCCACGTGGGAGCCGCCCGAGGTGTCGGCACCCGACGCCCTCACGGACCTGGACCGGGCGGTGGACGTGCTGGTGGAGATGAAGGACACCTCCGAGGCGGCGGTGGGCCTGGCCTACTCGGCACTGGCGTTGCAGGACGCCGGTCTGGCCGCCGAGGTCAACCATCTGGCCGAGCGCCTCGACGGCATGAAGGACCGCCTGCAGCTGTGGGTGCTCCGCGCCGCCGCCCGTGACGTGGACCCCGCCCCGCTCCGCGGCCTCCTGCAGCTGGCTGCCGCCGCCGAGGAGCTCGGTGACCAGGCGAACGCCATGGTGTGGCTCATCGCCGACGACTACGAGGTCCACCCGATCGTGAAGGTGGCCCTGGGTCAGACCGACGTGGTCGCCACGCAGGTGCCGGTGGCCCCCGGTTCGGTGGCCGACGGCCGACGCCTCGCCGAGCTGCACCTCGACATCGAGCCCGGCTTCCAGGTGCTGGCGATCCGGCGGGACAACCGTTACCTGTACCGGCCGCGGGGGTACGTCGAGCTGCGGGCCGGTGACGAGTTGATCGCCACCGGTCCCCACGAGGGCCGGGACCGCCTCGGCGAGCTGTGCGGGTGGTACGTGGTCGCCGACGACGACGACCCGACCGGCCAGGTGCAGCTGGTGCCGCTCGCCTCGGCGCCCGCCACCCGTCCCTGAGCCCCGGTGTCCGACCTCCGCCCCGGGACGTGGGCGGCGCCGGCGGTCCTGGTCGCCTCGCTCCTGCTCCTGCTGGGCGCCCTGGTCTCCCCGCAGCTCACCGTGTGGCTCTCCGGAGGCACGTGCGAGCGGACCGGCGGTGACTCGACCTTCGGTGAGCTCGTCGTGCAGCCGTGGCCGTACGGCACGGTCTGCACCTTCGGGCCAGGGGCCCCCGACGAGGCGCCCCGGACCGTCGGGCCGTCACCGGGGTGGACGCTGTACCTGGCCGCCGGTGTCGTCGGGACGCTCGGTGCGGTCGTCGTCTGCGCCCGCCGACCCCGACGTCGGGCCTCGGACCCGCTCCCTGCCCGGACGGCGCTGGTGTGGCTGGGCGTCGGTGCGGTCGGGGGCGCGCTGGCCACCTCGGCGGTCCTGGTCGCGCTGGTCCTCCTCGCCGCACCGTCGGTCCGCTCCGGAGGGTCGGGACCGGACCTGACCGAGGCGATCCGGGCGGCACCGCTCGCGGCCGCCGGTGGGTTGGTGTCCGGCGGTCTGGCCGGGCTGCTCCTGTCGGTCCCTGTCGCCGTGGTCGCCGCGTTCGGGGTGCGGCGGGGCTGGCCCACGACCGTCGGGTCCTGGGCGCTGCTCGGTGCGGGTGCGGCCGGCCCGGCCTCGCTGTTGGTGACCATCCCGGTGTTCGGGACGTCGGTGGAGCCGACCACCGGCGTGCTGGTGGCCGCCGCCGTGGCCGCCGTCGGCTGTTCGGTCGTCGGCGCGGCGACGGGGGCTGCGGCCGTGGTGGTCGGCCGGCGCCTGGCGGGGGCGGGACCGCCCACCGGGGCCGGCGCTACCCTGCGGCCGTGACTGATCCGCTCCGCCTGCTGTGCGTGCACGCCCACCCAGACGACGAGGCCTCCAAGGGCGCAGCGACCGTGGCCAAGTACGCCGCTGAGGGGATCCCGTCCACGCTCGTGTGCTGCACCGGTGGCGAGGCGGGCGACATCCTCAACCCCGCGGTGGACACCCCCGAGAACCGGGCCCGTCTGGGGGAGTTGCGGTTGGAGGAGCTCGCCGCCTCGGTCGGGATCATCGGCTACGACCGGCTCGACCTGCTCGGTTACCACGACTCGGGCATGCCCGACACCCCCGTCAACGAGCGTCCCGACAACTTCTGGAACGCACCCCTCGACGAGGCGACCGAGGCGCTCGTGCGTGTCGTCCGGCGGGACCGTCCGCAGGTGGTCGTCACCTACGCCGACGACCAGCGCAACTACGCCCACCCGGACCACCTCAAGGTCCACGAGGTGTCGGTGGCGGCCTTCGACCGTGCGGGTGACCCGGGCTGGTACCCCGAGGCCGGCGATCCGTGGACGCCGTCGAAGCTCTACTACTCGACGTGGTCCAAGCGCCGCATGCTGGCCCTGCACGGACGGTTCACCGAGCTGGGGCTCGAGTCACCCTTCGACGAGGAGTGGCTCGCCCGCGTGGAGGAGTTCAGCCAGGACGACCGGATCACCACGCAGGTCGACGTGGCCGAGTTCTACTCGGTGCGCGAGGCGGCGCTGCGGGCCCACGCCACACAGGTCGACCCGGACTCGCCGTTCTGGTTCGGTCTGCCCGGAGAGGAGGTGGTCGCCCTGCACCCGTGGGACGACTACATCCTCGCCGAGTCCCGGGTGCCCACCGACGTGCCCGAGGACGACCTCTTCGCCGGTGTGGCCGGGCGGTAGCGTCGGCTCGTGAGCTCGCTCGTCGAACGCCTCGGACACCCTGCCGACACCCGGATCCTCATCGTCAACTGCGACGACCTGGGCCTGTGTCACGCTGCCAACGAGGGCGTGTACGACGCGCTGCACGACGGCCTGGCCACCTCGGCGTCGCTCATGGTCCCGGCCCCGTGGGCCCGGGAGGCGAGGCTCCGGGACCGCGGCGACGACGTGGGGGTGCACCTGACGCTCAACGCCGAGTGGGAGAACTACCGGTGGGGCCCCATCACGGTGGCGCCGTCGCTGCTGGGCGGCGACGGCGGGTTCCCCGCCACCGTGGACGACGTCTGGGACCACGCCGACCTGGACGAGGTGCGTCGGGAGCTGCGCGCCCAGGTGGAGCGTGCCGTGGAGTGGGGATTCGACGTGACCCACCTGGACTCCCACATGGGCACCCTGCAGTTGCGACCCGAGTTCTTCGACGTCTACCTGGACCTCGCCGTGGAGTTCCGGCTCCCGTTGCGGCTCTCCGGTGCGAGCACCGAGTCCGTCGTCGGGTTCCCGTTCCGGTCGCTCGCCGCGGAGGAGGGGGTGTTGTTCCCCGACCACCTGGTCATCCCGCCGCCGGGTCCGACCCGTCCGGCGTTCGAGCGACTGCTCGACGAACTGCGTCCCGGGGTGACCGAGATCTTCCTGCACCCCGCCACCGATCACGCCGAGCTGCGGTCGCTGATGCCCGACTGGGCCGAGCGGGTCGACGACCACGCCGTCCTGTGCGCCGATCCGGAGTTCCGGGCCCGGGTGGAGTCCTCGGGCGCGGTGCTCGGTTCCTGGCGGGCGCTCCGGGAACTCCAGCGAGCGGGCTGAACGACGCAGCTCAGCGGGGGAACGGCAGGTTGGACGAGCACGCCGTCCAGAGTCCAGCGCCCGTCGACCTGGCCGTTCGGCCGGCGTCCTGCAGGGTGGGGGTGTACGCCACGTTGGGCTTGTAGACGAAGGCGGCCGCGTAGCCGTCGGCCACCATCGCCCGGTTGACGAACAGGTCGTCGTCGGAGCGGAACACGTAGGCGAGCAGGCGGTCGTACTTGTCGCGGGGCTCCTGGTCGAGCTCGAGTCGCACCGAGGCGCCACCGGGGAGGAGCTGCTTGAGGTGCGCCGAGGCCTCGGGCCCGAAGCACTCCACGGGGGAGTCCTGCTTGACGCTCTCCGGAGCGTCGATGCCGATCAGGCGGACCCGCTCCTCGACGCCGTCGACCCGGGCGACGATCGTGTCGCCGTCGACCACCCGGACCACGGTGGCGTTGCCGCCTGCGCTGGTCCCACCGGTCGACGCCTGCCCCTCGGGGTCGCCGCAGCCGGCGAGCAGCACGGCGACCGTGGCGAGCAGGGCGGCGAGGCCGCACGAGCGCTGGTCAGACACGGTCGACGATCGTGCCCGTGCCGAGCCCGCCGCCGCAGCACATGCTGATCAGCGCAGAGGTGCCTCCCGTCCGCTCGAGTTCGTGCACGGCCTTGGTCAACAGGAACGCCCCGGTGGCGCCCAGCGGGTGCCCCAGCGCGATGGCGCCTCCGTTGGGGTTGGTGCGGTCCAGGTCGGCTCCGGTGGCGCGGGCCCACGCCAGGACGACCGAGGCGAAGGCCTCGTTGATCTCGAACAGGTCGAAGCTGTCGATCGTCCGACCGGTGCGCTCCAGGAGCCGCTCGCTGGCGTCGATCGGTCCGGTGAGCATGAGCACCGGGTCGACGCCGACCAGACAGGTGTCGACCACCCGGGCCCGGGGGGTGAGGCCCGACGCTGCGGCCTTCTCGGCCGACATCATCAGCACCGCCGACGCTCCGTCGGAGATCTGCGAGGACGACCCTGCGGTGTGGACGCCGTCCTCACGGGCGACGGGCCGGAGCGCGGCGAGCGCCTCCAGGGTGGTGCTGCGCAGGCCCTCGTCCCGGGTGACGACCTGCGTCTCGCCGGTGGGCTCGCCGTCCTCGCCGAGCACCGGTGCGGTGACGGGCACGATCTGGCTCCCGAAACGGTCCTCGTCCCAGGCCAGCGCGGCACGCTCCTGGCTGGCGAGCGCGAACGCGTCGGTGTCGGCCCGGGTGACCTCCCAGCGGTCGGCGATGCGCTCGGCGCCCTCGAACTGCGACGTCGGCTCGTACTGGGGGAAGTAGGACTTGGGGAGCGGCACGCCGAAGCCGAGCTTCTTGGAGGCGCTGGCGCCGATGGGCACCCGGCTCATGGACTCCACACCACAGGCGACGGCCACGTCGACCGTGCCGGAGGCGACCAGCGACGCGGCCAGGTTGGTGGCCTGCTGGGACGAGCCGCACTGGGTGTCGACCGTGGTGGCTGCGGTCGAGATGGGCAGGCCGGCGGTCAGCCAGGCCGTCCGGGTGATGTTGAACGACTGCTGTCCCACCTGCGACACGCAACCGCCCACGACCTGCTCCACCTCGGCCGGGTCGATCCCGGTTCGCTCGACGAGGGCCGACAGGACGGTGCCGAGCAGGTCGGCGGGGTGGACTCCGGACAGGCCGCCGTTGCGGCGTCCGATGGGCGTGCGGAGGGCATCGATGATCACGACGTCGGTCATGCGCCGATCCTAGGGGTGGTCGCCCCGGCCGACGGCTCAGGCGGCGCGGTGGGAGGGACCCGGATCCGAGGGTCCGATCGGTGGGTCGCTCGGTGCCCCGCCGGCGGCGGGACGACGGAGCTGCTGGAGCTGGGCGAGGCGGGACTCGTGGCGCTCCAGCTCCCGCTGGTGTGCCCGAGCGGCGGCTCCCCGGAGCTCCGCTCGGGCCTCGGCGACCCCACGTCGGCCCCGGTCGATCGTGCGGCGGTCCAGGTGCCAGACGGAGCCGACACGACGGGCCACCGAGGTGCTGCGGTCAGCGGACGACCGGGCTGGGGTTGCGGGCGGGGACGCACCTGCGGCACCGGTGGCATCAGCCACGTCGGGAGTGGGCTCGGGCTCGGGGACCGAGTGGATGAGGCTCAGCTGCGAGGTCACGGGAGCATCCTGCACCCGTCCTGTGACACCGAACCGTCGGGCTGAGACACTGATCAGCGACCTGAGAAGTGTCAGATCCCGGAACCGGCAACTCCCGGAGGGTGGAGCCGCCACGACGGGCGGACGTCGATCAGGCCCAGGAGGACGCATGGACAGCGCACGGGATCGCAGGCACCACGGGCTCGGTCGGGGCAGCGTCGACCCCGACCGTCGGCGGAGGGAGTCGTCGCGACGGGTCGGGGTCGCGCACCGGGTCCGACCGACTCGGGTGGTGTCGGCCCTGCTGGTCGTCGCCGTCCTCGGATCGCTCCTCGGGACCGTCGGCACCCTGGCCCAGGCGGTGGCGCCGCCGGACTCACCCCTGGCGGCGCCCGAGGCGTCGGCGGTCACGGCGCCGGCCCGGCTCGGGTACGTGCCGCTTCCCGCACCCTGCCGAGCCGCGGACACCCGGATCGGCGGCGGGACGCTGGGTCCCGGAGGGACCCGTGAGTTCCGCGTGCGGGGCTCGGACAGCCTGGCGTTCCAGGGCGGCAGCACCACCGGTTGCGGCGTGCCCGCCGAGGCCGAGGCCGTCGAGATCTCGATCACCGCCGTCTCGCCGACCGGGGCCAACGGTTTCCTCCGGGCCTTCCCGACCGGTGTGAGCGTCAACGCGGCGTTCCTCAACTACACCGTCGGTCGCGGGACCACGAACACGGGCACCGTGCCGATCAACGCCTGGGCGAGCCTCGAGCTCAGCGTGTCGAACTTCGGGGGCACCGTCCACCTCGTCGTCGACGTGCAGGGAGTGTTCGTCCCGACCGGCGGCGCCAACTACGTGCCGCTGTCGTCGCCGTGCAAGGCGGTCGACACCCGCACGGCGGGCGGGACCATCTCCGCCGCGGCCTCGAGGGCGTTCCAGGTCGCCGGGTTCGGCGCCGACCTGTCGGGGCAGGGTGGTCCGTCCTCCGGTTGCGGAGTCCCCGACGGGGCCGACGCCGTCGAGCTGGCCGTCACCGTCGTCGATCCCGTCGGGACGGGGTTCGTCCGGGTGGCTCCGAACCAGGGGACCATCCCGACCTCGGCGTTCGTCAACTACACGGGTGGCACCGGGATCACCAACACCGGGACCGTCACGCTGTCCAACGCCTCACCCCTCGACCTGGTCGTGCAGAACCTGGGCGGCACCGTCCACGTCCGCATCGACGTGCAGGGCTACTTCACGAC
>CAIQNH010000063.1 GCA_903873135.1 uncultured Actinomycetes bacterium
CGGGTCATCTCGCAGGACCCGGCGCCCCGGACCAAGGCACCGGACGGCTCGACCGTGACGATCGTCGTCTCGCAGGGCCCGGCCCAGGTGCCGGTCCCCGAGGTGGCCGGTCGGACGCAGGCCGAGGGTGAGTTCATCCTCGCCCTCGCCGGGCTGCGGGCAAAGGTGATCTCCATCGAGGACCCGAACACCGAACCCGGTCGCGTGATCTCGTCCAACCCTGCCGCCGGCGTGCCGGTCTCCAAGGACTCCGAGGTCGAGCTGCGGGTGTCGAAGGGGCCGGGCGAGGAGCTCGTGCCCAACGTGGCCGGCCAGTCGCTGTCGGCCGCCCAGGCCACGCTCCAGGCGGCCGGATTCAAGATCGGTGGACCCGACGAGGAGCCGAGCGACGACGTGGCCAAGGGCAAGGTCATCCGCACCGACCCACCGGTCGGCACCTCGGTCGAGAAGGGGTCGACCGTCACGGTGATCGTCTCCTCGGGTGTGGCACAGATCCGTGTCCCCGGCGTGGTCGGCGACACCCAGGCCCAGGCCACTGCGGCGCTCACGGCCGAGGGGTTCCAGGTGGAGGTGACGAACGAGAGCCTCTCGCCGGGTGACTCCAACGTGGGCAAGGTCATGTCACAGGAGCCCGCCTCCGGTGCGACGGCGCCCAAGGGCTCGACGGTCCGGATCACCGTCGGGGTGGCAACGGCGACCACGACCTCCACGCCGGAGTCGTCCACATCCTCCACCAGCACCACGTCTCCCTGAGGGGCCGGACGTGGGCCGGGTGAGGGGCGCCGCACCGGTGGCCGTCGCGCTGGCCGCGGCGTTCGGCGTCGTGCTGTTCCTGGGGTTCGCCCCCACCCTCAACCCCCTCGACCTCGTCCTCGGCCGAGGCCGGTCGGTGGTGGTGGGTGACCTCGTCGGCCTGCCCCTCCCGGGGGTTCGAGCGGAGCTCGCCGACGCCGGACTCGCCGTGGAGACCTCCTCGGCGTTCAGCCTGAGCGTGCCCCGCGGCTCGGTGCTCTCGCAGGAGCCGCTCCCCGGCACCCGGGTGGATCCGGGCGGGACGGTCACGCTCACGGTGAGCCGGGGTGCGGTGCGGGTGGTGCTCGACGACCTGGTGGGCGACCCGCTGTCCGAGGCCCGTCGTGGGCTCGACGAGGCCGGGGTCGCCGTCGAGGTGGAGGAGCGACCGGACGAGGAGGTGCCCGCCGGGGTGGTGCTCGCCCAGGACCCGGGGCCGGGCCTCGAGGTCCGCGGCGACGGCACGGTCCGGCTGGTCGTCTCGAGCGGCCCGTCGCCGCGGCCGGTCCCCGACGTGGAGGGGCGGTCGGTCGCGGTCGCTTCGTTCACCCTGGGGGCGTTCGGTCTCGAGGTCACCGAGGTCGAGGGCACGCTGGCCACCGAGCTCCCACCCGGCGCGGTGGTGCGGACGGATCCGCCGGCCGGATCCACCGTGGCCCGCGGCACCCCGGTGCGGGTCGTGGTCTCCGGTGACGCTCCCCCGGCGCCCGTCCCGGGAGTCCTCGGACAGGCAGCCGGTCCGGCTGCGGACCAGATCCGTTCCTCCGGGTTCCAGGCCAACGTCGTCACCGCCACACCGGACGAACTGGCGCTCGTCGGGCTGGCGGCGGCCCGCGACGGCCGGCCGCCGCCGTCGCTCCAGGCGGGTCAGGTGCTCACGCAGTCCCCGGAGGGCGGGACCCCGGCCCGACCGGCATCCGTCGTCACGCTCGTGGTGGCGCCGTGACCGCCGTCGGACTCCGCCCCCCGCCGTTCCGGCCGCCGTCGGAGCCGGAGCGCGACCGATCCCGGACCACCGAGGTCGGCCCCGCCGAGGAGGTCGACCTCGCCCGTCACCCGTGGGCCTCGGTGGCGGTGGCGGGCGCGCTCCTGGTGCTGGTCGCGCTCGCGGTCGTGGGGGTCCGGGCGGTGCTGGCTGCCAACGCGCCACCCCCGGACACGCCCCGTGTCGTCCTGCCCTCGCTCGCCGCCCTCCCGGTCGCCGAGGCGCAGCGGCAGCTCGACGAGCTCGGCGTCGAGGCGGCGATCGAGTTCACGCCCAACTCCCTGGTCCCGGTCGGCGTCGTCTTCGGTCAGGTTCCTCGTGCCGGTGCCAAGGTCGAGTCGGGCAGCGAGGTCGTGGTGGTCGTGAGCGACGGCCCCGCCGGCCAGGTGGTCCCCGAGGTCGTCGGTGTGCAGGCGCCCGTGGCCGTGGGGCTCCTCGGTCGGCTCGGGTTCCGGGTGGAGCAGCAGGACGTCCCCGACGACGTCGTCCGGCCCGGCGAGGTCGTCGCCTCCGTCCCGGCCGCCGGGTCCCCGGTCCCGGACGACGGCGCGATCGTCCTGCGGGTCTCGTCGGGTCCCGCTCCCCGGGTGGTGCCCGACGTGGTGGGGGCACCGGTCGGACCCGGCATGTCGGCGATCGGTCGCGCCGGGTTGGGTCTCGGGGAGGTCAGCGAGCGGGCCCGATCCGACGTCGAGCCGGGCACCATCCTCGGCGTCGATCCGGATCCCGGATCGAACGTGCCCCCCGGGACGCCCGTCGACGTGGTGGTCAGTGGACCCCCCGACTCGGCGACGGTCCCGTCCCTCGTGGGACTGACCCGTCGCGCCGCGGAGGAGGTGGCCGGCGACGTCGTGACGCTGCGGATCCGGACGCAGGCGCTGCCGGCCGGGGACGTGCTCGTCGGCCGGGTCGTCGACCAGAGCCTGCCCGTCGGCACGCCCGTCGCTCCCGGGACGCCGCTCGA
>CAIQNH010000064.1 GCA_903873135.1 uncultured Actinomycetes bacterium
CGCCCTGGCGTTGTTACGAGATCTCCTGCAGCCCGGACGGATCGCTCCGCTCCCTCATCCCACGGACTGACCGCACGCGAAACCCAGCGAGCGGTCGGGCCGGCGCGGCATGAAGTGCCGGATCTGCTCAGTCCCCTGCGGGAATGGGCTGAGCTGCAAGCGGCACCGGCTGTGCTGGCCTGCGCGGGGTCTACTGGCCGGGCGCCGCGACGAGGCATGGACCGGTGCGGCGGCGATTGCGGCGAGGGCAGAGGTGGGCACCGTCGCCGCCATGGGGCAGCGACTGGACATCCAGCAGCGGTACACGCCGGGGGCGGCGGTGCATGCCGCGGTGGGGGAGTGGGTCGGCGGCGACGCGCTCCTCGAGGGCACCGTGGAGCGCATGGCGGAGGTGGCCGTGCGGTTCGCCCGCTTCGTCGCCCAGCGCGCCGACATCGCCGAGGTGACGCCGGGGGATTGTGAGGCGTTCGTGCACGCCCACACCCGCACCGGGGCTCCGCCGTCGACCGCGACCCTGCACTTCCGGCGCACCACGGTCCGGGCGGTGTTCCGCACGCTGCGCCACCTCGGCGTCGACGTCGGCGACCCCACCTTGGACCTGGTGCTCGGGCCGCGCACGGTGCGCACCACCAGGCCCCTCACCGACGACGAGGTCACCCTGGTGCGGGTCTGCGCGCTCGGCCGGGCCCGGGAGCCGCTGCGTGCCGCCACCGCGGTCGCGCTCGCTGAGGCGACCGCCACGACTCGGGAGATCCCCCTGGTCTGCGTCGGTGACGTCGACCTTGCAGCCGGCATCGTCCGCCTCCCTGGGGCGGCTCGTGTCGATGCCCGCGGCGCCACCCTCACTTCGTGGGGTGTCGGGGTGCTTCGCCGTCACCTCGCCGGTCTCGACGACGGCGACCCGGTCCTCGTCGTGCGCGGTGACCCCACGGCGCTCGCTGCCCAGGCCGCCGCGTGCAATCTCCTCGCCGGGTTGCTCGACACCGCGGGGCTGCGTGCCGAGCCGGACGTGCGGCCTGGCTCGGTGCGCGCCTGGGCCGGAGCGGTCGTCCACCGCCGCACCGGGCGCATCGACGCCGCCGCTCGGGCCCTCGGGGTCCGCAGCCTCGACGCGGCCGCCGACCTGGTCGGCTTCGACTGGCGGGCCGAGCTGTGACCCGGCAGCTGTCCCTCCGGGAGGCGTGCGACGCGGTGCTCACTTGGCCGTGGCTCCATGATCTCGCGGCCGCGGTTCCGGCGCAGCGTGTGGGTCGGCCGCGCCAGCACCCTGTCGCCCTCCACCTCGCCTGGGCTGCGCTCGCCCGCCTCCACGGCTCCCAGAACCGCCTCGACGTCGAGACTCGCCACCCCGACGCGTGGCGCCGCATCGTTACGACCTACAACCGAGCCGCTCGCGTCCACCCCGACGGCGTCACCGTCGACCCGTGGTGCCAGCGGCTCACCGCCCATACCCACCGTCACGCCCGCGACCTGCTCTGCGGCGGCGCCGTCCTCGACGCCCTCACCAGTGCCTTCACGACCTGTGCCGTCGCCCAGGCCCAACAGCTCGGGCTGCTCACCCTCCGGGGCGGGTCCCTCACCCGTCCCTCCCCCCTGCGGATCGTCTACGGCGACGGCACCGTGGTGCGCCCCATCTACAAGAACCGCGAGGCCAACGGCCGCCGCCGCGACCCCGACGCCGCCGAACACGTCCGCCACGACGGCGCCGTCGTCGGCACCAACATCGTCTTCGTCGCCGCCCGCGGCCCCGAACACCACCACCGGGTTGTCCTCGCCGCCGGCCGGGTCCCCGGGCCCGGCGCGGAGGCCGCCAC
>CAIQNH010000065.1 GCA_903873135.1 uncultured Actinomycetes bacterium
GGGGGGTGGATTCAGGTGGGTGGGGACGGGACCCGGTCGGCCACGTGGTCGAGCGCCTCGGGGTTGGCCAGCGCGCCGGTGTTGCGCACCGGCCGTCCGTTGACCCGGTCGGCCACGGCCAGCTCGGCGAGCTTGTTGGAGCGGGTGCGGGGCAGGTCGTCGACCTGGACCACGACCGCCGGCACGTGCCGGGGTGTGCAGCCGGTCCGGACCCGGTCCCGGATCTCCGCCACCAGCCCGTCGTCGAGCACGACACCAGCGGCGAGTCGCACCAGCAGGACGATGCGCACGTCGTCGTCGACCTCCTGGCCGAACACGAGCGACTCCTCGACCTGCTCGACCCGCTCCACCTGCCGGTAGATCTCAGCCGTCCCGATGCGCACCCCACCGGGGTTGAGCGTGGTGTCCGACCGACCGTGGATGATCAACCCGCCGTGCTCCGTCCACGCCGCGAAGTCGCCGTGGGTCCACACGTCGTCGAACGCCTCGAAGTAGGCCGACCGGTAGCGGGGTCCGGGCACGGCGCCGGGGGACTCCGGGTCCTCGTCGCCCCAGAACCGCAGCGGGGTCGACGGGAACGCTCTGGTGCAGACCAGCTCGCCGCGCTCCCCCACCTCAGCCGGGGTCCCGTCCTCACGCCAGACGTCCACCGCCATCCCGAGGGCGGGCCCCTGGATCTCCCCGGACCACACCGGCCGGGTCGGGTCGCCGATGGCGAAGCAACCGCAGAGATCGGTCCCACCGGAGATCGAGGCCAGGTGGAGCCCGTCGGCGCCCACCCCCCCGGCGACGGCGTCCGCCACCCAGTCGAACCCCTCGGGCGAGAGCGGCGAACCGGTGGACGCGAGCGTGCGCAGGCGGCGCAGGTCGACGGTGTCGGCAGGTCGCAGACCACTCGTGCGCACGGCGTCGAGGAACTTGGCCGACACCCCCAGGAACTCGAGCTCCTCGTCCGCGGCGAGCTGCCAGAGCACCTCCGGTCCCGGGTGGAACGGGTTGCCCTCGAACAGGACCGCCGTCACTCCGGACGCAGGGGCCGACACCAGCCAGTTCCACATCATCCAGCCGCACGTCGTGAAGTAGCAGGCCCGGTCGCCCGCTCGGAGGTCCAGGTGGAGTCGGTGCTCCTTCAGGTGCTGCAGCAGGACCCCGCCCGTCCGGTGGACGATGCACTTGGGAACCCCGGTCGTGCCCGAGCTGTAGAGCACGTACCACGGGTGGTCGAACGGGAGCTGCTCGAACTGCAGCGGCTCCGCCGGTGCCGACGAGAGCCACTCGCCCCAGGGGACGGTGCCGGGGACCGGGGCCACCGGGTCGCCGGTCTCGCCGGCCACACCGTCGGCGAGGAACCCGACCAGCACGGTCGTCGTGCCCGGGAGGCCGTCCACGACTCGAACCAGTTCGTCCCGCCGGTCGAAGGACCGGCCGCCGTAGGTGTAGCCGTCGGCCGCGACCACGACGCGCGGCCGCACCTGACCGAACCGGTCCAGCACACCGTCGGCACCGAAGTCGGGGGACGTCGACGTGAACACCGCACCGATCGACGCAGCGGCCAGCGCCACCACGACGGTCTCGACCACGTTCGGCATCCACGCGGCGACCACGTCGCCCCGCCCGACGCCCGAGGCGCGCAGCGCCGCGGCGCACCGGCCGACCAGGATCCGGGCGTCACCCCTGGTCAGCTCACGCCGACCACCGCGCTCGTCGACCGAGACGAGCAGCACCGACGCAGCGTCGCCCGCCAGGATCTGCTCGGCCACGTTGAGGCGCGCCTCGGGGAACCACGAGGCGCCGGCGATCGCCGAGCCGCTGGTCCCACCGACACCCGGCACGACGACGGGCCCCGAGACGTCGACGCCGTCCAGGAGCTCCTCGGCGAGCAGCCGCCAGAAGTCCTCGGGCTCGTCGACGGACCAGCGGTGCAGAGCCGTCGTGTCGGGCAGGTCCCACCCGCTGCGCTCGGCGGCGAGCAGGCGGAAGCGTTCGATCGCCGACGCTCCGACCCGCGCCGTCGGCGGGGTCCAGAGGGGGGTGCTCGGGGAATCGGACGACTCGGTCACGCTCAGGCTCTACCACACCCCACGACGAGGCCCTGCGACGTCACGGACGTACCATCTCCCGGTGCCCGTCCGTCGCCTGAACCACGCCGTCCTCTACGTCAGCGACGCCCAGCGCGCCGCGGCCTTCTACCGGGACGCGCTCGACATGGAGGTCGCGGCCGACCTGGGGCAGGCGGTGTTCATGTCGCTCCCGGCCAGCGACGCCCACCACGACCTCGGGCTCTTCACCGTCGGAGGGTCCGAACGGCCCGGCCGGACCGGTCCCGGGCTGTACCACCTGGCCTGGGAGGTCGAGCGCTTCGAGGATCTCGTCGAGCGACGGGCCCGACTCCTCGACCTGGGCGCGCTCAGCGGCGAGTCCGACCACGGTGCGTCGCTCAGCCTCTACGCGTCGGACCCCGACGGGATCGAGTTCGAGGTCTGCTGGCAGCTCCCGCCCGAGGAGTGGCCCGACGGTGTGACCACCCGCCGACTCGACTGGCGGGCGGCCACCGAGCGATGGGCCGGTCGACCGGACTGACCTGAGCGGAACGCCCGACCGCTAGCCTCGCCGTCGGAGCAGCGGACGGACCGAGCGGGCCTGCGGCACGGTGGCGCCAGCGAGCGCACCGCGTCAGCGAACGAGGGGAGATGGGCGTCGATGCGAGTCAACTACGTGGTCCTCTACGTCACCGACGCCGAGGTCTGCCGCCGATTCTGGATCGAGCAGGTGGGCATGGTGGAGAAGCGCCGCCAGGAGGCGGACGGCTTCTCGGTCGTCCAGGTCGGCTTCGCAGACCAGTCGTTCGCACTCGAACTCGTCCCGCTCGCGATGATGGCCGACAACCCGCACGGCCTCGACCTCGCAACCCCGTCGATCGCCCTCCACGCGGACGACCTCGACTCGACGCGGACGCACCTCGTCGAGCGTGGCGTCACAGCGACGGAGATCGGCGAACACAGTGGCGTTCGGAGCTTCGCCTTCAGCGACCCCGAGGACCGCTGGTTCGCCGTCACCGGTTGACGAACACGACGATGGCGCGCGACATCATCGACGACCGCCTGATCGGGGCGCTGCACGTGCGGGCACTGTCGCGTGCCGGCCTGCAGCACGACTCGGTCGACGAGCACGTGGCCGTGCAGGCCGGCACCCTCGCGGCGCTGATGGAGGGCGGGTACGACGGCGACGCCACGTTGGCCGAGATCCTGAACCTGGGTGACCTCGGGCTCGGCACCGTCCAGCACCTCGACGGCGAGCTGATCGTGCTCGACGGCGCCGCGTGGGCCGCTCGTGCCGACGGTCGGGTCGACACGCTCGACGGCTCGGTCCGCACTCCGTTCGCCGTCGTCTGCCGGTTCCGACCCACTGCGTCCGTGCACTGCGAGGGACCGTGGACCCTGGTCGAGGTGCAGGACCAGATCGACCGGGTGGCCCGCTCCGGAGCGACGGCGCCGGCCGACGCGATCGTCGCAGTTCGGGCGACCGGGAGGTTCACTGACCTCCGACTGCGGAGCGTCGCCCGGCAGCACCCTCCCTACGCCCCGCTGCGCGACGTGGTGGCGCACCAGACCGAGTGGCACGTCGACTCGGCCGTCGGCACCGTCGTCGGGTTCCGGTTCCCCGACGCGATCGCCGGCGTCGAGGTGCCGGGCCACCACCTGCACTTCCTCTCCGACGACCGAGCGACCGGGGGTCACGTGATCGACCTCACGATGCTCGACGGCGACGTGCAGGTGCAGACCTGTGACGACCTCCACGTGGAGTTGCCGGCGGGCGTCTCGCTCGGGACGCCGGGAGCAGTCGACCGCGACGACGTGCAGCGGGTCGAGGGGGGACACGGCGGGCCGGTCGATGCCGCGTCCGGGGCAGCCACCGACCCTCGCCGACCACCCCGCTAGCGGGCCAGGATGTCCGGCTCCGCACCGCGACGCGGCGCCACGAGCCTGGCGGCGAGCAGCGTCGTCAGCGGCACCGAGGCGACCAGCCCGATCGAGCCGACGAGGGTGCGCACCAGCTCGGTGGCCACGACCTCGGAGGTGAGCACCCGGGACAGCGGGCGGTCGTACTCCACGAACAACAGCAGCAGGGGCAGCGACGCCCCGGCGTAGGCCAGCGCCAGGGTGTTGACCGTGGAGGCGATGTGGTCACGGCCGATGCGTGACCCGGCTCGGAACAGCTCGGTGAAGCCCATGGTCGGGTCGGCCCGACGCAACTCGGCGACCGCCGAGGCCTGGGTGACCGTCATGTCGTCGAGCGCGCCGAGCGCCCCCAGGATGATCCCGGCGAGCAGGAGCCCACCGAACTCGAGGTCACCGCCGAAGGCCCGGATGTACTGCGCCTCCTCGGAGAGACCCGACAGGACCGTCAGCTCGGTGAACACCCACGACAGGATCCCCACCAGCACGAGCGAGGCCAGGGTGCCGAGCAGCGCGACCGTGGTGAGCGGTGTGAACCCGTGGGCCAGGTAGAGGGCGAGGTACGCCACGAGCGACGCCGCCACGATCGCCACCGGAACCGGCGGCTCACCGCCCACGAGTGCCGGGAGCACGAACACGACGATCACCCCGATGCTGGCGAGCAGACCGGCGAGCGCGGCGAACCCGCGGAGACCGCCCTGCACCACGACCAGCGCTGCGAACGCGAGTGCGAGCAGCACGAGCGGCCACCGGCGCTCGCGCTCGAACGCCTGGGCGTACTGGTACTCGGGGAGCGCGTCCTCGAGGTACGGGACGACGAGCTGGTCCCCGACCCCGACCTCCGGGTACGGCCCCCAGTCGAAGAGCTCGACCGACCGCTCCTGGCCGGCGTCCGGCCCCTGCTCCAGCCGGAAGGTCACCGTGAGGCACACCCCCTCCTCCGTCGACGCCCCGGGGTCGACGGACGTCGGTGGGGTCCCACCGGCTCCGTCCGCACCGGACCCGTCGGCTCCGGTTCCGCCGGTGCCACCGGACGGAACCGTTCCGGGGCACGCGAACGGTTCCACACCGGTGACCGTGGCGTCGAAGTAGCCGTCGGCGACGCCGAGCGATCCGGGCTCCACCTCCCGGTCACCGCCCGGCCACCACGCCACCACGCCGACGATGGTCAGGACGAACAGTCCGAGGGCGATCAGGTTGAGTCGACGACGGAGCGACTGGTCGAACCCACCGGAGAGGTCCCGCAGGTCGTGCGAGTGGCCGTGTCCGGACCCGGTGCGGTCCGGAGCGTGGTCGTGGTCGTGGTCGGCGGAGGGCTCAGGACCGGCCCGGCGCTCCGACCACCCCGTCTCGGGATCGTCCTCCATCGTCGGCCATTGTGGGCCGGTCGACCCCGCCCGGGGACGGACCCCGACCCGTCGCCGTCACCCCGCCACGCTCCTCGAGCGCTCGTTCGTGGACCCAGGTGAGGAACCGTTCCACGTACTCCACGGTCTGGACGGTCCGCACGCTCGGGAAGATCTCGAAGGCGTGCTGGGCTCCCTGGAGCTCGGCGTAGACGACCGGGTTGGACGACGAGCGCGACAACGCCGCAGCGAACCGTCGGGCACCACCGACCGGCACGAGCACGTCGGCGTCACCGTGCAGGAGCATCACCGGCGGGGCGTCCCCGTGGATGCGGTCGATCGGCGAGTACGAGGCCCACCCCTCCGGGTCCTGCTCCGGATGACTCCCCATGACCACCTGCTCCATGAACCTGAGGAAGGTGTCGAGCTGGTCCTGTCCACGGTCGAGCAGGTCGTAGACGCCGTAGAACGGGACGGCGGCCTGCACCGAGGTGTCGGCGTCGGCGAAGCCGGGCTGGAACTCCGGGTCGTTCTCCGTGAGCGCCATGAGCGCGCACAGGTGGCCGCCTGCGGAGCCGCCGGTGACGGCGATGAAGTCCGGGTCGACGCCGAACTCCTCGGCGTGCTCACGCACCCAGGCGAGCGCCGCCTTGCAGTCCACGAGGTGCGAGGGGAACTTCGCGGTGGGGCTGAGTCGGTACTCGATGTTGAAACCGACCCACCCGAGCGACGCCAGGTGGTTGAGCAGCGGCACTCCCTGCTCGTCCTTGGACCCGACCACCCACGCGCCGCCGTGGATCTGGATGATGGCCGGACGGCGCTCCCCCGGTGCCGGAGGGTCGAGCGGCTCGTAGACGTCGAGTCGGAGACGGTGACCGTCCACCTCGCGGTAGACCAGTCCGCGCACCTTGCGGCGGCGACCGCGGCCGTTCAGCACGGGCAACAGGGCGCCCCGACGGTCGCAGCGGGGCCGCTCGTCGAGGAAGGCGGCCGGCACCTCGCCGCTGAGGGCTCCGCGCAGCTGCTCGCCCGCCCGGGCTCCGTCGACGATCTCGCGCACCAGCACTGCGGCCGCGGCCCCGGTCAGCCCCACGCCGACGGCGTCCGCGACGCCGAGCCGACCGCGTCGGGCCCGCAGTCCGAGCACGGTCCGGACACCCCACCAGCCGAGCCAGACGGGGGCCGCCTCGGTGGTGAGCCAGGAGGCGAAGAACGACGGGATCGTCAGGACCCGGTTGCTGTGGATCGGGTAGCGGGCGTTGAGGGCCAGGACGAGCCGCACCACGCCCTGACGCAGGAGGGGGGACACGCCGGTGAGGCTAGCTGCGGTCGCCCGTCCGGCACCCACGGGCACGGTGGACCCGGAGTGGGGCAGACTTGGGGATCCGCCGGACTCCGGGTCCGGACGCACGCCACCACGACGGGGAGCCACCCATGGAACGACTCTCGGGCATGGACGCCACGTTCCTGTACCTCGAGACCCCGACCGGCCACATGCACGTGGCGATGGTCGGCATCTTCGACGCCGGGACGATGCCGGGGGGCTACTCCTTCCAGCGCATCAAGGACACGATCCGGGAACGCCTGCCCCTGGTGCCCCCGTTCCGTCGGCGGCTGGTCCGGGTCCCGTTCGACCTCCACCACCCCGTGTGGATCGAGGATCCGCACTTCAACCTCGACTACCACGTCCGCCGCATCGGCTGCCCGGCACCCGGTGGTCGCCGCGAGCTCGCCGAGGTGGCCGGTCAGATCGTCTCGATCCCACTCGACCGGAACCGGCCCCTCTGGGAGATGTGGATCGTCGAGGGGCTCAAGCAGAACCGGATCGGGTTCGTCTGCAAGGTCCACCACGCCGCCATCGACGGAGCCTCCGGCGCCGAGATCATGACCGAGCTGTTCGACCTGGCACCCGAGGGCCGGGACCTCGCGCTCGATCCGATCGAGCCGGAGCACGTCCCCAACGACCTCGAGCTCGTGTCGTACGCCGCTGCGTCCAAGGTGCGACTGGCGAGCGACGCGTTCGGGCTCCTCGGTCGGACGGCCCGGTCGATCGCCCGTCTGGTCGGCAACATCCGCAACCCGGCCGTGGGTCACGGCGCCGTGCCGCTCACCGCGCCGCGCACCCCGTTCAACCAGGCGATCGGCCCGCACCGTACGGTGGCGTTCGCACGGGTGCCGCTCGACACGGTCAAGCAGGTCAAGACCGCCCTCGACGTCAAGGTGAACGACGTGGTGCTGGCCATCTGCACCGGGACCCTCCGCCGGTACCTCGAGCGGCACGACGCCCTCCCCGACATCCCGCTGGTGTCGGTCGTCCCCGTGTCGGTGCGGACCGAGGAGGAGGCGAACACCGGCGGCAACAAGGTGTCCGCCATGTTCACCGCCCTCCCGGTCAACGTCGACGACGTCGGCGAGCGGCTGCGAGCGATCACCGCGAGCACCGAGGGGGCCAAGGAGGACCACAACGCGATCGGCGCCCACATGCTGACCGAGTGGGCCGAGTGGGCCGCACCACGCACCTTCGGACTGGCCGCCAGGCTCTACTCCTCCATGGGGCTCGCCAGTCAGCACCGCCCCATCCACAACCTGGTGATCTCCAACGTGCCCGGGCCTCCGTTCCCGCTCTACTTCGCCGGGGCCGAGATGGTGGCCACCTACCCGATGGGCCCGATCATGGACGGCGCCGGGCTCAACATCACGGTCCTCAGCTACCGGGACCACGTCGACATCGGCTTCCTGGCCGACGAGGAGCTGGTGGCCGACGTCTGGGACCTGGCCGCCGAGGTGGGTCCCGCGTTCGACGAGCTGGTCGCGCTCGCCGGCCTGACCGACCCGACCCTGGTGAAGCGTCCCGCTCCGGTGACACCGACCTCCGCCCAGGCCCGGTCCGAGGCGGACCCCACCCCCGCCTGAGCGGTCGGCGCCCCCTCTGGGCCCGCACGGGCGCGAGCCCGTCACCTGTTCTAGGTTTCCGGTGTGCCGTACAACATCGCCGACCTCTTCGAACACACCGTCGACGCCGTGCCCGACCGGCTCTGCGTGATCGACCGGGACCGGACCTTCACCTTCGCCGAGCTCGACGCCCGGGCCAACCAGTTCGGCCACTACCTCGAGTCCGCCGGCGTCGGGCCCGGCGACCACGTGGGGATCTACGCGGTCAACTCCGAGCAGTGGGTGACCGCCATGCTCGGGTGCCTCAAGGTCCGCGCCGTGCCGATCAACGTCAACTACCGCTACGTGGAGGACGAGCTCGCCCACATCATCAGCAACGCCGGTCTGGTGGCGTGCGTGTTCGACCAGACCTTCGCCACCCGGCTCTCCCACGTGGCGGGCGAGTCGCCGGACCTCCGGACCTTCGTCCACATCGAGGACGACAGCGGCGAGGACGCCGTCGGGCTCCTCGGCTCGGTGCCCTTCGACGAGGCGGTCGCCGCCGGTTCACCCGAGCGCGACTTCCCCGCCCGATCCGGCGACGACCACTACGTCATCTACACGGGCGGGACGACGGGACTGCCCAAGGGTGTCGTGTGGCGCAGCGAGGACATCTACTTCGCGCTCGGCCAGGGCATCGACGCCGTGACCGGCGAACGAGTGGCCTCGGAGTTCACCAAGGCGGAGCAGGCCGCTGCGTCGGAGACCGGCATGGTGTTCTGCATCATCCCGCCGCTCATGCACGGCGCCGCCCAGATCGCCACCATGAGCCAGTGGTTCATCGGGACGACCATCGTGCTCCTGCCCAAGTTCGAGCCCGACCTCGTGTGGGACCTCGTCGACCAGCACGGCATCAACGCCATGCTCATCACGGGCGACGCCATCGGCCGACCCCTCATCGAGGCGCTCGAGGCGGAGCCGGAGCGGTGGGACGCCTCGAGCTTCTTCGTCCTGTCGTCGAGCGCGGCGCTGTTCAGCCAGTCGGTCAAGGACCGGTTCCTGGAGCGGTTCCCGAACCTGATCATCACCGACTCGATCGGCTCCACCGAGGGTGGCTTCAACGGGATCACCTACGCCGCCAAGGGTCAGGCCATCGAGGGCGGCGGGCCGACCGTCGACCCGGGACCCGACGTGGTCGTGCTCGACGACGACCTCCGGCCGATCGAGCCCGGGGACGACCGCATCGGCCGACTGGCCCGGTCCGGCAACATCCCGATCGGCTACCACAACGACCCGGTCAAGACCGCCGAGACCTTCGTCGAGGTCGACGGACGGCGCTACGCCGTGGCGGGCGACTTCGCCCGGTGGACCCCCGAGGGTCGGCTGGTCATGCTCGGTCGGGGGACGGTGAGCATCAACTCCGGCGGCGAGAAGATCTTCCCCGAGGAGGTCGAGCAGGCCCTCAAGTCCCACCCGGCGGTCTTCGACTGCATCGTCGTCGGGGTGCCCGACGAGCGGTGGGGGCAGCGGGTGGCCGCGGTCGTCCACTTCCGGGACGGCCACGACGCCACGGTCGAGGAGCTCGCCGACCACGCCCGGACCCACGTGGCGGGCTACAAGGTGCCCCGGGAGCTCCACCGGGTGGACTCGATCCAGCGTTCGCCGTCCGGCAAGCCCGACTACCCGTGGGCCAAGCGTCTCGCGGAGTCCGGCGAGCACCTGGCCTCGTCCTGACCCTCCGGTCGACCCGCTGCGAGCGGGGTCACTCGGCGGCGGCCGCCACCTCCCGGGCCCAGCGGTAGTCGGCCTTCCCGGTCGGGGACCGCTCCACGAGCGCGACGCTGACCAGCGACCGCGGCAGCTTGTATCCCGCCAGGTGGTCCCGGGCGTGCTCGACCAGGTCGTCCAGCGCGACCACCGCCCCGTCGACCGGCTGCACCACCACGGCGACCTGCTCGCCCCAGCGCTCGTGGGGGACGCCGACGACCACGCAGTCGTAGACGGACGGGTGGGACTTGAGGACGCCCTCCACCTCCTCGGGGAAGACCTTCTCGCCGCCCGTGTTGATGCTGATCGACCCCCGGCCCAGCAGCACCACCGAGCCGTCCTCGGCCACCTGCGCCATGTCCCCGTTGAGGGCGTACCGGACGCCGTCGACCTCGACGAAGGTCGCAGCGGTCGTGACCGGATCGTTGCGGTAGCCGACGGGCAGGTGGCCGGCGTGGGCGACCCGCCCGATGCGGTCGTCGCCGGGCGCGATCGGCCGCAGGTCGTCGTCGAGCACGACCGTGCCGGCCGAGACCTGGTCGAACCGCGCCGTGCCCGCTCCACGGGCACCAGGTTCGAGCCTGCTGCTGCCCTGGATCCCCGTCTCGGAGGACCCGAACCCGTCGGTGAACACGACCCCGGGGAGGATCGCCTGCAACCGATCGCGCACCGAGCTCGACAGGGGCGCGCCGCCGTTGGAGAACGCGAACAGCGAGGAGGTGTCGTACGGCCCGGACGCGTCCCACTCGTCGCACAGCGGCCGGGCCATGGCGTCACCGACCACGGTCGTCGTCGAGACCCGCTCCGCCTCGATCGTCCGCCAGACCGCGGCCGGGTCGAACGGCCCCCGGTGCAGGACGACCCGAGCCCCGGCGAAGAGCCACATGAACGACACCCACTGGGCGGCGGCGTGCACCATCGGCGCCAGTGCGAAGAACGTGAAGTCGAAGTCGACCACCCGGTCGAGCACCTCGGCCGGCGAGGCGACCGGCCCCGACATCCGCATGGGGTCGCCCCCACCGAGGCATCCGAAGAAGGCGTCGCCCATGCGCCACTCGACGCCCTTGGGCAGACCGGTCGTGCCGCCGGTGTAGATGACGTAGCGGTCGTCGTCCCCGCGACCGGGTACGTCCGGCCGGTCGACCGCCGCTCCTGCGGTGAACTCGACCAGGTCGCGGACGTCGAGCGAGCCGACCGCTCCGGTTTCCGGCGAGCCGTCGTCGACGGCCAGCACGACCCGGAGGTCCTCGAGCTCCGCCGCCACGGCGGCGACACGGTCGACGAGGCCACGGTCGACCACGGCGACGACGGCGGCCGAGTCCCGGTAGAGGTGGGCGAGCTCGTCGGCGGTGTAGCGGTAGTTGACGTTGACCGGGACGGCCCGGATCTTCCACGCGGCGAGCAGGGTCTCGAGGTACTCCGAGGAGTTGGTCAGGTGGCACGCCACCACGTCGCCGGGACCGACCCCGAGCGAGCGCAGGCCGTTGGCCAGCCGGTTGGCACGGTCCTCGAGCTCGCCGTAGGTGAGCCGACGGTCCCCGACCACCAGTGCCGGCCGGTCGGCCGCCACGTCGGCCACGGCCTCCCAGACGTCGGCGAAGTTGTAGGTCCCGAGCACGGCGAGACGCTACCGCGGACCCGGGCACCGACCCGTGGACGCGGCCGGGTCCCGGGGTGCGGACACACCCGGGACCCGGTGAGGAGGTCGACGCCAGCGATGGGGCGAGCGGACGTCTCGTCCTCGCACCTCTTGCTACCCCACGCCGTGGGCGATCCCCTCACTCGGCCGGCCCGCGACCGGCACGCGGCGCCGGACCCGGCGCCGGTCACCGCGCAGCCGTTCAGTCGGCCTGCCGAACGTTCACCCCTCGTGGGGAATCAACCGCATGGCGAGGGCGGCCACCGTGTGCGGCGCCACGGTCGGGCGGGTGAGGCTGTAGGACAGCGCGGTGTCGACGACGAGCCGACTGAGGTCGGCCCGCTCCTGGTCCGACACCGGGATGCCGAGCGCCGCCAGTCCCGCCTCGACGGTCAGGTCCAGCGGCACGTCGTCGTGGACGTCGGGACCGGCGGCGAGCGCGGCCCGCTGTCGCTCGAGTCCCAGCGCGCCCCACACGGCGGGCTCGATCCGGGCCAGTCGGGCGATCTCGCAGAGGTAGTCCGCCAGCGCCAGGTGCACGTCGACCGACAGACGTCGCTCCACCGCCACCCGCAGTTCGGGCAGGAAGCGGTAGGCGGACACGGCCGCCACCTCGGTGGCGCCCCGGAATCGCTCCCGGATGGCGCGCACCGGCACTCCGGCGGCCGTGGCCACGTCGGTCAGGCTCACCTGGTTGGCCGGCCCGGTGAACAGCGGTGCCGCCGCCTCGGCCACCCGGCGCCGCCACTCGATCAGCTCGGGGTCGGCTCCGTCGTGCGGCTCGAGGACCTGCATCGAGGACTCCAGCTCGTCGATGCTGAGGCGGACCGTGTCGGGCGCCAGGACGGCGCTGAAGAGCGCCACCATGGAGTCGGCGAGCAGGTCACCTCGGATGGCGTCCGGGTCGAGCATCGACTGGTGGAGGAGCCGCTCGGCCGTGGCCATCGACACGCGGCTGATCTCCCGACTGGTGAACGGCTCGACGAAGTGCCAGCCCTGGGTCTCGCAGACAACGTCCAGCAGCTCAGCGAACGGGCCCAGGTACTCCTCCCACACGCCGTCCCGGAGCCGAGCCGTGATCCGCTCGCCGTCGGCGTCGGAACCGGTGGCGGCCAGCACCCGCTTGAGGCGACGCTCGAACGTGGAGGACTCCGGACGGGTCAGCTCGTCCCAGTCGGCCTGCGTGGCGGCCCGGACCAGCTCGGAGGCGTCGACGGTGCCCGGCTCGGCGCGCAGCACCTCGGTCAACGCCCGCAGCGGCTCCAGGTCCCGAGCATCGACGAGCGACTCGATCATCGCCCAGGCCAGCCCCTCCTGCCCGTCGAAGTGGTAGCTGATCGTGGACGCAGAGATTCCGATCTCATCGGCGATGTCCCGCAGCGAGACTCCGGCGAGCAACTGGACCACACCCTGTCGATCCACGACCCGCCACGCAGCCTCGACGATGGCGGCCTTGGCCGCGTCCTTGGGTTGTGCCACTGAACGCTCTCCCTCGTCCGTCGCATCGCTGTCCCGGCTCACCCCGGGCGACGGGTCAGGATGGCACACCCAGACGGGTCCCGGGTGGTGACACCCGCCTCACCGCCGTCCGCTGCACGAGCCCGACGCCGTCGACCGAGGAGTCGGTGTTGGCGCAGCCACCGTCCTGGTGGGTCTGGTAGCTCGTGGTCACCGCCGTCGGAGTGGCCCGCCGACCGTCCACCCCGACGACCTCCGGATCGGACCAGCGCACGACCACGGTGGGGTCGTCGCACCGGGCGAAGACCTCGGACCACACGGCGCAACCGGTGATCTCCACACCACCCGGGACCAGGAGTCGCCGGACCTCGGTGACCGGCCCCACCGGCGTCCGCCGGTCCGGACCGAGTTCCGTCACCGACCCGGACCAGGCCGCCTCCGTGGACGACCCACCCGCCCGCTCGATCCGGAGCCGGTAGGCCGTCCCGGGGCGCCAGGGGAGATCCCGGGTGTTGGGGTTGCCCGTGGCGGACGGGAGCGTGGAGTCGGTACCGGCCAGCTCCCGACCGGTGTCGTCGTAGCCACCCCAGTTGACCGCCGTCGAGGCCGGGTGCGGCGGGAACCACTGCAGCCCCAGGTGGGCACCGCCCCGGTGACGACCGGACCGCTCGGCGAAGTCGGCCTGCAGGGCCCAGAAGTGGAGTGCGGCCACCTGCGGCGGCTCGACGACCTCGAGCGTCACCTCGGCCGAGCGGAAGCGGCCGGTGATCTCCCAGCGCAGGTGGAACGACGAGGCCCCGTTGGCCGAGGGCGGAACCCCCGAGGTGCGCTCGCCGACACGGAGGAGACGTTGGATCCATCCGGGCACCCGTCCAGCGTGGACCACGGAGCCCGGCGGGGGCGAACCACACGGACCCGACCGTCCCGCCCTAGAGTCCGGTGGCGTGGAGATCCCCGGCGACATCCCGATCATCGACACGATGATCGGCTTCCCGAGCACCGACCGACGTGAGGTCTACCGCTTCATGGCCGACGACCTCCGCGACGCCGAGTCGGGGACGTTCACGATGCCGGCGCAGTACATGTTCACCGACGTCCCGGCCGAGATCGAGGCCGGCGTCGATCCGGTGGGCGTCACCCTCTACACCATGGACCGCTTCGGCGTGGAGCGAGGTCTCGTCAACGTGGGCAACGAGACCAGGGAGGATCCCCGACGGGCCGTGCGGGACCACCCCGACCGGTTCCTCGCCGCGCTCGAGGTCGACCCCCGGCGCGGCGTCGACGAGATCCGACGCATCCGGGCGTTCCACGAGGAGTACGGCCTCGTCGCACTGTCGACCTTCCCCTCCGGCTACCGGACGGCCATCAACGACGCCCCCTACTACCCCATCTACGCGACCGCGGTGGAGCTGGGACTCCCGATCTTCATCACGGTCGGCGTCCCCGGACCGCGGCTGCCACTGGCTCCGCAGAAGGTGGAGTACCTCGACGAGATCTGCTGGTTCTTCCCCGAGTTGACCGTCGTGATGCGCCACGGAGCCGAGCCGTGGCAGGACCTCGCCGTGAAGCTCATGCTCAAGTGGCCGAACCTCCACTACTCCACCTCGGCGTTCGCCCCCAAGCACTACCCCCGGGCGATCATCGACTACGCCAACACCCGGGGCGCCGACAAGATCATGTACGCGGGCTACTTCCCCGCCGGACTCACCTACGACCGCATCGCCGCCGAGCTGCCGAACGTGCCGTTCCGGGACGAGGTGTGGCCCAAGTTCCTCCGGGGGAACGCCGCCCGGGTCCTGGGGCTCGACGACGCCGCAGGAGGCTGAGGCCGACCGGTCTCAACGACCGGCGGGCCCCTCGCCGAGCAGGACGGCCGCCGCCTCGGACAGCTTGTCCACGAGCCGGTCGGCCGGCTCGATCCCGGTGATCCAGCTGACGAGCGACGCCAACCACACGTCGGTGAGCAGGTCGATCGAGACGGTCCGGTCCGACGGTGCCGCACCGGACTCCTCCTCCCCGAGCGCGTCGGTGACGATGCGACGCATGAGGTCCCGCACCCCGGCCACGGCCGGTGCGACCGACGGCCCACCGGTGACCAGGGCCCGGATCAGCGTCTCGGTCACGGACGGTTCCCGCAGCAGTGCCCGGTTGGCGCGACGCAGCACGTCGGCGACCCGCTCCACCGGCTCGCTGCCCCTCGGCGGTCGGACGGCGAGGCGGTCGGCCAGCCCGGCGACCTGTTCGTGCATCACCGAGACCAGCAGGAACTCCTTGGACGGGAAGTAGCGGTAGAGCGTGCCGAGGGCGACACCCGACTCCCGGGCGACCTCGCGCATCTGGACGCCGTCCCAGCCGCCGCTGCGGGCACGCTCGACGGCGGCACCGAGGATCCGTCGCCGCCGCTCCTCCTGCGCCGGGCTCAGGTCCCGGTCGCCGTCCACCCCGGGGCTGCTCACCGACCGTGGGTCGCGGTGCGGCCCGCGGTGGCGAGGAGCCCGACGATCGCCCCCTGGGGATCGTCCCCGAGGTCGACCACACCGGCGACCGTGCCGGAGCGGACGACCGCCGACAGGACGGCGGCGAGCGACGTCCCCGGACCCGGGAGCTCGGTGGCGACGAGCAGGACCCGGGCGTCCGGGTCGAGCGCTCGGACGGCGGCGGCGGTCCCGACCGCACGGAGCACGCCCTCGTTCCTGCGCAGACCGGGGCGGGTGGCCGAGTACCCGCCGCAGACCAGCACGTGGCACGGAGCACCGTCGGACGTCCACGAGAGATCCACGCTCAGCCCCCCGCCGACGGACACGTCGGTGGCGACCTCCGAGGGGTCGCCACCGAGCTCCGCCACTGCGGCCCGCACCACGAGCGCGGCGCACTCACGGGCTGAGCACCCGCGGGCCCGGGCGTCGGCCAGGTCCACCGGATCACCGTCCGCCGACAGGTCGACCGGCCGCCCCACCTCCCCGCCCAGCTCGGCTCGGACGGTCTCGATCCGCTCCCGCGCCGCCTCGACGTAGCCGGGATCGGTGTCGTAGCCGACGAAGTGACGGCCGCTGCGCAGCGCAGCCACGGCGGTGCTGCCCGACCCGGCGAACGGGTCGAGGACCAGGTCGCCCAGGTACGTGTAGAGGCCGATCAGACGTTCCGGCAGCGTGACGGGGAACGGAGCGGGGTGCCCGACCCGGGTCGCAGACTCGGGCGGGAACTCCCAGACGTCGAGGGTGGCGTCCATGAACTCGTCCCGCTCCAGCGTGGACGCCCACGGCAGCCCCGCGGCCCGGCGCTCCGTCACTCCGAGGGCCCGGTCGAAACGACCCTTGGACGCCACGACGATCCGCTCGGTGGTGTCACGGAGCACCGGGTTGCCCGGACGCTGGAACGACCCCCAGGCGCAGGAGCCGGCGGAGCCCCGCTGCTTCATCCAGACCAGCTCCCCGCGGAGGAGCAGCCGCAGCCGATCCTGGAGGATCGACGTGACGTCAGCGGCGAGCGAGCGGAAGGGTCGCCGGCCCAGGTTGGCCACGTTGACGGCGATCCGGCCGCCCGGCTCGAGGGTGCGGACGCACTCGGAGAAGACGTCGGTGAGCATCTCGAGGTACTCCACGTACGACGCCGGCACCGGACCCGACCCGAGCTCGGTCTCGTAGTCCTTGCCCGCGAAGTACGGAGGCGAGGTGACGACGAGCGCCACGGAGTCCGAGGCGACCCGGGACATGTCCCGGGCGTCGCCGACCACCAGTTCGTCGAGGTCCCGGGGCACGTCGGCACCCGCCGGGAGCGCGTCCACGTGGAGGTCGGGGGCACTGAAACGGGCGTAGAAGTCGGTCGCGTCGTGGGACTCCCGACGCGACACCCCGAAGCTCGACGTCGACGTCCGACGTCGGGTGCCCGACCTGCCCGGCCCCGAACCACCGGGCGGCCCGCTCACGGGCGCGTCGACTCCGTCGGGACGGCGAGGCACGACCCGATCCTACGGGGCACCGCCCTGCGGACCGGTGATGCCGCGGGGCGGTCGGGTCAGTACCGGAGGCCCGGGGCTCGCGTGTGGAACACGTCGGTGGCCAGCCGGGTCCCGAGGGTCGTCGCGTCCCAGCGCTTGCCACCGTTGCCGATCGTCGGCCCGTCGGACCACCCCTGCATGAGGATGATGTTCTCGCCGACCGCCCGGATGATCTGACCGGTGACGTGGTCGGCCTCGTCGGAGGCCAACCAGGCGACGAGCGGCGACGACACCGACGGGTCCATGGGGTTCCACTCGTCCTCGGGGATCTCGTCGGGCTCGACGACGGCCGGTGCGTTCGGCATGGTCGCCGTGATCCTGGTCGCTGCCGCCGGGCCGACGGCGTTGACGGTGACGCCCGTCCGGTACAGCTCGAGACTGAGCGTCTGCGTCAGGCTCGCGATGGCCGCCTTGGCCGGCGCGTAGTTCGACTGTCCGAAGTTGCCGGTCAGTCCGGCGCCCGAGACCGTGTTGATGATCCTGCCGTTGACGGGCTGGCCGGTCTCCTTGGAGATGGCCCGCCAGTGGACCGCTGCGTGCTTGCACGGCAGCCAGGTTCCCCGGAGGTGCACGCGCACGACGGCGTCGAAGTCGTCGACTCCCATGTTGAAGATGGCGCCGTCACGGACGATCCCTGCGTTGTTGACCAGGATGTCGAGTCGCCCGAAGTCCTCCACGGCCTGGGCGATCATCCCCGCAGCCTGCTCGTCGTCGGCGACGTCGGCGTAGTTGGAGCGGGCGGACCCGCCGCGCTCCTCGATGAGGGACACCGTCAGGTCGGCGTCCCGACCGGACCCCTCCCCGGTGACGGAACCGCCCAGGTCGTTGACGAGCACCTGGGCCCCCTGTCGCGCCAGTTCGAGCGCGTGTCCCCGACCGATGCCGTGACCGGCGCCGGTCACGATCGCCACCTTGCCGTCGAGCAGTCCCATGCTGCGTCCTCCTGCCGCCCGCCGGACCGGACCGCAGGGAGCGGCCCCCGGGATCTGACGGGTCGTCAGATCGTACGCAACGGGCCGGTCGGCCGCGAAACCACGGCGGAGGGCCGGTCAGTCGGCGTACTGGTCCCGCAGGACGTGCTTGAGGACCTTGCCGGCCGGATTCCGGGGGAGCACGTCGACCACCTCGACCTGCTCCGGCAGCTTCTGGTTCATGAGGCCCTCCCCTCGGAGGAACGCCACGACGTCCTCGAGGCCGAGTCCGGACGCACCGTCGACGAGCTGCACGACGGCGCACACCCGCTCGCCGCTGGACGGGTCCGGCAGGCCGATCACCGCCACGTCGGCGACCTCGGGGTGCTGGTACAGGAGGTCCTCGACCTCCTTGGCCGAGACGTTCTCCCCCTTGCGGATGATCACGTCCTTGAGGCGACCGGTGATGACCACGTTGCCCCGGTCGTCGATCCGACCCAGGTCACCCGTGCGGAAGAAGCCGTCCTCGTCGAAGGCAGCGGCGTCGAGCGAGCTGTCCAGGTAGCCCCGCATCACCTGCGGAGCCTTGGCCCGGATCTCACCCTCCTCACCGGGGCCGGCGACCCGGCCGTCCAGCGTGACCAGACGGAGCTCCACCCCCGGCATGGGCTTGCCCTCGCTCGCGGCGAGCTCGTCGTCGCCGTCGGTGGTCGCGGCCATGGTGAGGATCGGAGCCTCGGTCAGGCCGTACCCCGACAGCACCGGAGCCCCGAACACCTCACGGAGCTCGGCCACCAGCGACGGAGGCTTGGGGGCACCGCCGCCCGGGAAGCCCCTGACGTCCGGGAAGATCGGCTCGGAGCGCGACCGCTGGTAGGCCAGGTACGCCTGGTGGAACACGGTGCCGCTCCCCGCCAGGGTCACTCGCTCACGCGACAGGACCGCCGGGGTGTCCTCGGGGTGGAAGCCCTCGGTGAGGATGTTCGAGCAACCGGACTGCAGGCCGGCGAAGAGCCACGTCACCCCGCCGATGTGGGTGAACGGGAACACCAGGGCGTTCCGGTCGTCCTCGGTGACCGCGAGGCGCGCGGCCATGCCGTGGGCGACCGCGGCGATGGAGGCGTCGGTGTGCTGCGCCCCCTTCGGGTCGGCCGTCGTCCCCGAGGTGTAGAAGAGCCAGCGCACCGGCTGGGCCTCGGCGTCGAGGGCCGCAGCCCTCGGCGGCAGCCCCTCCGGGTCGCCCTCGGGGAGGGTGCGGTCCGCCACGAGCACCTGACTGCCCTCGACGTCGGCGACCACCGAACGCGCCATCGACTCGTAGTCGAACCCACGCCACTCCGACGGCACGATGAACATCGACGACTGCGCCTGTCGCACGATGAAGCCGACCTCACGCTCCCGGTAGATGGGCAGGAGCGGGTTCTGCACGGCGTCGAGCCGACTCAACGCCGCCACGAGCACGAGCGACTCGAGCCAGGTCGGGAGCTGCCAGGACACGACGGTGCCCGAGCCGACCCCGAGGTCCGCCAGACCGGCGGCCACTCGTTCGGCACGGTCCCGGAACTCGGCGAAGGTGATCGTCCGCTCGAGCTCGTCGACGGCGAGCCGACCGTCCGGGCTGAGCTCGACCCGCTGGTCGATCAGCTCCCACAACGTCCTGCCCTGCAGCATGTCCGGCCCCCTGGTGTCTCGTCGGTGCGCCGTGGACTCTAGGTCCGGCCAGACCCCTGCCGCCGCCTCGGGCACAGCCCGAGCGGACCGGTGGCCGGAACTCAGCCCGGGGTGGCCGCGATGGGAGTGCCGACCTCCACGACGACGACCGGTCGGGCTCCCACCGCTCCCCGGAGGGGGAGCTCTGCCGACCGTGGCTCCGTGACCGGCTCGCACGGCACCCCCGCACGGGGGACGACGCCGACGACGAGCACCGTGACCGCCGTGGGGTCCTCGGTGACCGAGATCCGGGCCAGCGCCTCCTCGGCGCTGCGGAGACAGCCCACCGAGACCCTGAGGGAACCGCCGTCGGGTGTCGGCACCGCGGTCGCCGGGAGGACGGCGTCGTCCACCGGGGCCGACCGGAGGGCCTCGGGGACCGGGTAGCTGAACGTGGTCACGTCGCCGTCCACGGCGACGGCGGAGACGCCGTTGGGGGCCGAGGCCCCTCCCGGCAGCGTGACGGGGACGGTGGCACCCGGGGCCTCCTCCGGGGTCGTCCCAGCGGTCGTCTGCGGCACGTCGAGCCGCTGCCGGTTGGAGGACTGGGTGCTGTAGCCCAGCAGGACCCCGGCCAGGCCGATGCCGGCGAGGACGAGGAACCCGACCAGGAACGGCCAGATGCTGACGGTACGCGGCCCGGTGGGACCGTCGGTCGGTCGAGCCCGGGAGCCGCTCCGGAGGGACGGACGCCGACCTGCCACCGGCCGCCTACAGGATCGCGACCGGCGCGACGGGGGTGCTCGACGCTCCGACGATCGGCTCGGGCGCCGCCGCCAGCAACACGTCGCCCCGGCCGAGTTCGGCGCACCGCTCGGCGAGCAGCTCCAGATCCCAGTTCTGACCCTGGAGCAGACCCATGTCCCGGACCTGCAACAGGTGGACCGCCAGGCAGTCGGTCCAGTCCGGGAGCGAGGGAGGGAACGCCTCGTAGGCGTAGGAGTCGGTGAAGGCACCGGCCACGTCGTGCGCGTGCATCCACTCCACCGAGTGGATCGAGAGTCCCGGCAACGAGTGCTGGCTGCCGACGGCGTACCGGAGCCGGTCACCACGGTGGTAGTGGCCCATCATGCCCGTCCTGACGAGCACCACGTCACCCGGGAGGACCTCGACGCGAGCCAGCTCGGCAGCGGCGTCCAGGTCCTCGGCGGTGATCGGGTAGCCCGGGTCGAGCTCGTCGAGGCAGTCGACCCCGTGGACCCTCGCGACGTCGAGCAGCACGCCCCGGGTCACGATCTGGGGCAGACGCTCGGCACCCAGGACGGTCGCCCCGTACTGCGCGGTGACCGCCGAGGTCGGGAACCCGTTGTAGAGCTGGGAGTCGTAGGCCACGTGACACAGGGCGTCCACGTGGGTGCCGGCGCACGTGGACATGAACACGGCGTCGTCGGTCCCCTCCCAGATCCCCGGAGCGAACTGGTCACGCTCGTTCAGCGACGTGACGGTGAGGATCGGGTTGTAGCGGCGGGCCGGCTGGCCGACCTGGATCCCGTCCGCCCGCAGATCGACGGCCAGGTCGATCCGCTCGCCCAGCCGGACGCTCTCGACCCCCCGGCGGGTGGACTCCTCGGTGAGGAGGTTGCCGCAACCGAGCTGATCGTCGTCCCCCCATCGTCCCCAGTTCGACACCTGCGCCGAGAGTTCCAGCAGGTGCTCGGGGAGCGGCACGCCGACCCCTCAGTCCCCGAGGACGACGACGCCGCGAGCGAGCCGCCCCTCGTGGAGTTCGGCGAGGGCCTGGTCGAACCCCTCGATCGGGTAGGTGGCCGTCACCAACTCGTCGAGCTGGAGTCGGCCCGCTCGGTAGAGGTCGACCACGAGGGGGACGTCGTGCGCCGGTCGGGCCGACCCGTACCGACACCCCATGAGCGACTTGTCGTTGTACATCGTGTTGACCACGAAGCTGGCCTCGGTGCCCATCCTGGGGACACCCAGCATCACGACCGAGCCCCCGAAGTCGAGCAGGTCGGTCGACAACCGGATGAGCGCTGTCGACCCGACGCACTCGAACACCCAGTCGACACCGTTCGGCCGGATCTCCCGCACGGCCTCCACCAGGTCGTCGTCGGGTCCGGGGCAGATGAAGTGGGTGGCGCCGAACTGCCGGGCGACCGCCTCCTTGGCGGGGTTCGTGTCGACGGCGATGATCGGCAGCGAGTCGCTCAGCGCCAGACCCTGGATCACGTTCAGGCCGATGCCGCCGACGCCGATCACGACCGACGACTCCCCGTGGGTGACCCGGGCCCGGTTGAACACGGCACCCACGCCGGTGAGCACCCCACAACCGATCAGGCAGGCGCTGGTCAGCGGCACGTCGGCGGGGATCGGGATGGCGGAGGTCGCCGGGACGACGGTCGACTCGACGAAGACCGAGGTGTTCGCGAACTGGAACGCCTTGTCGCCTCCGACGGTGAACGGTCGGGACAGCTTGCCCAGGCTGGTGCGACAGAACGTCGGCTTGCCCCGGGAGCAGGCTGCGCACGTGCCGCAGTTGCCGAGCGTGGTCAGCACGACGTGGTCGCCCACGGCCGTCGAGGTCACGTCGTCGGCCACTGCCTCGACCACGCCGGCGCCCTCGTGGCCGAGCACCACGGGCGTCGGGAACATGATCGTGCCGTCGAGCACCGAGACGTCGGAGTGACACAGTCCGGCTGCGGCGAGCCGCACCCGGACCTCCCCCGGTCGCAGGTCGCGCACCTCGACGTCGTCACGCAACGCCGCGGTCTCGCCGTCCCAGACGATTCCCTTCACCCCGTCACCTCCAGCAGCCCTCGGCGCCGGAGCGTCGGGGCGGATCATTCACCGGGGCGAGCGCCACGGCCTGCGGAGCGTAGCCGGGGGCCGCCGGGACGGGACGTTGGGCCGGACTCCCCCGGCAGCGCCCACGTCGCTCAGGTGCAGCTCGGCCCGCTCGACACCGACCGCGAGGCCTTCCCGGAGTTCCCCGCTCCGTCGACCGCGGACGCCGAGAGGCTCACCGAGGTGGCCGGTTGCGGGAACACGAACGACACGGTGATCGAGGATCCCCCGGAGGACTTGCTGCCCGAGACCCCGCTCCCACTCCACGACAGGGTGATCCCCTGCACGCCGGACGCATCCGACGCCGAGGCGGTGAAGGTCCCCGAGCCTCCCCAGGGCACGCACGAGGGTCCGCTGATCTTGATCGAGGGGCCCTGCACGTCCGGCGGCTGCGTGGTCGTGGTCGTGGTGGACGGTGGCGGTGGCGGAGGTGCCGGGGGAGGTGCCGGCGCAGGCACCGGTGCCGGTGGCTGGACGTACTGCTGCACCGTCGAGGGGGTGGAGCCCTGCGGCGGCGACGAGGTCGTCGACGACACCGAGGCGGTGCCGCCCTCGGCCGGGGGCGCCACCGGGGGCGGCACCGGCGGCGGCAGTCCGGGCAGGAGCGGCACCGTCGACTCGGTGACGGCGGGTGCGAGGGTCGTCGAGGTCGAGGTGGGCACGGACACGCCTGCGGTGCGCACCTCCTCGATCTCGCCACGGTCGAGCAGGAGGGCACCGCCGCCGAGCAGCAGGGCGGCGACCCCGAGCGCCCCGACCACCGCCGGCCACCTGCGTCGACCTGAGTCGGCCGGCGGGAAGCCGTCCGGTCGCCACCGTCCGCCGCGCGGCACGCCGAGTCGGGCGGGCGCCTCGGCGAGGAAGCGCTCCCGCGCCGAGATCGGGGCGGCCAGCACCGTGGACTGTGCCGAGAGGGCCAGGGCCGACCCCGACAGGACCGCCTTGGAGACGCGCGAACGCAGGGAACCGCACCGTTCGCACTGCTTGATGTGTCGAGCGAAGCGCTTGCGCCAGAGGACGTTGAACTGTCCGTCCCAACTGTCGGCGACCTCGTCGAGTCCGTCGCAGTTGGACCGACCGGACCGGGCGATCAGCAGGGCCGACGTGGCGGCCTCGAGCCGCTCCTTCATGCGGTGGACCAGCTGGTAGCCGTGATCCCGCTTCACGCCGAGCGCGTCGGCGAGATCCTGCCCGTCGAGCCCCTGGGTCAGGTGGAGCTCGAGCACCATCCGGTCCCGCTCGTCGAGTCCGGCCGATGCGTCCTGCAGGAGGGCTGCCAGGTCCGCCTGGGTCGCGCCCGGCTCGAGGTCGACCTCGTCACCGATCACCGACGTCGCCGAACCGAACGGGTCGGAGACCGAGAAGTCGTCCACGGCCGCCAGGTCCTCGTGGTCGGCGCCGGCGTCGGCGAAGACGTCCGAGGACCCCGGCAGATCCAGGCCGATGCCCCCCACCGCCCCCAGCGGGACCTCGCGCCGCCGCTGACGGCTCCGCCGGTAGACCTCGTGCCGGGCGATGGCGTAGAGCCACGACTTGAGCTTCTCGGGCTCTCGGAGCTGACCGAGCCGCTCGGCCGCCGTCAGGAACACCTCGGCGGTGACGTCGGCTGCGGCGTCGTCGTCTCGGAGCATGTGGACGCACATCGTGTGGATGCGGTCGGCGTACCGGTCGTAGAGGGTCGCGAGCGCGGAGGAGTCCCCGCCGAGCATCCGCTCGACCAAGGCAGCATCGGTGAGTGTCTCCATCGACCGCGAACCCTTCGACTGGTGCGGCACCAGTGTGCACCACGACCTGCGGCTCCCGGGGCGCAGGTGGAACATCACGCGCTCCGACCTGCGAGTCGACGGGCGACCCCACCGGAGAGCCCCACCGCTGCGGCGACCACGATGAGACCGAGGCCCACGAGGAGCGCCGGGAACCCGCCCGGGCCGTCGAGCCACTCGGGCGAGGGTCCGGTCACGGTCGGGGACACCTCACGCTCGGCGGCGCCCACGGTGCCGGACCCCGACGTCGAGAGCAGCCGGACGGGATCGCCGTCGATCTCGGGGACGGGTTCGGGGACCGTGTCGACGACCACCACGACGCCGCCGGTCAGCGGCAGCACCGCTGCAGGTGGGACGGCGGGCGCCGCCGGAGCGGCCGCGGGGACGGCGGCCACCCGGGCCACGGGGACCAGGGCCGCTGCGGAGCAGACCAGCACCAGGAGCGGGACGGCCGCGAGCCTCCGCACGGGATGCCGTCTGAGCCCGCCGGTGGGCGGGAGCGTCGAACGTCGAGCTCGGATCACGTCGTCGGCCTCCTGGTCGGTGCCGGCCCGTCGGGGCCGTCACCGTCCAGAGCGGCGAACGTCAGGATCTGACACTTTCCGACCCGGTGCGCCCGGTGTGGGGGGCTCCGGGGGGCTGCGACCGTGGTCGCAGCGGCTCAGCTCGACCAGACGAGGCCCTGGAGCTCGGAGTACGCGAGCAGCCCGTAGCTGCCCCCGTCCCGTCCGACGCCCGACTGCTTGAAGCCTCCGAACGGAGCCTCGTGGTTGCGCTGGAGGGTGTTGATGCCCACCACGCCGGAGCGGAGCTGCGTCCCGACGTTCCAGGCCCTGGCGGTGTCGCCGCTCCAGACGTAGGAGTAGAGGCCGTAGTCGGAGTCGTTGGCGATGGCCACGGCCTCGTCCTCGTCGTCGAACGGGACGACGGCGACGACGGGCCCGAAGATCTCCTCCCGGACCGGGGTCATCTGGTTGGTGCACCCGACCAGGAGTGTGGGCTCGACGTAGTACCCCACGTCCATCGACTCGGGCCGACCGCCACCGACCGCCGCCTCGGCCCCCTCGTCGATCCCGGCCCGGATGTAGCCCTCGATGCGGTCACGGTGGACGTCGGTGATGACCGGGCCCACGACCGTGTCCTGCTCGGTCGGCGCGCCGACCTTCATGTATCCGGCCGCCGCCTGCAGGCCCGCGACGAGCTGGTCGTGGACCGAGCGGTGGACGATCACCCGGGTCGGTGCCGTGCAGATCTGCCCCGAGTGGAAGCCCCACACCGAGGCGATGCCACCGATGGCCGCCTTGAGGTCGGCGTCGTCGAAGACGATGCAGGCACCCTTGCCGCCGAGCTCGAGGAGCAGTCGCTTCATCTGCCCACCCGCCACCTCGCCGATGCGCCTCCCGACGGCGGTGGAGCCGGTGAACGAGATCATGTCGGTCGCGGGGTGTGCCACGATCGCCTCGGATGCGGGGATGCCCGTCCCACCGACCACGTTGACGACGCCGGGCGGGAAGCCGGCCTCGACCAGCAGCTCGACCATCCGGAACACGGCCAGCGGGTCCTGCGGTGCCGGCTTCACCACCACGGTGTTCCCCATGGCCAACGCCGGGCCGATCTTCCCGGCCATGTTGACCATCGGGAAGTTGTAGGAGGTGATGCAGCTCACCACACCCACGGGCACACGGTTGGCGGCGGCATTGATGACGCCACCCGGGGCCAGCACCGTCGAGGGCATGACCGCCGGGGGCAGCGGGTCGAGCGTCGGCTCGAGCGCACCCGCCGCGTAGCGGCGCAGCCGGGCCGCTGCCTGCGGGACCTGGATCGTCTTGGTGGTCCGCATCGTGGCGCCGGTCTCGGCCACCACCAGGGGCACGAGTTCCTCGGCGTGGGCGTCGATGAGGTCCGCCGCGGCACTGAGCAGTTCGGCCCGCTCCTCGGGCGAGGTCCGCGACCAGGCCGGGAACGCCGCTGCGGCCGCCTCGACGGCGGCCTCCGCCTGCGCGACCGAGGCCTCGGGCGCCTCGGCGACGACCTCCTCGGTGGCAGGGTTGACGACGGCGTAGCGGCTCTCGGGCTCGACGGCGTCGCCGCCGATCACCAGGGAGTACGAACGTTGGCTCATGCGCCGACCGTAACGTCCGGGCTGAGGGTCCGTCAGATCAACGGACGTCCCCGAGGGACCTCAGGGCTCGAGGTCCAGACCGAGGAGCTCGATGGCGTTGCCGCGGACCAGCTTGCGCTGGATGTCGGCCGGCAGGTCGCCCATGAGCTTGACGGCGACCTCCTTGGAGTGCGGCCACGTCGAGTCCGAGTGGGGGTAGTCCGTCTCGAAGCAGACGTTGTTCACGCCCACCGCCTCGATGTTGTCGAGGCCGTAGACGTCGTCGAAGAAGCAGCCGAAGATCTGTCGGTAGTAGTAGGTGCTCGGCGGCTCCGGCACCAGGTCGCCGATCCCGCCCCAGCCCCGGTTCTCCTCCCAGACCTTGTCGGCCCGTTCGATGATGTAGGGGATCCAGCCGATCTGTCCCTCGGAGTAGGCGAGCTTGAGCTCCGGGAACCTGACCAGCACGCCCGAGAACAGGAAGTCGGTCATGGAGGCCATGGCGTTGTTGAACGTCAGCGTGGAGCCCACCGCAGCCGGGGCGTCGGCGGACGTCGACGGCATCTTGGAGCTCGAGCCGATGTGCATGTTCACCACCGTGCCGGTCTCGGCGCACGCAGCGAACAGCGGATCCCAGTAGCGGTCGGCGTCGTGCACCGACGGCAGGCCCAGGTAGGCGGGGATCTCCGAGAAGGTGATGGCGCGGCCGCCCCGGGCAGCGTTGCGCCGGACCTCGGCGGCGGCCAGCTCCGGGTCCCACAGCTGGACGATGGCCAGCGGGATCAGTCGACCGTCGGTGCCGGCGCACCACTCGTCGAACTGCCAGTCGTTGTAGGCACGCACGCACGCGTCGGCGAGCTCCTTGTCGCTCGCCTCGAGGAACCGCTGGCCGCAGAACCGGACGAAGCTCGACGGGAACGACATGGACGCCTCGGTCCAGTTGGCGTCCATGTCCACCAGGCGGGCGGCTGGATCCCAGCAACCGCGTCGCATCTCGTCGTAGGTGATCGGGACGACCTGCACCTGGTCGCGTTCGAATCCCACTGCGGCCTCGAGCCGGGTCAGCGGGAACCGACCGTCCTCGAAGGACCACCAGTCCCCCACCTCGCCGTCCTCGTCGGGCTCGAAGCTGAACACGCCGCCCACGAAGCTCATCACCCCGCGCTGGCGGAACGACTTGGGCCCGGCCTCCTTGAACCGCTCGGGGAGGCGGTCCTGCCAGACCCCCGGGGGCTCGATCACGTGGTCGTCGACCGAGACGATCCGGGGGATGTCCACCTCGCTGGCCGTTGCGGAACCGGTGCTGGCGCTCATGGCAGCAGCGTACCGCCCTCCGCTGGAACCTGTTCTACCGGCCCTCCCGAGCGGCCACGGAGCGTGACCTCCGGCCGGGAGCGGGGGCTCAGCGGCGGAACAGCTCCAGGAGCGGGCCGAGGACCGGGTCCATCTGGGCCGAGGACAGGGTGCTGCCGCCGTCGAGCACCAGGTTCTGACCCGTGAGGTACGACGACTGCGGTCCGAGCAGGAACTCGACGAGCGCCGCCACGTCGTCGGGGGTGCCGAGTCGGGCCATGGGCGTCCGGTCCTCGAGACCGGCCCGGGTGGCCTCGTCGCCGGCGAGCACCTCGTTGAGCGGCGTGCGCACGAAGCCCGGCGACACGCAGTTCACCCTGACCGACGGGGCCCACTCGAGTGCGGCGGACGCGCTGAGCGCCACCACCGCCGCCTTGGCGGCTGCGTACGGCCCCTCGCCGAGGGTCGGTCGGACCCCCGAGACGCTGCCGACGGTGACCGCCGCCGACGGCCGGCCGGTCGCCTCGTACGCCGCCCGGAGGTGGCCGACCGCGCCCCGGAGGTAGTGGAACGTCCCGGTCACGTTGACCCGCCAGATCAGGTCGACCTCGTCGTCGGTGTAGTCCTCGAGCGGCTTGAGGTTCCCCACCCCTGCGCACGCCACCAACCCGTGGAGACCACCGAACTCGGCCACGGCAGCCTCGATCGACGACTCGGCCTGCTCGCGGTCGGCGACGTCGGCGACGAGCGCCAGTCCACCGACCGAGTCGGCCACTCGACGTGCCGCCTCGGCGTCGCGGTCGACGACCGCCACGCGGACGCCGCCCCGGGCGAGCCGCACGCAGGTGGCCTCGCCGATGCCGGAGCCGCCACCGGTGACCAGGACACCGCTCACGGCGCCGCCCGGTCGCCCACGGCGCCGTCGATGACCACGTGCGGCTCGTCGGTGATGAGGAACTCGATGCGATCCATGTCGATGAAGCGTCGCTCGTCAGGAGCGACGAGCTCGGCGTAGTCGGGCTCGGCGATGAACCCGGCGAAGTCGTCGATCGACTCGAACCACTGGACGGCCACACCGTCGACGTCGTCGGTGCCCGACAGTGCGTCCGGACGGTGTCGCACGTGCTGCTCGTAGCGGACGATGTGGCGGCTGAGATCCGGGTTGCCTGCGATCAACGGGCCGTGGACCTCCCGCCAGTGACGAACGAACTCCTCGCGGGACAACCCCTCCCGACGGCGAAGCAGGGCGAACATGACGACCACGGGACCTCCAGGGGGTCGTGCCGGTCGGTGCTCCGGCGACCGGACGGGACTCCGCGAGGTTAGGCTCACCACGTGAGCGCCACCCGTGACTCCCGAGATCGGTTCCGGAACCTGCCGATGTTCGCCGATTGCTCGGACGCCGAACTCGCCGAGATCGACCGGCTGGCCGACGAGGTGCAGGTGGGGTCGGGCCGGATGATCATGCGCCAGGGAGACCTGGGCCAGGAGTTCGCCGTGATCATCTCGGGGACGGTCGACGTGGTGCGGGACGAGGTGACCGTGGCCACGCTCGGTCCCGGCGACTACTTCGGAGAGCTCGCCCTGCTCGAGGCCATCCCCCGGACGGCGAGCGTGGTCGCCGCCACGGACGTGGTGCTCGAGGTGATCGACCGTCGGGGCTTCAACACGCTCCTCGACGACCTGCCCTCGCTCAGCCGGTCGATGCTCAAGGGCATGGCCCACCGGCTCGTGGAGCTCGAGCAGACCTGCCGAGACCTCCGGGACCGGCTCCCCGCCTCCGACTGACGGCCGCGGGGTCGTCAGTCGACGACCGACGGCCAGACCTCGGCACCGAAGCGCTCGAGCTGGTCGGCGTACTCACTGGCGGAGTCGGCGAGGAAGCGGAGCTGGAGCTGGTTCGCCCCGACGGCACGGTACCGACGCACGGCGGCGGCCACCTCGTCGGCGGATCCGCTGACCGTCCAGTCCGGGTCGTCCGACCGGGCCGGACCGAGCCGCACCGGGGCACCGTTGATCCCCAGGTCGAATCGCTCCGGCCGTCCTGCCGCAGCACGTTCGGATCGGATGAACTCCACCGCCGCCCGCATCCCCATCTCGGGGGGACCCTGCGGCAACCAGCCGTCCCCCAACCGCGCGGCGCGGCGCATCGCCGGTCGGGACGAGCCACCCACCCAGATCGGCGGCCCGCCGGGGCGGTGGGGACGCGGCCGGACCCCGACGCCGACGTCGGCGCCCGGACCTCCGACCGTCGGGTACTCGTCCTCGAAGGCCGCACGGATCACCTCGACGGCCTCGTCGGTCGTCGCCCCCCGGTGCTCGTGATCGACCCCGAGCAGGTCGAACTCCGAGCGCAGGTGTCCGGCACCCACTCCCAGGATCGCTCGGCCACCGCTCAGATGGTCGAGCGTCGTGAAGGCCTTGGCGGTCACGAGGGGGTGTCGGTAGGGCAGGACGTACACGTGGCTCAGCAGGTGCACCCGTTCCGTCCGGGCGGCGAGCCACGACAGCGTCGCCACCGTGTCGTACCAGGTGGCCGACATGGACTCGTCGGCCGGACGCGGGATGGCCACGTGGTCGCACACGGCGACGTAGCAGGCCCCCGCTCGGTCCGCAGCCTCGGCGATCGCACCCAACTCGGCTGCGCCGGCCGTGGTCTCCCAGGGCTGGACGTAGATCGTCGACTGCGACTGGATCGGGAGCTGCAGCCCCCACACCACCTCGCCGTCGGGGATGACCGCAGCCATCAGTGCCCGCCCCGGGCGTCGGCCCGGGCGGCGTCGATCACGATCGACGGGTCCTCGAGGTCCGGGCTGAAAGTGGCCGCTCCCACCTGCACCACCAACGAGAACGTCCCGCTCCCGGTCGTGAACGGCAGCGCCGCGACGCCACGGACCCGGTCAGCGAGCGCCGGGCCGGCCAGCTCGCCGCCCGAGGGAACCACGAGGAGGAACTCGCCGTCCCGCACCTGACGCAGGAGGTCGGTCGATCGGATCAACGGGGCCAGACGTCGGGCCAGTTCGTCGGCCACGTCGGCCGTCCAGTCGGCGCCGCCCGCCACGGGCGGACGGACGTCCGGAGTCGGGCCTGCGTCACCTCCGAAGGGCGACACCACGTCCCGGTCCACCGGATCGATCAGGGACAACGCCAGCACGGTCGCCTGGGAGCCGGCGGCGCCGAGGCGACGCAGGAAGGACGTCGCCTCGTCGATCACCTCGGCCTCGGGACGGGCGGACTCGTCGCTCACCCGCGGTCCGATCCCCAGATGCCGACGAAGCTCACCATCTCCCCCGGGTAGCCGCCCAGGTTGTGCGTGAGGGCGAGTCCGCGGTCGGCGGTCTGGATCCGACGATCCTCGGGGGCTTCGCCGCGCAGCTGCAACCAGCACTCGAACAGCATCCGCAGACCGGACGCTCCGACCGGGTGACCGAACGACTTGAGACCGCCGTCGGTGTTGACCGGCAGCTCACCGTGCAGGTCGAACACCCCGGCCTCGCAGTCCTGCCACGCAGTGCCGCGGTCGGAGAAACCGAGGTCCTCCATGAGGACGAGTTCGGTGGGTGTGAAGCAGTCGTGGACCTCGGCCATCGCGAGCTCACGACGCGGGTCGGTGATGCCGGCCTGTGCGTAGGCGTCACGGGCAGCCATCTCACACTCCGGGAAGTGCGTGTAGTCGTAGTCGGGGTCCAGCAGGCCGGACCCGTTCCCGGCGACGAACGACAACGCCTTCACGTAGAGGGGAGCGTCCGTGTAGCGGTGGGCGTCCTCGGCCCGGACGACCACCGCCGACGCCGCGCCGTCGGCCACGCCGGCGCAGTCGAACACCGAGAGCATCCCTGCGACCTCGGGCATGCGGCAGATGGCGTCCACGTCCATCTCGCGACGGAACTGCGCCCTCGGGTTCCGGGCGCCGTTGGCGTGGTTCTTGGAGGCGATCCGGGCGAGCGTCCGGCGGAGCTCCGTCGGGTCCACCCCGTACTTGCGGGCGTAGGCGGGAGCCACGAGCGAGAACATCGCCGCAGCGGTCAGGGTGCGCTGCGTACCGTCGGTGGGGATCGGGAACGCGTTGAGACCCTGGTAGCCCGAGTCCTTCACCTTCTCCACGCCGACCGCGGCGGCGACGTCGTAGGCGCCGGAGGCCACGGCGTAACAGGCCTGCCGCAGCGCCTCGGACCCGGTGGCGCAGTAGTTCTCGACCCGGGTGACCGGCACACCCTCGAGCTTCAGCGGCGCCGCCAGGGTGATCCCCGACATGCCCGACTGGGCAGTGCCGAGCCACCAGGCGTCCACGTCGGCGGGTCGGAGGTCGATCGCCGAGAGCGACTCCAGGGTGGCGTCGATCGCCAGGTCGTCGACGCCCCGGTCCCAGTGCTCCCGGAACGGGGTGCAGCCCATCGAGACGATGGCCACCCGATCAGCGATGCCGTGACTCCCCATCAGTCCGCCTCCCCGGGGGTGACCGAGCCTGGCGCCGGCCGGGCCTTCCAGAAGTAGTTGGCGATGCCGTCCGCCGTCCCGATCCGACGGAAGGTCATCTCGACCTCCATCCCGATCCGCACGTCGGCAGCGGCCACGTCGGTGAGCTCGAGCGGCAGTCGACCGCCGCCCTCGAAGTCGCAGACCGCGAACACGACCGGCGGCGACGGCGAGTAGGCGAGGGAGTCGACGGTGAATGTCGCCACCGTGGCCCGACGGTCCGCCACGGGCGTCGGGTCCATGTCGTCGACGTGCTGACCCAGGTAGGACACCCGCGCCGGCGGCAGGTGGAGCGCACCACTGGAGCGATCGCGACTCCCGACGAAGCCGTACTTCCAGTCGGAACGACGCTCGGCCGCCGACGCCGACATGCGCGCCGGCTCCGGCCGGTTCGGCGGCTGGACCGGGAGCACGCCCCGCCACGCGAGGTACTTCCCGTACGGGAGGGCCGACCCACCGTCGACCTGCTCGGCCACGGTCGGCCCGGACATCGTCGCCTCGGTCCGCCGGAGGACGGTCACGTCGGCTCCGTCGGCCAACGACACGAGCGCGACCACCTCACCCGGCGAGGACCGCTCGAGCAGGTCGGCCACGAGGAGACCCGGGTGGGCGGCACCGCAGAAGCCGACGCTCCGCTCCAGACGATCGGTCACCTCCACACCAGCGGCGCCGAGACGCTTGGCGAGCACCGCACCGGCGCGAGCGTGCGGGGCGCTGACGGCGACCCGAGCGACGTCGCCGTCGGTGAGGCCGCACGCGGCGAGCGCCCGATCCCACGCATCCACCGACAGGTCGTCGTAGCGCTGCTGGCCGAACCGCTCCTCCCAGGCGTGGACGCGCAGCTCGCCCGGAGCGCGCCACCGGTCGAGGAACTCGTGGGTGGCGGACGCATCGCCCAGGAACTCGGCCACGAGCGGTCCGACCGAGTCGTCGCCGACGAGGACCGCTGCGCCTGCGTCGCCACCACCCGACTCGTCGGTGGAACCGGCCAACCCGGTTCGGACGTCGCCTGCGACCACGGCCACGAGACGGTCCGACGAGTGCAGGGCGTTGCGCAGCGCCGACGCAGCTCCGCGGAGCCCGGGCCCGGCGTCGAGGGTCGAGACGGAGCCCGGGAGGCGGAGCGCTGCGTGCAGGAGCGGTGCACCGGACTTCTCCGCGTAGACGGGCGCCGTCGTGGCGAAGCTGAGGGAGTCGACCAGTTCGGCGTCGATGCCTGACGCCAGCACCACCCGGGCCGCAGCCACGCCGAGCGTGACCGGGTCCTCGTCGTAGGAGGCCACGGACCGGGTCCCGGCCCCGCCACCGGAACCGAGCACCGCAGCGATCGCAGACCGTTCGAGCCGCCAGTGCGGCAGGTACCCGCTGGCGGTGATGATGCCCCTCATGTTCCCCTGTCCTCGCTCTCGGCAACCCCGACGGCGACCGGTCTCCCACGGCCACCTGAGGGCCGGGGCAGTCTAGGGTCGGAGTGCCGGACACCCCACAACGGACGACCGGTAGGGTTGGCGCTCGTCGTCTGGAGCACCCCATGACCACTGATCGAGCGAGCGAGCGTCGGGAACAACGCCGGGAACAGCTGCTCACGGCCGCCGCGCAGTTGGTCACCGAACGCGGCGTGGACGGCCTCACCATGCACGCGATCGCTGAACGCGTCGACTGCGCCGTCGGGACGATCTACACCTACTTCCCGTCCAAGTCGGCGCTGCTCGCCGCCCTGATGAGCGACGCCGTCCAGCTCCTGCTCGACACCTACCGGGCTGCGAGTGAGTCCTGGAGCACCGAGCTCAGGGACACACCGGCGGACGTCGCAGCCGCTGCTCGGGTGTTCGCGTTCACCGAGCTCTTCGTCTCCGCCCAGCAGCTGCACCCGGAGGAGTTCAGGTTCCTCCAGATGCTCATCACCACTCCGGAGACGCTCATCGAGCCGGGCGACGTCGCCTCGGTGCTCCCGTCCTCGCTGTCGTTCCTCGCCGAGGTCCACGACCTGCTCGACGCTGCGGTCCGTGTGGGCACGATCCGCGAACCCGAGGGCCGGGACGACCCGCTCCGGCGGACGCTCCGGTGGACCGGCGCGCTGCACGGCGTCCTCCTGGTCGCCAACGTGGCGCACGTGTCCGGATTGCCCGACGCCGACGCCTACGACCCGTCGGTGCTCTCCACAGAGGTCACGGCCGACCTGCTCTCGGCCTGGGGTGCATCTCCCGAGGTGGTCGCCGACGCCAGATCGGTGGCCGGTGGGCTCCGCCCGAACGCTGCTCCGAGCACCAACCCGTCGGGGGCCGTCAGCGCCTGACGTCCGGGCGGGCCACCCGATGCGGGGGTGGTCCTCGGTCAGTTCACTCAGACCGTGACCGACGCTGCAGCGTCGAACCGACGAGCACCAGGCCGGCGAGCAGCAGGATGCTCGCAGCCAGCACGATCAACTCGGATCGGGCACCGGAGAAGGCGAGCGACCGGGCCGATCCGTAGTTACCGACGCTCCGACGCTCCCCGACCTGATCCCCGACCAGCTCACCACTGCGCTCGCTGATCCCCGCGACCGCTGCCGGGGGTGGGTTCGGCACGGTGGTCGCACCGAGCACCTCAGTCGGGACCGTCGTCGTCGGTGCCGTCGTCGTGGGGATCGTGGTGCTCCCACCGACCTCCGTCGGGATGGTCGTCGTGGTGGTCTCCGGAACCGTCGTCGTGGTCGTCTCCGGAACAGTCGTCGTGGTCGTCTCCGGAAC
>CAIQNH010000066.1 GCA_903873135.1 uncultured Actinomycetes bacterium
CCGCCGTGCAGTTCCTCGAGCAGTCCGTCGCGCTCGACGACGACCACGCTGGTCCGGAGGGGCAGTCCCGTCACGCACTCCGGGTCCACCACCGTCAGCCCGGCCTCGACCGAGGCCACCACGGCGCCGCGCTCGTCCGGGGCGAGGTGGGACGACACGGCGGCGTGGATCGCGCCGACCCGGTCCAGCGCGACCGCGAGCACCAGCCACTCGGCGCCCGACGGGAGCACGCTGGCGACCACCTGGCCCGGACCCACACCGGCGGCCAGCAGTCCCGCTGCGGCCAGGTCGGCGTGACGGTCGATCGCCTCCCAGGACACGACCTGCGCGCCCCGGAGGATCGCCGCGGTCGTGCCGTGCCGTTCGGCTGCACCCCGGACGACCTCACCCAGCATCGGACCTCCGCCCGGCCGCGGTGCGGGAGGGTCCCCCCGGTGTCGGCGTGCCGGCGGGATGGGGGCGGGTTCGGCGCACGAGCGGATGGTACGGGGTGGGTGACCGTCGGATGGCGGGAACCGGATGGTCCCGGAACAGAAGGTCAAGGCCCCCGTCCGACGCGCCGAGGAACTCTGTGAGCCGGACGGGACCACCGACCGGGGGACGACAGGACAGCGAGATGGCCGTGACGAACCGGGGACAGCGACAGCAGCGGGTGAAGGACCTGGTCGCCGGTTCCGGACTGCTGATCGTCCTCGCGCTCTCGCTCTCCGTGGTCGCCGCAGCGTGCCTCCCCTCCGGACAGGGTCGGAGCATCGGGGTCCCGACCTCCCGCAAGACCGTCTCGAGCACCGTGGTCACGACCACGACGACCCCGCCCGCCGCCCCCTCCACGACCACCCCGCCGACGACCGTGCCGGTCGTCACCACCCCGCCGACGACCGTCGCTCCGCCCGCTGCGACTCCCGCCCCCGAGGCCCCCGCCAACTCCACCTACGACGCCTGCTCGGCCTTCCGCAACGCTCCCTCCGGGTCCACGGTGGTCGTGCCCACCGGCACCTGGTCGATCGGTGACTGCCGCATCGACGGCCGTGGTCGGAGCGGTGTCACGGTCCGGGCGGAGTCGGGGACCTCCTCGTCCCGCCCCTCGACCCTGGTCGGGGCGCTCCGGTGCTCCGACTGCGACGGGTGGCTCTTCGACGGCATCGCCGTCAGGGGTGCCGGCACCCTCGCCGACCCGGCCTACGTGGTCTCGATGGCCCGGGGCAACGGGTGGCGCTGGACCAACTGCGACCTCTCGAACGGTGTCGACGCCGATGGTCGTCGCCTCGGGGTCCGCGGTGTGTTCAACGTCTGGGAGTGGGCGCAGAACTGGCAGGTGGACGGGTGCCGCATCCACTCCAACGGCACCTCCCGCCCCGAGGTCGCCGACAACAACTGGGACCACCTCATCTACGTCAACGGCTTCCAGTCGGCCACCTCCGCCAACGGCCAGATCGGCCCCGCCAACGTGTTCGAGAACAACCGCTGGGGCGCCCCGGTGAAGGTCGGCTACGGGGTGAGCCCGAGCAACGCTCCGGTCGGCGTCCGGGGGATCCGGGTCACGGGCAACACCATCCGTGCCAACTCCTCGCCCGACGGCATCTGCGGGGTCCTGGTCGCCGGCGACAGCGCCGAGACGGTCGTCGCCGACAACCGGATCGACTGCACCGACCAGCCCGAGGACGCCACGGTCTCGGCGGTGGCGCTCCGGGACTGGCCCGCCGGCACGCCGGTCCGGATCGAGCGGAACACGCTCACCGGGTCCCGCGGTGCCGGGACCGGCACCGGCTGCGGCGCTCCGGTCAACGGTCAGGCCTACGACCGGAGCATCACGGTCCGGCAGTGGCTCACCGGCTGGTGGTTCACCGTCGGTGCCTCCAGCTGCGGCTGGCAGGGCATCACGAGCACCGGCAACGTCGTCGCCGCCGGCTGACCGGCGGACGGCGCCGGATCCTCGGGCCGGCGGTGAGCTCCTCGAGGGCCACGCGGTAGGTTCTGACGACCCGTCAGCACAACGGCCGGAGGTCGTTGCCCCCGAGGAGCCGAACCGTGAACCAGTCCCCAGCACCTGACGCCCCGCTCGCCGGACTGAGGGTGATCGAGTTCTCGCTCCTCGGTCCGGGTGCGGTCGGGACGCACCTGGCCGACATGGGGGCGGACGTCATCAAGGTCGAACCGCCGGCGGGTGACTACATCCGTCAGATGACGTGGCCGATCATCGAGGGCTCGTCGCTCCTGCACTGGCACATCCACCGCGGGAAGCGGTCGATCACGCTCGACCTCCGCACCGACGAGGCCCAGGAGATCTTCCGTGATCTGGTGCGGGACGCCGACGTGGTGATCGAGGCCATGCGTCCCGGCGCCCTGGCCCGACGCGGACTGGGGTACGAGGATCTCCTCCAGGTCAACCCGGCCATCGTGTTCTGCACGATCTCGGGGTACGGGATGACCGGCCCCTACGCCAACCTCCCCAGCCACGGGATCGCGTACGACACGTGGGCGGGCATCGTGAACGTCGCCCGCAACGACGAGGGCTTCCCGTACCTGCCGGAACACGCATCGATCGGGATCCACGCCGGACCGCTCTTCGCGGCGTTCGGAGTGCTCGCCGGTGTGGTGAAGGCGAGGGCCACCGGAGTCGGATCCTTCCTCGAGGTGGCGCAGTCGGACGCCTCGGCCGCCATGGACTGGCTGCGGTCGGAGACCTGGAAGGCCTACGAGCGACCCGAGTCCGAGGTCACCGGCAACGCGAGCGACGGCTACGAGCGCCGCGCCCCGGGGACGGCCGGCATGGAGGAGGGCGTCCGCTACCAGGTGTACGAGTCGAGCGACGGCTACGTCCTCTTCATGGCCTCGGAGCAGGAGTTCTGGCGGAACTTCTGCGAGGGGGTCGGTCGGCTCGACATGTTCGAGCGTTGGCCCGGCAGCACCTACGGCGACCACGCCCGCGGCAACACCGAGATGCGCCGCGAGCTCGTGGAGATCTTCCGGACCCGGACGACGGCCGAGTGGGTCGAGTGGTCGGGGCAGGTCAACACCACCATCGCTCCCGTCAACACGCCGAAGACGCTCGCCCAGGACCCGCAGTTCCTGGACCGACTCGGCTTCATGCCCCACGAGGAGCACGGGGCCGACCTGACCCCGCACCCGGTGAAGTTCGTCGACGCCGAACTGCCGGTGCCCGGTCCGGCGCCGACCGCGGGCCAGCACACCGACGAGGTGATGCTCGAGGTGCTGGGCTACGACGCCGAACGGGTCGACGCGCTCCGGGCCGCCGGGGTGTTCGGCGCCGTCGCCGACGAGTCGTGAGGTTCTGTCAGGCGCTGATCGGTGCCGACCCGCTCGGCTGGAACCGGATCGCCGTGGCGGCCGAGGCGGCGGGGTTCGACTCGGTGGCCGTGTCCGACCACGTCGTCTACCCGGGCAACCTGACCTCCGCCTACCCGTACACGCCGGACGGGACGCCGCTGTTCAGTCCGGAGGAGGACTGGCCGGACGCGTGGGTGGCCATCGGGTCGATGGCGGCCGTGACCACCCGGCTGCGGTTCCTGACCAACGTCTACGTGCTCCCGCTCCGCAACCCGTTCGTGGTCGCCAAGGCGGTCGGTACCGCTGCGTTCATGTCGGGTGGCCGAGTGGGGCTCGGGATCGGTGCCGGCTGGATGGCCGAGGAGTTCGAGCTCCTCGAGCAGTCCTTCGCCCGGCGCGGCGCCCGGATGGACGAGATGGTCGAGGTCCTCCGGACGCTGTGGTCCGGCGGCATGGTCGAGCACCACGGCGAGTTCTACGACTTCGAACCCGTCGAGATGCGTCCGGTCCCTCCAGCGCCCGTGCCGATCTACGTGGGTGGCCACTCCCCGGCTGCCTTCCGTCGTGCCGCCCGCATCGGTGACGGTTGGCTCGGCGTCCAGTACACGCCGGAGGTGCTCGTCGAGCACTGCCGAACCCTGCGGCTCGAGCGCGAGCGGGCGGGGACGCTCGACCGGCCGTTCGAGATCGTGGCGTCACCGCTCGCCGCACCGACCCCGGGGCTCCTCGAGGAGCTCGAGGGCGAGGGGGTCACCACGATCCTCACCTCGGCCTGGATGGCCGTGGGCGAGACCCAGCCCGACGTGGACACCGCGGTGGGCATGGTCGAGGCGTTCGCCGAGCGTTTCCTGCGCTGAGGTCCGACCTGAGCGGACTCCGGGTCTCCGGGGACCGGGTGGGGTGAGTGCCTCGGCCGGATCGGGCAACATGTCCGGGTGGACACGATGACCCCCGGGTCGGGCCCCGAGGGCTCCGGCGACGGCGATCAGGTGCGCGACCTGGGCGAGATCGACGCGCACGAGGTGCCGGGCACCTCGGGTCCGGTCGACCCGCACACCGTGTGGTCCGGCCCTGCGCCCTCGTCGCCACCGACCGTGGACCCCGACGGCCGACCGCTGCCGGCGCGCCGTGGGTCGGTCGGTGACGAGCTGCGTCAGGCGGTCGAGGACATCCGACGAGTGCAACGCCGCGGCTCCGTGCCCAACTCCCGGCCCCTGCCCCCGTGGGTGGGGCGCCTGGCGTGGTTCCTGGACGACGCGTTCGCCGTACCGGGGACCGCCGGACGCCGAGTGGGCGTGGACGGGATGCTGACCTTCGTCCCCGTCGTGGGTGACCTGGCCGGCATGGGGCTCTCGATGATCGTGGTGCTCGCCGGCGTGGCGGCAGGCGTGAGCATCCCGACGACGCTCCGCATGCTGCTCAACGTGGGGCTGGAGTCCCTGGTCGGGCTGATCCCGTTCGGTGGGGCGCTGTTCGACATGGTCTACAAGGCGAACAACCGCAACGTCCGGTTGATCGAGCGCGACCTGGCCGACCGACGGGCGACCCGGCGGTCCTCGGCCCTGGTGCTGTTCGGTGCCGTCCTCACCATCGTGATCGGGATCCTCATGGCGTTCTTCCTGGTGTTCGCCGGGATCTTCCTGGTGGTCGCGTTCTTCACGTGGTTGCTCGGGTGAGCGGATCCGCTGATCTGCGGGCGGTGGACGGCCGGGTGCCGGGGCGCCGTGGCCTCGCGACCCGGGCCCGTCTGCTCGACCAGACCCGAGCGCTCCTCGGGTCCACCTCGTACCGGGACCTGAAGGTCGTCGACATCGCGCGTGCAGCGGGAACGTCGCCGGCGACCTTCTACCAGTACTTCCCCGACGCCGAGGCCGCCCTGCTGGCGCTCGCCGACGAGCTCGTGGGCGAGGGACGGGAGCGACTCACCCGGCCCGTCCGGGACGCAGCGTGGACGAGCCGCGGCGCGTACGACGCGTGCGAGCTGATCGCCGGGACGTTCCTCGACTTCTGGGACGACCACCGTCCGCTCCTGGCGGTGATCGACCTGGCCGCGACCGAGGGTGACCAGCGGTTCCGCGAGATCCGGGTCCGCTTGCTCAACTCGTTCACCGACGCTCTGCGCGACACGGTGGAGGAGCAGCGATCAGCGGGACGTCTGCCGCAGGATCTCGACCCGACGGCGACGGCCTCGGTCCTCGTGGCCATGCTGGCGCAGGTCTCCGGGCACCACTACGGGATCGAGCGCTACGGGACGACGACCGCGGAGATCCGGCGGGCGATGGCCCGGCTGTTGTACTCCGGCGTCACCGGCCGCAAGCCTCCGGGCTGAGGCCGGGTCGGCGCCGACGGCCCGCACGTCCTAGAATCTGACGGTCCGTCAGATTTCGAGTTGGGAGCCAGCATGGACTTCGAGTTCTCACCCGACCAGCAGGCCTTCGCCAAGGAGGTCGAGGCCTTCCTCGACGAGCACGACGACCCGGAGGTCTTCGACGTCACGCGGGAGAACATGGCGCAGATCGTCGACACTCCCGCCCGTCGCGCCTTCATGAAGGAGCTCGGCCGCAAGGGCTGGCTCGGGATCACGTGGCCCGAGCAGTACGGCGGCTCGGACGGCGAGGGGGTGTACGAGTACATCCTCAACGAGGCGCTCGCCGGTCGGGGAGGCCCGCAGATCGGCAAGGGCGTCGGGATCATCGGCAAGACCCTCATCGCCCACGGCTCGGACTTCCTGAAGGAGACCTTCCTCCCGATGATCCTGGAGAACGACGTCGAGTTCGCCGTCGGCTACTCCGAACCGAACGCCGGCTCCGACGCAGCGTCCATGCGTCTCAAGGCCGAGCGGCACACCACCGAGGACGGTCGCACCGGTTGGTTGCTGAACGGGCAGAAGACCTGGACCACCTCGGCGCACTTCGCCGAGTGGTACTGGCTGGGCACCCGCACCAACCCGGACAACAAGCACATGGGGATCACCCTCATGCTGGTGCCGCTCGACCAGGAGGGCATCACCGTCAACGGTCTCTGGACCCTCGGCAACGACGAGCGGACCAACGAGGTCTTCATCGACGACGTGTTCGTCCCGGACGAGTACGTGGTGGGCGAGGTCGACAAGGGGTTCGTGTACATCTCCCAAGCGCTCGACCTCGAGCGTTTCACCATGTTCACGTACAGCCCGATCAAGCAGCGTCTCGACCTGCTGACCGACCACGTCCGCACCGCAGTGCGCGACGGAGCACCGTTGCAGGACGACCCGGTGATCCGGGCGCAGATGGCCAACCTGCACACCGAGGCAGAGGTCGCCCGGGTGCTCGGGCTGAAGTTCGTCTCGGAGGCCGTGAAGGTCGAGCACGCTGCCAAGTCGGGCGAGCCGTTCCAGCCGCCGACCGTCGTGGCGTCGGAGTACAAGCTCTTCGCCACCGAGTTCTCCAAGCGGCTGGCGGACGCCTCGATGGACATCGGCGGCCCCGGCTCGCAGCTGCGGGTGGGCACCGAGGACGCCCCCATGACCGGGAGGTCCGAGTCGACCTACCGCTACACGGTCATCGACACCATCGGTGGTGGATCCTCGGAGATCCAGCGCAACATCATCGCCCGGCGCGGCCTCGGCCTGCCGAAGTGCTTCTGAGCTGACGGGTACGGGGCGGTCGGTCAGGTGCTCGACGACTGCGGCGCCCTCTGCGGCGTCCGGGTCCTCGACCTCGCGACGGTCGGGCCAGCGGCCCGGGCCTCGAGGATCCTGTCGGACTACGGCGCGGACGTCGTGAAGGTGGGGGCCGTCCCCAGGTCGGGGGTCGTCCAGATCAGCCCGCCCCACTACGCGTACTCCGGGAACCGGGGCATGCGACGGGTGGCGTTCGACCTCAAGTCCGACGCCGGCCGCGGTGCGTTCCTGCGGCTGGCCGACGGCGCCGACGTGGTGATCGAGTCGTTCCGCCCCGGCGTGGCGGCCCGACTCGGGATCGGACCGGGTGACCTGCTCAGTCGCAACCCCGGGCTCGTCTACTGCTCGACCTCCGGATACGGGCAGGACGGTCCACGACGGAGCTGGGCGGGACACGACCTCAACTACCTCGCGGTCGGGGGGTTCCTCGACTGCTCGGGTCGCACCGAGGACGGCCGTCCGGCGCTCCCCGGCGCCACGGTGGCGGACATCGCCGCCGGCGGGATGCAGGCCGCCATGGCGGTCATGGCCGCGCTCCTGGAGCGCGGTCGGACGGGGACGGGGCAGCACCTCGACGTCTCGATCGCTGACGGGGTGCTGGCCATGATGAGCCTCTACGCCGACGAGTACCTGGCCACCGGGACCGAGCCCGGCCCCGGCCACTACATCCTGACCGGCCGGTACGCCTGCTACGACACCTACACCTGTGGCGACGGACGGCACCTGTCGGTGGCCGCCATCGAGCCGAACTTCTGGGCCAACCTGTGCCGGGAGCTCGGACTGGACCGGTGGATCGACCACCAGCTCGACGACGAGGTCCAGGACCAGGTGCGAGCCGACGTCGCAGCGGCCCTCTCCACCAGGACGCGCGACGAGTGGGTGGCGTCGCTCGGCCCGGCCGACTGCTGCGTGGCGCCGGTGAACTCGGTCGCCGAGGCGGTGGTCGACGAGCAGTTCGTGTCCCGGGGGCTGGTGGTCGACGCCGTGCACCACGACGCCGGCTCCTTCCGTCAGGTGGCGGCTGTCTGGGCGGGGACCACTCCGCTCGACACGCCCGTCGAGGTGCCCGACGCGGGAGTCAGCGACGCCGAGGCGCTGCTGGCCGAGGCCGGGTGCGACCCGGATCGGATCCGGGAGTGGATGGACGAGGGGGTCGTGGCGTGAGTGTGGACGGATCGGACCTGCCCGACGACGTCGCGGAACTGGTCGGGGTGCCGCAGTACCCGAGCACGGCGACGTTCGACGTCGAGCGGAGCTACTCCTGGGACACGCTCGCCGCCACGCAGAACGGCAACCCCCTGTTCTGGGACGAGGCTGTCGCCGAGGAACTGACCGGGGGACCGATCGCCGTGCCGACCACCCTGTCCCTGTGGATGCGTCCGCACTTCTGGGAGCCGGGCGCTGCGGGGGAGCAGGTGGCGCTCCAGGTGCACTTCGACCTCAAGGCCCGGTTCGACCTGCCCGAGGCGGTCATGACGGACAACACGATCATCTTCCACACGCCGGTCCGGCCCGGCGACCGGATCAGCCACCAACAGGTGCTCCGCTCGGTGAGCGGGCCGAAGACCACCAAGCTGGGCTCGGGCCGGTTCTGGGTGATCGACATCGAGTACCACAACCAGCGGGGTGAGCTGGTGGGGGTCGAGTCCTACACCGGGTTCGGCTACCGGCGCGACGGGGCGAGCTCGTGAGCTCGTCGGCACCCCTCCTCCACGGTGTCGTCACCGTCGGCGACACCCTGCCGGTGCTCGTGGTCGACGTGACACCCACGACGGTCGTCCTCGGGGCGCTCGCCAGTCGTGACTGGCGTCCGATGCACCACGACTACAAGTTCGCCACCGAGCGCAACGGCGTCGCCGACATCTTCCTGAACACGCCCAACCAGGCGGCGTGGTTCGAGCGGTACCTCACCGACTGGACCGGACCCCGGGGTCGGGTCGGTCGGATGACGTTCCGCATGCGCGACTCGGTGTTCCCCGGTGACGAGATGACCTTCACCGGGACGGTCACGGACACCGGCGTGGACGACCTCGGCTGCGGCTGGGTCGACGTCGACGTGGAGCTGCGGGCCGCACACGGGACGCGGGGCGACCGCCTCTGCTCGACGTGCTCCGCCCGCGTGGCGATCCCCGTGGACGCAGACGACAACCCGTGGTCCCGGACGGCGGAGCAGTGGCGACCGTGAACGAGGGCCGACGATCGAACGACCGACCGGTGCCGACCCCGAGGGTCGGACGCCATCGACCAGAGAGCAGGTGAGCACGTGTTGGACCTGGACTTCACCGAGGAGCAGGAGATGCTGCGGGAGATGGTCCGCGGGGTGTGCGCGCAGCACGCCAGCGGCGACGTCCTCCGTGAACTGGAGGACGACCCCGACGGTGTGGCCCGTGACCTGTGGTCGCAACTGGCAGAGCTCGGTCTCCTCGGGCTGATGCTCCCGGAGGAGCACGGCGGGGCAGGCTCGACCCTCCTCGACGGCGTGGTCCTCTACGAGGAGCTCGGTCGGGCGCTCGCGCCCGTTCCCCATCTGGAGAGCTGCGTCCTCTCGGCCGGTGCGCTCCTGCTCGCGGGCTCCGACGACCAGGTCGCCGAGTGGGTGCCGGGCATCGCTGCCGGGACGTCCATCGTGGTGCCGGCGTGGCTCGAGCCCGGAGACGGCTACTCGCCGGCGGGGGTGCAGTTGACCGCCCGGCAGGACGGCGACGATGTGGTGCTCGACGGGACGAAGGCGCACGTCAGGTTCGCGTCGGCGGCAGATCGTCTGCTGGTCCTCGCACGGACAGGTGCGGACCCCACGGCGATCGACCTGTTCATGGTTCCCACGGACGCTGCCGGCGTCGCGCTCGACCAGCAGCACTCGTTGGCTGCCGACACGCAGTACCGCGTCACGTTCGACGGGGTCCGGGTGCCGGCGACCGCCCGGATCGGCGACGCCGACTCCGGGTGGGTCACGTGGTCGAAGGTCATGGAGCAGGCGATGGTGCTCGTCGCCGCCCAGGCGAACGGCGGCGCCGAGTACGCCCTGGAGATCACCAACCAGTACGCCAAGGACCGGGAACAGTTCGACAAGCCGCTCGGTGCCTTCCAGGCCATCTCGCACTACCTGGCCGACGCCAGGACCAGCGTCGACGGCTCCAAGCTCCTGACCTACGAGGCCGCGTGGGCGGACTCGACGGGCCGACCGCTGCGGCGACTCGCACCCATGTCGAAGCTGTTCGCCGGCAACACCTTCCGGGATGTCACCGCCATGGCGCAGCAGGTCTTCGGTGGCGTGGGATTCACCCTGGAGTACGAGATCCAGCTCTACTTCCGGCGAGCGAAGCAGCTCCAGCTCTCATGGAACGACTCCCGCCGATGCGAGGAGCTCGTCGCCGACGTGGTGCTCGAGTCCGCCTGATTTCCGGCACCTCAGGGGTCGGATGGGGGATCCACCCACGGAGGCACGGTCGAGAGACTTGACCTCGGCGTGGATCCACTCCACCCTCGGGGACGTGGCGGTGGATTCGAGTCAGCAGGGAGTGGGCGTTCGACGGCTCCTCGGTGCGTTCGCGGCGGTCGTCGCCGTCGCCTCCGTGCTGCCGTGGAGCGTCGACGCCGCCGCTGCTCCGCCGCCGAGGCCGACGACCACGACGACCACCGCGCCGACGTCGACCACCACCACGACGACCACGTCGACGACGACGACCACCACCACCGTCGCTCCGACGACGACGTCGACCACTGCACCCACGACGTCCACCACGGTGGCCCCGGCCTCGTCGACCACGACGACGGTCGCGCCGACGACCACGGTGCCGTCGTCGTACCTGCCGATGGACCCCGAGTACAACGCTCCGTCGTACTTCGACGGCGCGACCTACGGGTCGTGCACCAAGCAGGAGCCGGTGCCGACTCCGTTCACCATGCCGACGCCGTCGGCCGGCAACGCGTGGACGCTCCTGGTCATCAAGGCGGGTTCGGGTGCGCAGTCGAACCAGTTGGTCCCTGGGCCGCAGTCCGGCCAGAACTACCGCCACTCGTCCGGCAAGGACATCTCGCACGTCATTCTCTGTCAGGCGGCATCGTCGGCTCCGACCACGACGACGTCGACCACGGTCCCGACCGCGACCACGACCGTACCGGTGACGACCACGACGACGGTTCCCGAATCCACGACGACGGTCGCCCCCGAGGCCACGACCACCACGTCGGTGCCGACGACCAGGACCTCGGTGCCGACGACCACGACCGTGCCGGTGACGACCACCACGACGCTTCCGCCTGCTGGCACGACCACGACCGTGCCGGTGACGACCACGACGTCGGGTTCCAAGGTCACGATCTGTCACGCCACGTCGAGCTCGACGAATCCCTACGTCAAGCTGAGCGTGCCGAAGTCGCAGATCCAGGGTGCGAACGGGCACGACACGCACGACGACGACATCATCCCGCCGTTCGACTCCTACCCGGGCAAGAACTGGCCGTCGTCGATCGTCGACGCGGACTGCAACCTGCTCCCGCCCACGACCACCACGTCGTCGACCACGACCACGACCACGACCGTGCCGGTGACGACCACGACCACGACGGTTCCGGAGACCACCACGACGACGGTTCCGGAGACCCCCACCACGACCACGACGCCGGTCCCGTAGACCACCACCACGACGACGACGGTTCCGGAGACCACGACCACGACGACGACGGTTCCGGAGACCACCACGACGACGACGGTCCCGGAGACCACGACGACCACGACGCCTCCGCCAGGAACCACCTCGACGACGGTTCCGGAGACCACGACCACGACGGTCCCCGAAACCACCACGACGACG
>CAIQNH010000067.1 GCA_903873135.1 uncultured Actinomycetes bacterium
ATGTCGCTCGCACCACAAAGCAGGGTTGTGGGGGGCGCTGGGGGGCTGTGGGGGGCGCTGGGCTGTGGGGGGGGGGAACGGGGGGGTCAGGTCTGGCCGGACTGGGAGCGCACCAGGTCGAGGAGGTTGCCGAGCGCCACGTTGACGTCGACCAGGTGGAGCCCCCACTGGGGCGTGATGCGTCCACCCAGGTCGGCCGGGCGACGGTCCTCCGGGGTCCACGTGCTCGTGACCTGCAGCCAGTCGAACCGGTCGTCGCTGACGCAGCGTCCGTCCCACCAGCCCTCGAGTCGGACGAACGGGGTCGTCGTCTCGGGTCGGACGACCGCCGGGTAGTACGAGTCGAGCGGCCCCGACCCGCCGCCGAGCGCCGCCGGGTTGGTGCACAGCACCCGGCCCTCACCCGACCGGGGACGGCCGAAGAGGCTGTCGTCGCCGGGCGGCTGGGTCGACTCGAACGTGGCGTAGCTCACGACGCACCCGGTCTGGGTGGCCTCGGTGCACGGGGGGACGTTGGCGAACGCCTCGGGGGAGCCGGGTGCCGGCGTGCCGCTGCCGATGAGCAGGGCCGAGACCATGCGGTCGCGCACGGCCGGGTCGTCGTCGATCTCCTCGGCGATCAACCGGCGGAGGTGACCCGCCCCCTGCGAGTGGCCGATCAGCACGAACCTCCGGTCGACGCCGTCGGTCCGCTGGTACTGCTGCCAGGCGTCGAGCACGTCGGCGTAGGCGACCTCGAACGGCACCGGGGCGCCGGGCACGGTCGTCGTCGTCGACCCGCTGAGCGCAGCGAGCCCCTGGAGCGGGACCTGCCGGTACGACGGGGCGAACGTCCGGCAGACCTCGCCGAACCGGGCGAACTGGTTGGCGACGACGTTGGCCTCCTCGGGCCCGGGCGTCCGGTCGGCGTTGGGGGGCGGATCCCCCGAGATGGTCGGGTAGACGTAGAAGCAGTCGATCGGGGCGTCGGTCGCTGGGGTGAACGGCTGGACCTCGGTGGTGCCGTCGGCCCGGACGAGCGTGGCGTCCAGGTCGACGTCGCACAGGTCCTGGTCGAGGTCCGGGCGGCACAGCCAGTTGGCCGGGTCGTCGTAGGCGCTGACCGGGCCGGGTCCGGGCGGGTCACCTGCGCCGTCGGGCACCGAGCTGGTGGCCTCGGGCGCCGTGGTGGACGTCGAGGAGGCCGACTCCCCGCCGCCGCAGGCGGCGAGCACGGCGAGACCGCACGCGACGGCGAGCAGTCCCACTCGTCGGTGGGTCGCACGGAGCGGCCCGGGTCGGTCGTCGGATCGGTCTGGTGTCGTCACCACGTGTCGGAGTCCTCGTCTGCTCGGCCCGGGCACCGGCGCGCCCGGGGTCTGCGTCCCGCCGTGAGGCTACGGCCCGAGGCCGAACGCCGTGGGGCGACGACACGGCCCGGCCGTCCGGCCGCGGGCCGGGGGCGTCGACCACCCCCACCGGTACGCTGCGGTCGTGGCGTTGACGTTGAGTCCCGACGAGTACGTCGACGGCGTGCGGGCGGGCGACCGGACGGTGCTGGCCCGCACCATCACCCTGCTCGAGAGCAGCAACCCCGAGCACCGGGAGGTGGCGGGCGAGGTCCTCCGCGCCCTCCTCCCCGATGCCGGGGGCAGCCACCGGGTCGGCATCACGGGGGTCCCGGGGGTGGGCAAGTCCACCTTCATCGACCAGCTGGGCGTCAACCTGACCGCCGACGGCCTGCGGGTGGCCGTCCTGGCGGTGGATCCGACGAGCTCCCGGACCGGCGGGTCGATCCTGGGCGACAAGACCCGCATGGAGCGCCTGGCCGTCGACCCGGCTGCGTTCATCCGACCGTCGCCGGCGGGCGAGACGCTCGGCGGGGTGACCCGGGCCACCCGCGAGACGATCCTCGTGTGCGAGGCGGCCGGGTTCGACGTGGTGCTCGTCGAGACCGTCGGCGTCGGCCAGTCCGAGACGGTCGTCGCCGGCATGGTCGACTGCTTCGTGGTGCTCATGCTGAGCGGCGCCGGGGACGACCTGCAGGGCATCAAGAAGGGCGTCCTCGAGCTCGCCGACCTGGTCGCGATCAACAAGGCCGACGGCGACAACGTGGCCCGGGCCGAGCTGGCCGCAGCCGAGTACCGCACGGCCCTGCACCTGGTCGGGTCGGCCTCGCCCACCTGGACCACGCCGGTGCTGACCTGCTCCGCCACGACCAACACGGGCCTCGAGGAGCTGTGGACCCAGGTGCGGATCCACCGGGAGCGGACCACGGCCACCGGCGAGTTCGCAGCCCGGCGCTCCACCCAGCAGGTGGCGTGGATGTGGTCGATGCTGGACGACCGGCTGCGGTCATCCCTGCGTGCCGACCCGGCTGTGCGTGGCCTGCTGGACGAGGTCGAGCGTGACGTGGCTGCGGGCGTCGTCCCGGCCACGGTGGCGGTCGACGAGCTGTGGCGTCGCTACCGGGACGGTTCGTGAGCTGCGGTCGGCCGGGTAGTTCTCCCCGGTTGCGGGAGGGTCCGTCGTGACGTTGGCTGGACGCGTGCGTCGTCGCTTTCCGATCGGGGCCCTGACGGTGGGGGTGGTCGCCGTGTCCACGACGTTCGCGCTCGTGGCATCCTGCGGGTCCGAGGCCCCGGTCGCCGCTCCGACGACCGCCGCTGCGGCCCCGCTGGCGCCCTCGGCCGAGGTCGCAGGCGCCACGGAGGTCCGGCCGCTCGTCCCGGCCGAGCTCGAGTCCCGCCTCCGGTCCGCCGTGCTCGAGGTGCGTTCGACCGGGTGCGGGTTCGATCGTCAGGGCACCGTGTCGTTGGTCGACCTGGGCGGTGGCCCCACGGCCATGACCAACCGTCACGTGGTCGCCGGGTCGAGCGACGCCCAGGTGGTCCTGCCGGACGGGTCGCTGGTGGGTGCGCCGGTGGAGGGCGCCGTCAGGGATCGTGACGCGGCGACGCTGGGCATCGCCGGGCTGGCCGACACCGCTGCGGCACTGCCGGCGGCACCCACGCCGCTGGTCGGCGACGAGGTCGTCGTGGCCGGGTTCCCCGACGGGGCGTTCGTCTCGTCGCCGGGTCGGGTGGTCTCGATCGAGGAGCGGGTCGACGACGGCGGCGACGTGACGGTGCTCCTCGTGGACGTCCCGGCTGCGAGCGGCGTGTCGGGTGGCGTGGTGGTCGACTCGGCGGGCCGGGCGGTGGGTCTGGTCGCGGCTCGCGATCCGGACTCGGGCAACGCCGTCGCGTACCCGTTCACCGTGCTGGCGGCCCCGCTCGAGTCCGAGCTCCCCGGCTGCTGAGCCCGCGACGGGGCCCCGCGACGGGTGACTCGTCCCGCAGGGTGCGGTACCTTCTGGTGAGGGTTCCTGACCAAGTCCCGTCCGGGTCGTCGGTCAGCTCGGTCGTGTGGGAGGTAGGGCGTGGATCCGGAGCGTGCAGCGGTCTCGGGACGTCGAGTGGCGACGCTGGTGGGGCTGGTCGCCTCGCTCGCGGTCGTGGGGGCGGTGGCGTGCGCGCCGTCGGTGTCCGGGCCGCGTGCCGACGCCACCGGTCCGTTCCGCTACGTGTCCCTCGGTGACTCCTACGTCTCCGGCCCGCTCCTGCCCGAGCCGTACGGCGATCCGATCGACTGCGGCCGTTCCCGCACCAACTGGCCCGCCCAGGTCGCCCGGGCGATCGACGCCCGCGAGTTCGTCGACGCGAGCTGTGGTTCGGCCAAGAGCATCCACATGACCGAGGTACAGGACGCGCCGCTCGG
>CAIQNH010000068.1 GCA_903873135.1 uncultured Actinomycetes bacterium
ACGTCGTCGCTGATGGCACCCGGGTGCCCGCCGACCTGCAGGATGGCCAGGACCAGCGAGGTGAACTCGTGGCCGCCGGGGATCCCGGCGAAGCGGACCTGCACGTCGGTGCCGGTCCGCACGATGGCGAACGACGGGCGCCGCCGGTCGTCGTCGGCCCGACGGACGGTGATGCGGTCGGAGAGCTCGGCCAGTCCGTCGAGCAGCTCGGCCAGCTCGGTGGACTTCGGCCCGTCGTCGAGCGACGAGACGAGCTCGACGGGCACGGTGATCCTGGTGAAGTGCTCCCGGAGCTGAGTCCGGATGGCGTCGTCCAGCACGGTCGCCTCCTCTGCGGGGGGGTGGTCGAGTGTGGTCGTTCCGGCGAGACCGCCGGTTCCGGCGAGCGGTGCCCCATCGCACCCGCCCGCCGGAGACCGACCGTCGCCGGAGGGTGGACCGGACGTCGTCCGGTCAGCGGTGCCCGGTCAGATCTTGCCGACCAGGTCGAGGGACGGCGCCAGCGTCGCCGCGCCCTCCTCCCACTTGGCGGGGCAGACCTCGCCCGGGTGCTCGCGCACGTACTGGGCGGCCTTGATCTTGCGGACGAGTTCCGCAGCGTTCCGGCCGACACCCTCGGGGGTGATCTCGAGCATCTGGATCACGCCGTCCGGGTCGATCACGAAGGTGGCGCGGTCGGCCAGACCGGCACCCTCGCGCATGACACCGAAGTTGTTGGTGATGGTGCCGCTCGGGTCGCCCACCATGAAGTAGTCGATCTTGCCGATCGTGTCGGACGCCTCGTGCCAGGCCTTGTGGACGAAGTGGGTGTCGGTCGAGACCGAGAAGACCTCGACACCCATGCCCTGGAGCTCGGCGTAGTGGTCGGCGAGGTCACCCAGTTCGGTCGGACACACGAAGGTGAAGTCCGCCGGGTAGAAGAACACCACCGACCACTTGCCCTTCATGTCGGCGTCGGTGACGGTGACGGACTCGCCCTTGCGGAAGGCCGTGGCCTCGAAGGGGAGGACCTCGGAGTTGATGGTGGCCATGTGGCATGCGCTCCTGTTCTCGGTTGCTGCGTGGTCCGGGTGGATCCCGGCCACGTCTGCAACCTACGAGCGCACCATCGGTATTTCCAATGGATAGATCCAACGGTTTCGATCGGTCATGCCTATCGAAAGCCGGGCGGAGGCGATGGCCCGGACGCTCCCCGGAGGGGTCGGGCCCGGGCCGTTGCGCCCCTGACGTCCGGCCGGGCCGGCCGTCCGTGGTGTTCCCCGCGCCGGACCCTACCGGGTCGAACGCCACGGGGCGAGCGGGCGACTCAGCGCAGGAGGCCGGCGGCCCGCAGGTCGGCGAGCGCCTCCTGCTGGACCTGCCGCTTGAGGATCTTGCCGGTCGCGGTGCGAGGCAACGGGACCATCGTGACCGTCAGGTACTGGGGGATGGCGAAGTCGGCGATCCGTCCGACCAGGTAGGCCTGCAACTCCTCCGGGTCCAGCCCGGCGGGCCCGAAGACCGTCGCACCCACCTCCTCGCCGAGTCGCTCGTCGGGCACGGCGTAGACGGCGACCTCGCGCACGTTCGGGTGCGTCGCCAGCGCCGCCTCCACCTGACCGCAGCCGATGTTCTCCCCGCCCCGGATGATGAGGTCCTTGATGCGGTCGACGATCCGGACGAAGCCCTCGTCGTCGATGCTCGCCACGTCGCCCGTCCGGAACCAGCCGTCGACGAACGATGCAGCCGTGGCCTCCGGGTGCCCCCAGTACTCCTCGAACACCGAGGTTCCCCGGACCTGCAGCTCCCCGGGCTCCCCCGCCGGGACCACGCGACCCTCGTCGTCGACCACTCGCAGGTCGAGGATCGCCGACGACCGCCCGGCCACGTCGGGACGGTCCCGGTAGTCGCCACCGGTGACCCCGGCACCGATGGCGTTGGTCTCGGTCATGCCCCAGCCGTTGTTGGGTGCCGCCCGGTCGAACGACGACCCGATACGCCGCACCTGCTCCGGGGGACGTGGTGCGCCACCGCCGCCGACGAGACGCAGCGACGACAGGTCCCGACCCGAGGTGGCCGCCTCCTCGAGCAGGTCCGCCACCATCGCCGGCGTGGCGACGAAGGAGTCGACGCGCTCGGCCTCGATGAGCCTCGCCGCCTCGGCCGCGTCCCACCGGGGCATGGCCACCACCCGGCGCTGAGCCCGGAAGCTCAACAGCGCGACGGCGTGGCAGCCCGTGACGTGGAACAGGGGCACCGCCAGCAGCGAGGTGGTCTGCCGACGTGGGGTCGGCGGCCGCTGCTCGACGTCGGGACGAGCGGCAGCGGCCAGCCGGGCGGCGAGGAGCGTGTCGAGCTCCCAGGAGAGCAGGGCGTGCACCAGTTGGCGGTGCGACGAGAGCACCCCCTTGGGCAGTCCGGTGGAACCCGAGGTGTAGAAGATCGTGACCGGGTCGTCGGGTCCGACCTCGACCGCCGGCGGCGTGGCGTCGGCAGGTCCGGCGTCGAGCACCGAACGCAGGTCACCCACCTCCCGGCCGGCCCGTTCGAGCTGGGAGTCGTCGACGTGCACGGCGAGCACCGACGGCAGCGATCCACTCCAGCCGGCGAGCTGGGCGACGCGCTCGCCGTCGGCGAGGAGCACCGTGGCGCCGGAGTCGCGCAGTCCGAAGTGGAACTCCTCGGCGCTCCACATGGAGTTCACGGCGACGGCGACCGCGCCGACCGCAGCGCACGCGGCCATGCCGACGATCCACTCCGGGTAGTTGCGCATGGAGATGGCCACTCGGTCACCGCGAACGACCCCGTGGTCGTCGACGAGCGCCCGGGCGAGCGCCGCAGCCCGACGGTGGGTGTCGGCGAAGGTCCAGCGCTCGTCGCCGAACACGTAGTACTCGGCGTCGCTGGACGCCCCGGACACCACGTCCCACAGGGTGTCCGGGGCGTGGACGAAGCGACGGTGGGGTCCCCGACGGGTCGGGAGCTCCACGAGTTCGAACGGCTGGCCGGGCCCGGTCAGCTCGGCCAGGACCTCCTGACGGCTCGGTCCGGGCTCCACCACGCCCGCACGGTACCGGACGGACCGGCACGGACGAGGCGAGCAGCTCGGGCGTCTGGAAGACTGCGCCCAACCGACCCAGGGAGTGCACCGTGAAGTTCGGCATCGCGTTCGCCAACATCCTCACCTTCGCCGAGGAGCCGGGGCTGTCGCAGCTCGCCCGGACCGCCGAACAGGCAGGCTTCGAGTCGTTGTGGACCGTCGAGCACGTCGTGTACCCCGACGACTACGGGTCGGCCTACCCCTACGACTCGAGCGGCAAGATGGCCATGACGCCGGACACCTCGCTGCCCGACCCCCTGGTCTGGCTCACGTGGGTGGGCGCGGTCACGGAGACCATCCGGTTGGCCACCGGCATCCTGATCCTCCCCCAGCGCAACCCCGTGGTGCTGGCCAAGGAGGTCGCCACGATCGACCACCTGACCGGGGGTCGCGTCGAGCTCGGGATCGGCGTGGGCTGGCTCCGCGAGGAGTTCGACGCGCTCGGCATCCCGTTCGAGCGTCGCGGGGCCCGGACCGACGAGTACATCGAGGCCATGCGGGCCCTGTGGGACGCCGACCACACCGAGTACCACGGGGACTTCGTCGACTTCGCCGGGGTGAGCGTGAACCCGAAGCCGGCCAACGGTCGCGTGCCCATCACTGTCGGGGGTCACAGTCGGGCTGCAGCCGAGCGCGCCGGTCGGCTGGGCGACGGGTTCTTCCCCGGCAAGGGCGACATCGCCGAACTCGGCGACATCGTCCGCCAGACCGCGGCCGACTGCGGGCGGGATCCCGAACGCATCGAGATCACCTTCGGCGACGAGCGGATCTTCGGCAGCGACCCGGTCGCAGCGGTCGAGGAGCTCGCCGCCGCCGGTGTGGACCGGGTGATCGTGCCGTCGCTGATGTTCCTCGCCGACCCCGAGGCGTCGCTCACCGGATTCGGCGAGACCGTCGTCGCCCCGACCGCCCACCTCTGAGCGGGCGCGGCGCACCCCACGAGCTCTCCCGATCGAACGAGACCACGACGAACCGACCGAGACACCGACCGAGACACCGACCGTGACCGACCACCTGCCCCCGTTCCTGCACCCGTTCGCCCGCCCCGCCGCCGACCGCTTCGTCGAGAACGTCCGCGGCGAGGGTGCGCTCGTCTGGGACAGCGACGGTCGGGAGTACGTCGACGCGCTCGCCTCGCTCTGGTACTGCGTCGTCGGCCACGGACGCACCGAGATCGCCGACGCCGTGG
>CAIQNH010000069.1 GCA_903873135.1 uncultured Actinomycetes bacterium
CACCCTGCGGCCAGCAGTCCCACGGCCAGCACCGCCACCCACCACGTCCGTCGTCGCACGTCTGCCCCCTCGGTGTGGGTCCCCAACGACCCTCGGTGCGGACCGGACCGGCATGGTAGCCACGCATCCCCGATCGACGGCCGCCACAGGAACCCGGGGGCCAGACCGACCGGCTGCGTGCAGGGACCGACTCAGGGCAGGTTGGGTTCGCTGCGCCCGACGAGACGCTGCGACTCGGGCGACCCGTCCTCGAGGTCCCGGTAGGCACGACGTCGGTGGAGCTGGGTCATCACGTCCTCGTCCGACGAACCGTCGGGCTCCTCGCAGTGGAGGTGGAAGCTGCCGTCGCCGGCCCGCTTCGCCCGGTACATCGCCAGGTCGGCGTTGCGCATCAGGTCCTCCGGCGAGGCCGCCTCCGGTTCCATGATGGCGATGCCCACCGATGCGCCCACCACGGCGGCGGTCCCCCCGACGTCGACCGGCCGGCTGATCTCCAGGATCGCCTGCATGGCGACCGCCTCGGCCTCGGAGGCCTCCTGGACCCGGGCGCACAGGATGACGAACTCGTCACCTCCCAGCCGACCCACGATCTTCGACGGATCGTCGGCGATCATCGACTGGAGCCGGCCGCCGATCTCCACCAACAGGTGGTCCCCGGCCTTGTGACCGAGGTCGTCGTTGACCTGCTTGAAACCGTCGAGGTCGACGAACAGCAGGGCGATCGACCCCGGGCAGCCCTCGGCGCGGATCGCCACGTGCACCCGGTTCAGGATCTCGTGACGGTTGAGGAGACCCGTGAGGGAGTCGTGGGTCGCCCGGTGCTCGAGGATCGCCGCCGCCCGGTACCGGGCCCGAACGCCCCGAGCCAACCAGAGCACCAGGATCACTCCGGCGGCCACCGCCGTGCCCAGGATGACGAGCAGGAGCTGCATCTGTTGGCGAGCCTCCCCTGACGTCGTCGACAGGACCTGCTCGGCGTAGTTCTGGTACCGGTCGGTGAGGAACTTGGACTGTTCGGCGAACGACACGACCGTCGGCTCGACCCGCTGGGCAGCCTCGATCCGCTCCCCGGGCGGCAGGATGCCCGGGGGTGCTGCGGTCAGGGCGTCGTCGAGTCCGTACAGGGCAGCGTGGTACTCGTCGCCCACGAGCTCGTGGGCGGCGGTCCCGTCACCGTCCATGGTGCTGAGCCGACGCTCCAGCAGTCCCCGGGCGATCTGCACGTCCCTGCGGGTGGCCTGACCGAGCAGCCAGCGTTCCACTGCCACGAGTGTCGCCAGGCTCTCCCGCTGCGTGTACCCGACCAGGAGGGTGGTCGTCTGGGCGCCGGTCGTGGCCTCGGCGGCCTGCTCCGCGGAGCCGAACGCCCGGGATGCCTGGAGGGTCGTGAGGACCATCAGCACCGCCAGACCGGCGGCGAACGCCCGCTGCGGCCGCGAGAGCAGTGGGTCACGGCGACCGCCGGGGGTCAGATCGACTCGACGGTGGGAACCGCCCGTCGTGTCCGCTCCTTCACTCTGCATCGAGCCGACTCCCTTCCCGAGTCACGCTCAACGCAACGACAACGACCACGGTACCGGGAGTCCCGGGAGTTCCCTCTCGTGACCACCATCGCATCGAGCCGAGACCCCCCCTTGCGAACTCGTACGGCTGATTCGCTCCAGCGCAACGAGCGGTACGAGTTCGGCGGTGGCAGGGTCGGGCACCGGTACGATCCGGCTGTGCGGAACCTCCCGACCACCCAGAGCGGCGGTTGACGGTGTCAGCGGCGTCGATCGTCGACCTGGACCGCTACCCGATCGACCGAGCGGACTCCCGGGTCGACCTCGCCGCAGGTCCCGCTGCGGACTTCGCTCGGGACGGCGTGGCGGCGCTGCCCGGTTTCGTCAGGGCCGAGGCCGTCGAGCGCATGGCCGGTGAGTGCGACGCCGTCGCCGCCGACGGACACCACTCCGAGGTCACCAACACCGTCTACCTCGGGCTCCCCGAGGACGGCCTCGACCACTCCGACCCGCGTGCCCGGATGGTCCGTTCCTCGCTCCGGGCCGTCGCCTCCGACTGCATCCCGCCCACCCACGCGCTCCGCCAGCTCTACGAGTGGGCGCCGCTGCGGGAGTTCGTCCGACTCGTCCTGGGCCTCGACGAGCTGCACCCGTACGCCGACCCGCTCGGCTCGCTCAACGTGGCCGACATGACGGTCGGCGACGAGCTCGGGTGGCACTTCGACCAGACGGACTTCGTGACCTCGCTGTCGATCCGACCGGCCGGCAACGGTGGGCACTTCGAGGTCGCCGCGGGGCTGCGCTCAGCGTCCGACGACGCGCTGGACGACGTGCGGGCCGTCCTCGACGGATCCACGGACCGGGTCACGCGGCTCCCGTTCGATCCCGGGACCCTCCTGGTCTTCGCCGGTCGCTGGTCGATGCACCGGGTGACCCCGATCGAGTCCGGACCGTCCCGGCTCGTGGGCCTGCTGGCGTTCGACACCCGGGCCGGCACCGACTCGAGCGAACTGCTGAAGCTCGTACGCTACGGCCGCACCACGCCGCGGGAGGTCCCGTGGACGACAGCCGACGGAGGTGCCACACCGTGATGCTCGTGGGCGAGGGGTTCGCTGGTTCCGGCGCCGAGGCGGCGCACGTCAACACCGTGCTCGGCGAGCGCGACGGGCCGGTCGGCGCCGCCTTCACCACGGCGCTCGCCTCTCCCACCGCCGGACACACGCCGTTCCTCGTCGTGGCCCAGCCCGGTCTCGCCGTGCAGCCACCCACCCTGTTCGTCCCCAAGGCGACGGTGGCCGACGACGGCGACGGTCGACGCCACGCCGAACTGACGTGGGGGCCGGCGCAGTCGGGGGTGGCCGAGGGAGTGGTGGCCGCCCTCGACGAGGGCCTGGTGGATCCGACCGAGGTCGTCCACCTGGTCCTGGTGGCCGCCGTCTGGGTCGACCCGGCCGCTCAGGACGGCGCTGCCGTCCGGACGAACAACCGCCAGGCCACCCTGGATGCGCTGCGAGCCGGTGCCGTGGGCTTCCCGACGGTCACCGACCTGCTGGCCGTGCGGGACCAGGTCTGGAACCCGTTCGACCCTCCGACCCACTGAGCCGGGCTCCGCGCAGCGGATCCCACGCCTGCCTCCGTGGCAGAGTGAGACGACGGATCCCGCACCGGGACCACCCGACCTCGGAACCGAACGACGGGAGGCGAGACGTGACCAGCAGCATCAGGACCTCCGGAACCCGGGCGACGATCTGGACGGTGGCGGCCCTGCTCCTGACAGCGACCGTGCTGTCGGGGTGCGGCAGTGACGATGCTGCAACTCCGTCGTCGATCCCCCCGCCCCCTGGTGACACCTCGCCACAGGTCGTGGCACCCGAGGGGTCCGGCGTCGAGGTCGACCGCGACGGCGTGGTGGACCCCGAGGAGGTCTGCGTCGTGATCACCGTCGACCAGGCCGGTGAGGCACTCGGTCGACCGGCCCTCCCACCGGTCCCCGAGGTCGACGGGCCGCCGTCGTGCTCCTGGGTCCAGCAGTACGAGCAGTCCCCGGACCTGGTCGATCTCGACACCGTTGCGATCGTCGCCGACCCGGGAGCCGTCGAGTTCAATCGGGCCGTCGCCTCGAGCGGCGGCGTGGAGGAGGTGGCGGGGCTCGGCGACGCGGCCGTGTTCCTCCGCTCCGAGACCTACGCCGGACCGACGCTCCTCGTCCGTCAGGGCGACGACGCGACGGCGTTCGTGCTCTACTCCTCGTCGCTGTCCCAGGACCAGGTTCGCTCGAATCTGGAGCGGTTCGCACAGCAGGCGCTGGCCGCAGCCTGACCCCTTGCCGAACTCGTACGGCTGGTTGCGCCCAGGCGAACCAGCCGTACGAGTTCGGGGGCGTGGGCGGTCGTCGGGTCCGAGACGTCCGGTCTACTCGGACGGACGGAACCAGACCGTCCGGGGCGGATCCTCGTACCCCTTCCAACCGTACGGATCGGTCCCGCTCGTGGGGACGACCACACGCCAGTCCCTGACCGCCTCGGCCCGACTGAGATCCCACGGCAGCTCGGACCACGCGTTCATGTAGTGGTTCACGAGTGCACGTCGGTACCCCGAGGAACGGTTGCGGAGGGATCGGTGGAGCAGGTGACCCTGGAGGAACACGACGTCACCGGCCTCCAGTTCCACCGGCACGGCCGTGGAGTCGGGGTGGTCCGCCTCGAACCCGTACGACTCCTCGGCCGGATCGAACTCGTCGGGGAGTCCGTGGGGGCGCACCGGGTACAGGTAGCCGGTGCGGTGGGAGCCGGGGAGCACCCAGAGGCAGCCGTTCTCCCGGGTGGCGGGGTCGAGGGCGATCCACGCTCCCAGCAGCGAGCGGTCGCGGGTCGGGATGTGGTGCTCGTCCTGGTGCCAGGCCTGACCGGGGAGTCCCGGCGGCTTCACGAACAACATGGACTGCATGCACTTGGTGGCGCCGTCCCACCACGGCAGGTGCGCTCCGGCGAGCTGGCCGGCACCACCGGCGACGATCGGGTGAGTGACGTAGCGGAGGATCGTCTCGTTGACCCAGTGCGGGAAGTGGACGGCGAGCACGCTCGCCAGCGCGTCGGCGTCGCTCGCATCCGGCGGGAGCTGCGGTGCGGTCGTCGACGGGTACTCACCTCGGGCGAAGCCGACGAGCTGTGCGTTGATCTCGGCCACCTCGTCGGCAGTCAGCGCGCTGCGGAGCACGGCGTAGCCGTCCTCGACGAACGACTGCACGGCGTCGCGGTCGAACGGTCCGTCACCCACCCCCCGATCTTGTACGCCTCGTTGCGCAGGGGCGAATCAGCGGTACAAGTTCGGGGGGGTGGGGGGGTGGGTGTGGGGGGGGGTGGGAGTGTCCCGGCTGCCGTGTCACAGCACCCGTGTAGCGTCAGCAACCGTGTTCACCACCCTCGACCCGACCCGCACGTGAGGATCGCGCACACCAGCGACTGGCACCTCGGCCGGTCCTTCGGCGAGGTGTCACTCCGCGAGGACCAGGCCCGGTTCTGCGACTGGTTCGTGGAGATGGTCGACGATCAGGGGTGCGACCTGGTGGTGATCGCCGGCGACATCTACGACCGGGCCGTCGCCCCCACCGAGTCCATCGACCTGTTCCGCACGACGGTCCGTCGCCTGCTCGACGCCGGGATCCGCGTCGTCGCGATCACCGGCAACCACGACGCCGCCGACCGGGTGGCCGCCTACTCGGAGCTGCTCGACCACAGCGGACTGGTGCTGCGGGGCGGGTACGACCGGGTGGGCGAGGTGGTTCAGCTCGACCACGTCGACGGTCCCCTCGACCTGGTGCTGCTCCCGTTCCTGCACCCGCAGAGCGCTCCCGACTCCTTCGGGCAGCAGCGTCCCGACGCCGCCGACTCGTCGGACGGGACCGGCGACGGTGACCCGTCGGGCGACACCGTCCAACTCCTCCTCGAGCGACGGGGCCGGCGCACCCACGAGTCGGTCCTCACCGACGCCGTGGCCCTCGCCCGGCCGCAGCTGCGGGGCGTGCGTTCGCTCGCCGTGGCCCACGCCTTCGTGACCGGAGGTCAGGAGTCCGAGTCCGAACGCCGCCTGGAGGTCGGCGGGACCGGCCAGGTTCCCGGCGAAGTGTTCTCCGGGTTCTCCTACACGGCGCTCGGCCACCTCCACCGTCCCCAGAGCGTGTCGGTCGACCACGGTCACGTCCGCTACTCGGGGACCCCGCTCCCCTACTCGTTCTCCGAGGAGCACCCGAAGTCCATCACCCTCGTGGACCTCGCCCCCGACGGCACCTGCGAGGTGGAGGAGGTGCCCGTCCCGGTCGGACGCCCGGTGCGCCGGATCAGCGGGACGATCGAGGAGCTCCTCCGACGCGACCGGTTCCCCGAGGCCCACGACGCATTCGTCCAGGCCACGGTGACCGACCGGGGTGTGGTCACGGAGGCCAAGGCCCAACTGCTCCAGGTCTACCCGTTCGTCGTCGAGGTCCGGCTCGCCCCGCTCGCCGACGGGGACACCCCGAGCGAGGCTCCGGCGAACATCCGCGAGCTCTCCCCCCTCGACGCGGTCGTGCAGTTCTGGGAGGCCGTCGACGGTGCCTCCCCGACGGCAGAGGAGCGCGACCTGCTGGTGACGGTGGTGGAGGAGAGCATCCAGGCGGTCGAGCAGTGAGACCGCTCCGGATCGAGTTCCAGGCATTCGGTCCCTACCCCGAACGGGTGGAGGTCGACTTCACGGCGCTCGCGCACCGCGGGTTGTTCGTCGTCGCCGGGGACACCGGGACCGGCAAGACCACCCTCCTCGACGCCATGAGCTTCGCGCTCTACGGGACCATGCCGCTGAAGGAAGCAGGCGAGATCAGGTCCCACCACGCAGACCTCGACGACCGGACGGAGGTGCGGCTCACCTTCCAGGTCGGCGACGAGACCTACGTCGTCGAGCGGGCACCCACCCAGGTACGACGGGGCAGGACCGCAGTGGCCGACCGGGTGACGGAACGGGCCAAGGTCACCCTCTCCCGGGTGGTCGACGGTTCGACCGAGTCGATCGCCAACGGTGTCCGTGAGGCCGACCACCGGATCCAGGAGCTCGTGGGACTGAGCGCCACCCAGTTCCAGCGCGTCGTGCTCCTCCCCCAGGCGAAGGTCACCGACTTCCTCCTCGCCGGCTCGGGCGACCGTGAGGCCCTGCTCGAGCAGCTCTTCGACGGTCGGGTGTTCGACGGGGTGGTCGAGGGCCTCAGGCGCCGCAGGGACGCAGCGACCCAGTCGGTCGGAGCGGTCGACGAGCAGCTCCGCAATCTCGTCGCGTCCGCCGAGAGCGAGCTCCACACGGCCGAGGAGCTGCTCGCAGCAGGCGACGCATCCGACGAGGTCGACCCCCGGGAGCCAGCCTCGGGTGCCGAGCCCGATCAGGCCGAGCCACCGGAAGGGACGGACGGCGCCGACGTGGAGTCGCTGCAGCAACGGCTCGCCGTCGCCACGACCGCGCTCGCCCGGCTCCGCGAGGACGCCCGGGCCGCCACCGAGTCCGCCGGAGAGCTCGCCACCCAGCTCGCCCGGGCCGAGGAGCTCGTCAGTCGGTTCGACCGGGCCAAGGAGTTCCGTGCCGAGCTCGACAGCCTGCGGGCCGACGAACCGAGGGTCGCCGAGGCGGCACAGGCCGCCGAGTCCTCTGCCCGGGCCAGACCGGTGGTCGAGGCCGTCGCCGCTCTGGTGGCCACCCGGGAACAGCTGACGGCGGCGATCCAGGAGGAGGAGCGCGTCGTGGAGTCCGCGCGAGCGCACCTCCTCGCCCTGGGACTCGAGGACGCCGTGGTCGATCCGGCCGCCTTCCGGGACGAGCTCGCCCGACTCGAGGAGGAGCACCGGGTCCAGGTCGATCGACTCGGGGCCGCCCAGCGGCTCCGAGCCGAGGTCACCGACCTCGAACAGCGGCTGGTGACCCTGCAGCAGTCCATCACCGAGCAGACCGACCTCGCCCAGTCCACAGCGTCGACCGTGGCCGAGCTCGAGCGCAGGATCGACGAGGTGTCCACCCGAGCACTCGACGCCGGCGAGCTCGCCGGGCGCACCGCTGCCGCACGCGCCGCGGTCGACGCCCGCCGGAAGCTCGACGAGGCACTGGTCGAGGAGTCACGGGCGTCGGAGGACCACGTCGAACAGGGCCAGCGCCACGCCCGACTCCTCCAGCAGTACCTGGCCACCCAGGTACCTCAGCTGGCCGCGAACCTGATCGACGGCGAGCCGTGCCCGGTGTGCGGGAGCGTCGAGCACCCGTCGCCGGGCACCGACACGGCCGTCGAACCGGTGGACCTGGATCAGGTCGACGCCGCCGCTGCCCTCCGAGACGCCGCCGAGGTGTCACGCGCTCGGGCAGCCCAGGCCGTCGTCGAGCTCCGCCTCCAGCTCGGCGAGCGCGAGTCGGTGAGCGAGGCCGACCTGGTCCGTGCCGTGACCGAGGCCGAGGAGGCCGAGGCGGCAGCGGGTCGAGCCCGCGACGACCTCCAGCAGCTGACGGCGCAACGGGAGCAGCTGGTCCTCGAGCGGGACGAGGCCCGCACCGGTGCCGCAGGTCTGGAGGGACAGCGGGAACAGGCGGCACAGGAGCTGGACCGACGGGGAGAGGAACTGCGGGCCGCCGACGATCAGGCGAGCGGCATCGACCCCGATCAGGTGACGGCCAGGGGGAGCCAGCTCCAGTCGCTCAGGCAGCTGGTGGCACCCCTCCAGGCGGCCACCGCCACCCGGACCCGGACCGACGGTGCCGTCGCCCAGGCCCAGCGCACCGCAGCGGCGGCGCTCGAGGCCAGTCCGTTCGAGTCGGAGCCGGAGGCCGGCGCAGCGCTCCTCGACCTGGACGACGAGCTCGCGCGCCTCGAGGAACGGACCAAGCTCAACGAACGGATCCAGGAGGTGGCAGGGGCACTCGAGGCACTCGAGCAGCTCGACATCCCCGACGAACCGCCCGACGTCGAGGCCCTGAGCACCGCCGCAGCGTCAGCTGAGTCGCGAGCACGGTCGCTCAACCAGCGGCAGACCATGGTCGAGGCTGCCGTGGACCGCGCCGGCGACCACCTCACCGCGCACGAGCACACGTCCGTGCAGTCCGGGTCGGCTCGCGCCGAGCTGGAGCTGGTGACTCGAGCGCACGAGATCTGCGCCAAGGGCGGATCGCTCAGGTTCAGTCTCAAACGGTGGGTGCTCGCCCAGGAGCTCGAGCGTGTCACGCTCGCCGCCAACGAGCACCTGCGGTCCATGACCAACGGTCGGTACGCACTCCGGGTGAAACGCCAGGTGACCGACGCCCGGACGGCACACGGCCTGGAGCTCGAGGTGTTCGACGCCGAGACCGGCCGGGCCCGCGGCACGCCGTCGCTCTCCGGTGGTGAGCAGTTCCAGGCCTCGCTCGCGCTCGCCCTCGGTCTCGCCGACGTGGTCAGTCAGGGCGGCGTGGCCAGCGGGCACAGATTCGAGGCGCTCTTCGTCGACGAGGGGTTCGGTGCCCTCGACCCGGACTCGCTCGACGACGCCATCGAGACGCTCCAAGCGCTCCACGCGACCGGACGCACCATCGGCGTGATCACGCACGTCGAGGCCATGAAGGAGCGG
>CAIQNH010000070.1 GCA_903873135.1 uncultured Actinomycetes bacterium
AGACCCTGGTCCGACCGCAGCGGTGACGGCACCTCCCGCTCAGAGTCCGGTGGGCCGGATCTCGACCTCGAGGGTGTCGCCGACGGCGCAGCCGAGGTGCTGACGGACCTGCTTCTTGAGCGGCAGCAGGAATGTCCCCGACTTCTTGTCGGGAAACACCGACGTCCGCCAAGTGATGTCGCCGACCGTGACCTCCACCGGGACACTCCCGAACCGCCGTTCCCGGCCCGTGCTGCTGGCAGCGATCAGATCTGCCAGATCCTCGGGCAGGCTGATCAAGTGCCACGGCGAGGTGCCCGGCCACAGCCAGACCTCCGCACGGAACGTGAGCACCATGTTCCGCGCCGTCAGGGTCGGTGTCGACCCGGGTCGTGCGCCCGGGCACGTTCACATTGAGGACCTCGGTCCTCGACATGGGCCCGGTTCGCTCCAGTGGGAAACCCGGTCGTCACGCGGTGATCCCGGCGACGACCATCTCGAGCAGGTGCTCGAAGGACTCGTCGGCGTCGTCGACGAAGAGCATCCCCCGCAGCTCCAACGAGACGTGGCCGTGCACCGCGCTCCACACCAGTTGGGCGACCTCGGTGGGTCGGCCATGCCGGAACCGCCCGACGGCCTGGCCGGCTGCGACCCGCCGCTCGAGCGCCTGGAACCCGGACACGGCGTGGTCGCGGTCGGCGTCGGTGGGCTGCCAGCGTCCACCGGATCCTTCGAACATGAGCGCGTACCGTCCAGGGTGCCGTAGTGCGAGTGCCCGGTAGCGCCGCCCGCCTTCGAGCAGTGCGTCGACCGGGTCGTCGAGGTCGATGGCGTCGAGGGCCGTCCGCAGGTCCTCGAAGCCCATCACGAACAGTGCCGACAGGATCCCGTCCTTGCCACCCAGGTGGTTGTAGACGCCGGTCGGTGACACCTGCGCCCGCTCGGCGACGCCGCGGACGGTGATCGCCTGAGGGCCGGCCTCGTCGAGCAGCGCCACCGCCGCCGCGACGAGCCGGTCGCTGACGTCGACGGAGCGTGTGCGGCGGCGGGTCGGTGCGGTCACGTGGATCAGTGTGCCACCCGTTGTACGGAACTCAGTGACGCTAACTATGGTACAATGTGCCACTATGTCCCGGTGGTCCCGGACACGGGACTCCGAAAGGAACCTCATGACGAACTTCCCCAGTGCGTCGGTCGGCCGACCGGACCGCGACTTCATCGACCCGGTGACAGGCCACCCACGCCGCTGGGCGATCCTGCCGGTGCTGTGCCTGAGCCTGTTCCTCGTGGTGGTCGACAACACCATCGTCAACGTGGCGCTGCCGACCCTCAGCCGCGAGCTGTCGGCCACGACCAGCCAGCTGCAGTGGATCGTCGACGCCTACAGCCTGGTGTTCGCGTCGCTGCTGCTCATGTTCGGCAACCTGGGTGACCGGTTCGGTCGCAAGGGCATGCTGCAGGCCGGACTGCTGGTCTTCGCCGGCACGTCGGCGTTCGCTGCGTTCGCCACCACCGCCGGCGGACTCATCGCCGCACGCGCCGCCATGGGCATCGGCGCGGCGATGGTGTTCCCGGCCACGCTGGCGATCCTGACCAATGTGTTCGTCGACCCGACGGAACGGGCCAAGGCCGTCGGCATCTGGTCCGCCGTCTCGGGCCTGGCGGTCGCCCTCGGACCGCTGAGCGGTGGCTGGCTCCTCGAGCACTTCTGGTGGGGGTCGATCTTCCTGGTCAACCTGCCGGTGGTCGCCGTCGCGCTCCTGGCCGGTTGGCGGCTCGTGCCCCGCACCCGCGATCCCGACGCCGGTCGACTCGACCCGCTCGGCCTGGTCGTGTCGGTCGCCGCGGTTGTGCTGCTCGTCTTCACCGTCATCGAGGCACCCCGCTACGGCTGGACCTCGGCCCGGACCATCGGCGGGTTCGTCGTGACGGTCATCCTGTTCGTGGCGTTCGTCCTGTGGGAGCTGCGCCGGGACCACCCCATGCTCGACGTGCGGGTGTTCCGCATCGCACGGTTCTCCGCGGCCAGCCTGTCGGTGGCGATCGCCTTCTTCGGACTCTTCGGGTTCATCTTCCTGATCACGCAGTACTTCCAGTTCGTCCGTGGCTACTCCACCCTCTCCGCGGGCGTGCACACGCTGCCCTTCGCCGTCGCCGCCGGCATCATGGCACCCGTTGCGGCACGTCTCGCCCTCCGGTTCGGCAGCAAGGCCGTGGTCACCGGCGGGCTCCTGTCCATGTCGGCCGGCTTCTGGGTGGCGTCCACCCTCACCGCCACCTCCGCCTACTGGGGGCCGGTCGTGATCAGCATCGTCCTCATCGCCGCCGGACTCACCGCCACCACCGCCCCCTCAACCGACGCGATCCTCGGGTCCCTCCCCAAGGAGAAGGCCGGTGTCGGGTCCGCCATGAACGACACCACCCGGGAGCTCGGCGGCACCCTCGGCGTCGCCGTCGTCGGGTCGGTGTTCAGCTCCGTCTACGGCCCCAAGCTCGTCGAGAAGCTCGGTGGACTTCCGATCCCGACCGAAGCACTCGACGCCGCCCGCGAGTCCGTCCAGGCCGCCGCCGTCGTCGCTGAACGAGCGCCCGCTGCCGCTCGTCCGGTGGTCCTCGACGCCGCGGTCACGTCGTTCATCGACGGCCTCCACACCGGCAGCCGGGTCGTCGCCGTCGCCACCCTCGTCGGCGCCGCCGTTGCCGCTGCGTTCCTGCCGGCCAGAGCCGCCGAGTCGCAGGAGACCGACCAGTTGATCGACCACACCTGACGGGCACGCTCGAAACTGTGCTCGAATTGTGCGCTTCGCCTGACCCCCGACGCCTCACAACCCACGCCCCGCAAGGGATCCAGCCGTGTCGAGTAGCCCACTCGTCATGAGCAGGTCAGGAGTTCGATTCTCCTCTCGGGCTCCACTCGATCCGGCCGAGACCCCCTGTGGTTGCGGGGGTCCGGCCGGTTTCGTGGTTTCGGCGACTGTTGTCGGGCCCCTCCCTGCTGCCTCACGCTCGCCGTGCACAGAACGGTGGCGCCATCGCACTCTTGCCGGGAGTTGACGATGCTTC
>CAIQNH010000071.1 GCA_903873135.1 uncultured Actinomycetes bacterium
AAGGAGGGCCCCACGAGTCGGTGCGGTCGTCGCTGGTCGCGCTCGACGACCTCCTGGCCTCGACCAACGCGGCGGGCACCAGGGTGAGCGACCTGGTCGGCCCGGCCTTCGTCTGCGTCCTCGACAGGTTCAAGCTCGTCAACGACACGCTCGGGCACCGAACCGGGGACGAACTGCTCCAGGCCGTCGGCCAGCGACTCTGGACCACTGTGGAGGGCTCCGGGACGAGGATCTTCAGGCTCGGGGGCGACGAGTTCGTCGACGTGGAGTCGACGAGGTCGATCGGGGTCGAGGCCATGGGCGTGCGGTTGGCACTCGACGACTTCGGCTCCGGCTACTCCACGATCGTCCGGCTGACCGAGCTGCCGGTGGACGTGGTCAAGCTCGACCGGGCCCTCGTCGCCGGCGTGGCCGCCGGGGACGACGCGGCCTTCGGGATCCTCTCGGCGGCGGTCGCACTGGTCACGCACGCCGGGCTCGAGATCGTCGTCGAGGGCGTCGAGACCCAGAGTGAACTGGATGCTGTCCGCCAGCTGGGCTGCACGATCGTGCAGGGCTACCTGTTCCGGCGACCCGGCCCGGCTCACGAGGTCCTCGACGAGGAGCGGACCAGTGGCGGGCTCGGGTCGGACAGGGGAGGGGCGACCGGGGCGACCCGCTCGAACTGGGCGACGAGCGGACGCCGTCGCTGCGCCCGTGACCGCCACGGCCGGGTCGACCCGTGTCCTCGGTCGGTCGGACGACGGGTGGCAAGCTGTGTGGTCGCCGGCCGAGCGACCGAGACCGACCCGACGATGGAGCACCCGTGACGACCGCCACCTCGAGTCCGAAGTTCATCAAGTTCGCCGTGCCGTTCCTCGGCTTCGTCGGTGCGATCCAGGGCACGTGCCCCAACATCGCCAGCACGGCGCTGGTGGGGGCGTCCAAGTCGCTGGACATGACCGGCAGCACGCAGGCGCTGGCCGCCAGCGTCCAGACGCTCGCCGTGGCGGCGTCGGTGATCACCACTGGCTTCCTGGCCGACCGGCACGGCCGACGGCGAGTGCTCATGGCCGCCCTCGTCGTCGGTGCCGTCGGCAACCTGATCGTGATGGTGGCCCCGAGCTCGACGGTCTACATGCTCGGCATGGTGGTGACCGGCATCGGTCTGGGCGCCGTCTACTCGTGTGCGTTCGCGTCCATGAAGGCCGTGGTCCCGGCCGACCGCATGGCCGGTGCGGTCGGCATCTTCACCGGCTCGCTCATGCTGTTCACGCTGGTGATGACCTTCGTCGGCGGGGCGTTGACCAGCAGCAACTGGCGGTACGGCTTCATCCTGCTGCCGCTCGTCAGCGTGGTGTGCCTCGTGCTCACCCCGATGATCGTCCCGCTGCAGGTCCGGGTGTCCGGCAAGGACGCCGACCTGCCGGGACAGGCCCTGCTGGCGCTCGGCGTGATCGCCTTCCTCTACGGAGTGAGCCAGTTCGGCAACAGCCTCACCAGCCCGGGCACGCTGATCCCCCTGCTGCTGGGGGTGGCGCTCGTGGTCGGCTTCTACCTGCGGGAGCGCAGCTACTCGGGCCACTTCTACCCGGTCGATCTGCTGCGCTCGCCCGTCTTCCTGGCTGCGCTCGCAGCCGGGTTCGTCTACACGTTCGGGACTGCCGTGCTGTTCCTGCAGGTGACCAACCTGTGGCAGTACGTCAACGGCCTGCCCACCAGCGAGGTGGCCGTCTGGCAGCTGCCGCTCCTGCTCTCCGGGGTGATCAGCGCACTCCTGGTCGGTCGACTCATGGCCAAGGGGGTTACCAACCGGACGGCCGCCATGGCCGGTGCCGTGCTCACCGCAGCGGGCATGGTCCTGTTGGGGGTGTTCCACACCTCCACGAGCATCGTCGGGTTCCTGCCCGGGCTGATCCTCGGTGGCGCCGGCGTGGTGGTGTGCGCGGTGCCGTTCGGCAACCTGATCCTGCGAGAGGCACCGCCCAACTTCCTGGGACCGGTCACCTCGTCGCGCACGACGTTCGGACAGTTCTTCTACACCCTCGGCTTCTCGCTCTCGACGGTCATGGTGGACCGCCTCACCCGCGGCGGCGTGATCAGCAGACTCGAGGCCGCCGGGGTGCCGGCCAACCAGCTCTCGACCGGCATCGACGCCGTCCAGGTGTACGCGTCCCGGGGCACCCAGCCGTCCACCTCGCTCGGCAAGGAGGCGCTCGGCGACGGGATCAACTCCTACGGCCAGGCGTTCGCCACGACGATGTACGCCGCCGCCGCTGCGGTGCTGGTCGCCGGGCTGATCGCCATGCTGCTGCTCCGCAAGGGCGAGGGCTCCCCGCAGCCGCTCCCCGTCGAGGTCCCGGGCGACGCCGCCACCTCACCGGCCTGACGCCGGGCGCCGTCGGCTCCGGTCGACCGTGTCGAGGTCAGCCCTGGTAGGCCGCGGTGCCGTCGACGTAGGTCTCGTGGAACTCCACGTCGGGCCACGAGTCCGGATCGCTCGACCACGGGTCAGCTGACGCCACGGCGAAGTCGGCTCGCTTGCCCACGGCCAGCGTCCCCCGATCGTCCGCGTGGATCTGCCACGCGGCGTGCGTGGTGATGGCGGCGAGCGCCTGCTCCGGGGTGACGCACTCGGCCGGGTTGAGCACCGTGCCGTCGGCCTGGAGCTTGCGCTGCACAGCCGTGCGGGCGCTGTGCAGCGGGTCGATCTCGGTGACGTTGTAGTCGGAGTGGATCGACGGCGTGAGGCCGGCCGCGTAGGCCGAGTTGAGCCGGTCGAGACGGTCCGCCCGCTCCGGTCCGAGGATCGTGTCGCGGAACGCCGCGCCCCAGAAGTAGACGTGGTTCATCAGGAAGCTCGGCGAGATCCCCACGGCGGCCATGCGGGCGAGCTGGTCGTCGGTGGTGAACGACACGTGCTCGAACCGGTGGCGCAGGTCGGCGCCCGAGCGACCGGGCAGCAGCTCCTCGGCCGCCTCCAGCGCGAACTCCACGGCCGCGTCGCCGTTGGTGTGCACCATCAGCTGCCAACCGGCGTCGAGTCCGACCCGCAGCGCGTCGCGCAGGCCCTCTGGGGTCCAGTCGGCCTTGCCGCCGGTGTCCTCGCCCAGGTACGGCTGCAGGAAGTACCCGGACCGGCCCTGGTTGGAGCCGTCAGTGATGACCTTCCACGCGTCGGCCCGGACCATCTCGTCGCCGCTGAACGGCGTGACGCCCGCAGCCGCCCAGTCGGCTGCTGCCTCAGACGGCGTCTTGCCGCCGGCCAGCGAGAACTGGGCGGTCGACACCCGCACCGGGAGGCGGGCGGCAGCGTTCAACTGGTGCAGCAGGGCGTACTCGCCGATCCCGGCGATGCTGCCGGTGGCGGCCTCCCGGACCGAGGTGACGCCACGACGGGCGGCGGCGGTGAGGATCTGGTTCACGCCGGCGGCGACGTCCTGCGGGGTCGGCTTGGGGAGCGGTCCGAGCATCACCATCATCGCCGGGGGCTCGCCGATCGTGCCGTTGAGCCTGCCGTCGGACCGGCCGAACACCCCACCCGGCGGATCCGGGGTGTCGTCGGTGACGCCGGCCGCGGCGAACGCCGCGGAGTTGGCGTAGAAGAAGTGGCCCGAGGCGTTCATGACGAGCACCGGGTTGTCGGGGGCGGCCTGGTCCAGCGCGGTGCGGGTGAGGACCGGCTCGCCGGGATAGAGGCTCGGGTCGAAGTTCCGCCCGAGCACCCAGGTGCCCGGGGCCGCCTGCCTGGCCGCAGCGGCGATGGCAGCGACGACGTCGTCGAACTTGGGGTAGCGGGCGTGGGAGAGCTCGTCCCAGGTCAGGTTCAGCAACGACGTCCAGATGTGCATGTGCGGGTCGATCAGACCGGGCAGCACGAACCCGTCGGGTGAGATCGTGGTCGTCGACGGGGTGACGAGCGCGTCCATGTCGGCCCTGGTGCCGATCCCGATGATGGCGCCACCCGAGACCGCCATGGCCTCGGCGGTGTGCGTCGACGGGTCACCGGTGACGATCCGGCCGACCACCAGGAGGTCGGCACGGTCGCCGGTCGCTGCGCCCCCACCGTGGTGGGCGGGCTCCGGGGTGGTCGAACCGGACTCGAGCGCCGGCTTCAGGTGCGCCTTGAGCGCTGGACTGTGGGAACAACAGGCTGACGACACGGGGCCTCCTCGGTGACGGAGGGAGCCTACCGCCCGTCGCTCAGAGGCAGGAGCGGACGAACCCGGTGACCGGGGGCGTCACGATCGACTCGCCCGGGACGCCCAGCTGCGAGCTGATCTGGTTGTGGGAGTACGGGTTGGCGACGAGGAGTCGGGCCGAGCCTCCGGCGACGACGATCTGGTCGACGAACGCCCGGGCGTCGGCGACGCGGCCCGCCCCGCCCCTGGTGCCGACCAGGAACCGGGACGACGGCGGACCGTTGCGCTCCACCGCCACGTTCGGTGAGGCAGCGGCGATCACGGCCGGGTCGTCGCCGAACGCGTCCTCGATCATCTCCTCGGCCGGCGCCTCGGCCAGGTCGAAGGAGAAGTCGAGCGGCACCACGCACGAGACGGCGGCCGGGTCCGCGCCGGCGGACCGCAGCAGGGTCGGATCGGTCCCCACGATGGCGACCAGGTGCGCTCCGGCGGAGTGGCCGAGCAGGGTGACCGACGTCGGGTCCAGACCGAGCCCCGGACCCTCACGCTGCAGCCAGGCCACGGCGGCCGCCACGTCGTCGCCGTGGTCCGGCCACACCACGCCCGACTCCGGGGTGCTCAGTCGGTAGTTCACCGACACGAGCGCGGCGCCGAGCGACGCGGCCCACGCCGCCTTGCGTTCCACGAATCCGCTCGCCTTGTCCCCCCGCCGCCAGCCGCCACCGTGGACCCACACGATCACGGGGACCGTGCCGCAGCCGGTCGGCCGGTGGACGTCGACGCTGGTCAGGTCGGGGTCCACACCGGGTCGATCGGCGTACTGGTGGGTCGTCGGTCGGCTCGGCTCGCCCGTGCACACCGGTGCGGACCCGACCGGTGGGACCGTTCCAGGTCCGGAGGAGTCGGGAGCGTCGACCGGTCCCGGCGCAGGCCCGATCGGGGTCACCTCCGGGGCCACGCTGGTCGTCGTGGTGGAGCCATCGACCACACCGACCTCGGGTCGGTCCGCTGGCACCGACACCGCCGTCGACGAGGGTGGGGCCGCCGTGGTCGGGGCGGACGACCGGTCCTCGAACCGGGCGCACCCGGACGCGAGCACGGCTCCGACGACCACCGCCGGCACGACGAACCGGCCCCGACACTGCAGCGGTGCTCCCACAGCGACCATGGTGCCGCAGCCCGGTGAGAGAACGGTGAGCAGCGGGTGACGGCTCCGTGAGGGTTCCGGAACCGCCGACTCCGAGCCGCCGCGGTTCCTCGTGCGGTGCCCGGTCCGAGCAGGTCCGTACGAGCAGGAGGCGGCGTCGACACCTCCCGGACCGACCACGTCTCCCGCGTGAGACCGGTAGCGTGCGTCGCCGATGTCACCGTCTCGCAGCCCGAGGACGGGCGTCACCCGTCGGGGCGTCCTGCGAGCCGGGCTCGGCGCAGGTGCCGCACTCGTGGTGACGTCGTGCGCCGGTGACGAGCGGACCACCCGCCGCACCACGTCCGTCCCGCAGCCGACCGGCGTGGTCCGGACCTCCTGGTCGACCGACCCGTGGACCCTCGGGAGCTACTCGTTCCTCGGGGTGGGGGCCACGCCCGAACTGCGGGTGACGCTCGGGGCCCCGGTCGGCGACGGGGTGCTGCACCTGGCCGGCGAGCACGTCGCCACCGCCGCCCCGGCCACCGTGCACGGTGCGGCCGAGTCCGGCGACCGGGTGGCCGAACGGATCATCGAGGCTGCCGAGGGACCCGAACGGATCGTCGTGGTCGGGGCCGGGATGGCAGGCGCCACCGCCGCCCGACGACTCACCGACGCCGGCCACGAGGTGGTGGTGCTCGAGGGCAGGGACCGGGTCGGTGGACGACTCGACACCGTGCAACCGGCCGGCTGGACCACACCCGTCGAGCGGGGCGCCAGCTGGGTGCACGACGTGACCGCCAGCGCCCTCGCCCGTGACCTCGACCGACTCGGAGTGCGCACCGTCCCGTTCGACTACGGCGGCTCGGTCCTCTGGCCCGACGGCAGCACCGAGTCGGCGGAGGAGGTGGCGGTCGCCCCGGAACTCGCCTTCGCCGCGGCGCTCGAGTGGGCCGCCGACCAGCCCGACGACGTGTCGGTGGCGGAGGCGCTGGAGCGCTCGGGCGCCGAGACCGGGTCGGATGCGCTCGACTGGTTCCTCCGCGGCGACGTGGTGACCGAGTACGGGGCCGACCCCGACGAGCTCTCGGCGCAGTGGGGTCTGGAGGAGGGCACCTCGGGCGACGACGTGATCGTCGTCGGCGGGTACGCCCGTCTGGTCGAGGACCGGCTCGTCGGTGTCCCGACCGAACTGGGTTGGCCGGTGCGCACCGTCGCTCACGGACCCGACGGCGTCGTCGTGACGGCCCGCGACGGACGCTCCGTCACCGGCGACCGGGTCGTGCTCACCCTGCCGCTCGGGGCGCTCCGAGCGGGCACCGTGCGGTTCGATCCCCCGCTCCCGGCCAGCCACCAGGCGGCGATCGACGGACTCTCCATGGGTCTGCTCGACAAGCTCTGGCTGCGGTGGGACCAACGCTGGTGGGGCGAGCACGGACTGCGGTGGTCGCTCACCGACGCCGCCGGGGACCCCTACCTCGACTGGTACGACCTCGCCGGGGTGACCGGCGAGGCGGTGCTGTTCGCGCTGGTCGGTGGCTCCGCCGCCCGCGCGTGGGCGGGCAGGTCCGACGACGAGGTCGTCGCAGCGGCGATCAGGTCCCTCCAGGTCTTCCACGACGCCGACTGGTAGGGGCGCACCCGACGGGAGCGGGTCCGCGTCCACGGGCAGCACCGGACCCGTACACTTCGCTCCGGTCGAGCGACCCGCACCACTGCGGACAGGAGGCGCGCACCGTGGCCGACGCATCGTCCAAGGGACTCGGGGTGACCCCGGAGCTGCGCACGTACCTGCTGGCGCACTCGGTGCCGCAGGACCCCGCCCACGCCGAGCTGGTCGCGGCGACCCGGGACGCGATGGGGGACCTGGCGATCATGCAGATCGCCGAGGAGCAGGGACCGCTGCTCACCTGGCTCACGGGACTGCTCGGCGCCCGGCGGGCCGTCGAGGTCGGCACCTTCACCGGACTGTCGGCCCTCTGCATCGCCCAGGGGCTCGGTGAGGGCGGTCGCCTGACCTGCTTCGACGTGAACGAGGCGTTCGTCGCCGTCGGGCGACCTCACTGGGAGCGTGCCGGCGTGGCCGAGCGGATCGACGTGGTGATCGGCCCTGCTGCGGCGACCCTCGCCGGGTTCGATCCCGGCGGCGCGGTCGACCTGGCATTCGTCGACGCCGACAAGACCGGCTACCGCACCTACTACGAGCTCCTCCTGCCGATGCTCCGACCGGGTGGCGTGATCGTGTTCGACAACGCGCTCTACTTCGGTGCGGTGCTGACCGACTCCGACGACGCCGACGTCCGCGCCATCCAGGAGCTCAACGCCCACGTCGCCACCGACCCGCGGGTCGAGACCGTCCTGGTGAACGTCGGCGACGGACTCCTGCTGGCGCGGAAGCGCTGAGCGACGGTCAGGCGTCGATGTCGGGTTCGGCCTACCCGCCGAGACGCCCCGGGTTGCAGTACCTCGCCGAATGCGGTCCCGGTCAGGACGGTGCACAACCACCCGAGCAGGAGACGGGCGCGCTCGTCACACGCCAACCGTTCGTGATTCGCACCCACCCGCCCGAGAGGAGGGACGAACTCCCGACCTGCTCGTGACGAGTGGGCTGCTCGAAACGGCTGGATCCCTTGCGGGACAGGGGTTGTGCACAGGTCCGAATCAGTCGAAGCGCACAGATCGAGCACAGCTTTCATGCGACAAGCGCAGCGGAACTGAACCCACCGTTCACTGCGTCCGACGTCGCCGGTACGCTGCTCCCATGCTGTTCGAGCGAATCACCGTCGACCCCAACGTGATGTCCGGGGTCCCCTGTGTGCGCGGGACCCGTATTCCCGTCGCAACCGTCGTGGGCATGGTTGCCGACGACATGACGCTCGCCGAGATCCTCGCGGACTACCCGCAGTTGTCCGCTGCTGACGTGCAGGAGGCACTCCGCTTTGCAGCGGCGCGGGTGGCCGAACGGGAGATCGAGCTACCTCGCGGCGCATGAGGCTGCTGCTCGACGAGAGCATCTCGCACAGGATCGCAGAACCGCTTCGGGCTGCGGGTCACGACGTCGTTCACGTCGAGGACCTGTCGATGCTCGGAGTGAGCGATCTTGCGGTCCTTGAGCGGGCTGCAGCCGAGGGCCGGACTGTGGTGACTGCAGACACCGACTTCGGCACCCTGCTGGCTCTCTCCGGCGCAACCCTGCCCAGCGTCATCCAGTTCCGCCGCGAGTCCCATCGGCCGGAACAGCAACTGCAGTTCCTGCTGGCGGAGACCGGCCAGCTTGAGGAACCGTGCAGCCAGGGTTGCGTCGTCACGGTCACCGATAGACGAATCTGGATCCGGTCGTTGCCAATCCGGCCGTAGGCACTCGGTTCAAATGGAGCCCGAGAGGAGAATCGAACTCCTGACCTGCTCATCACGAGTGAGTCGTTCGAAACGACTGGATCCCTTGTGGGGTGTGGGTTGTGCACAGGTCCGAATCAGTCGAAGCGCACAGATCGAGCACCGTTTGATGTTCCATCGGCGCTCCTCGCACCTCGATCACCGTGGTCCGCGACGGGCCCGACCGGTGGGGAGGAACCCGTCGAGCAGGTCCCTCCCCACCGCGCCTGGTGACGTCAGCGCAGGTCGAACCGGTCGAGGTCCATGACCTTGGCCCAGGCTGCGACGAAGTCGTGCACGAACTTCTCGCCGGCGTCGTCGCTGCCGTAGACCTCGGCGACGGCCCGCAGCTGGGAGTTCGAACCGATCACCAGGTCGACGGAGGTGGCCGTCCACCGCACCTCCCCGGTGCTGCGGTCGACGCCCTCGTAGACCCCGTCGCCAACGGGTCGCCACTCGCTCGAGACGTCCAGCAGGTTCCGCACGACCTCGTTGTCGAGGGTCCCCGGCCGGCCGGTCAGCACGCCGTGCGAGGTACCCGGTGCGGTCACGCCCACGGCCCGGAGGCCCGTCACCAGCACCGTGGTCTCCGGCACCGACAGTGCGAGCTGGCTGGCCCGGTCGACCAGCAGCTCCTCCGGCCGACGGCGGACACCCGACCGGACGAAGTTGCGGAAACCGTCGGCCGCGGGTTCGAGCACGGCGAACGAGTCGACGTCGGTCTGCTCCTGCGTCGCGTCGGTGCGACCGGGAGAGAACGGCACGTCGACGTCCACCCCCGCAGCCCGGGCGGCCTGCTCGACCGCAGCGGCGCCGGCCAGCACGACGACGTCGGCGAACGAGATCCGCACGGACCCCGACTGGGCGTCGTTGAACTCACGCTGGACCTGCTCGAGGGCCGCGAGGACCTCTGCCAGCCGGGCGGGGTTGTTCGCCTCCCAGTCCTTCTGGGGCGACAGTCGGAGCCGCCCGCCGTTGGCGCCACCGCGCTTGTCGCTGTCACGGTAGGTCGCCGCGGCGGCCCACGCGGTCGCCACGAGGTCGGCCACCGGGATCCCGGTCGCGAGGATCTGGGCCTTCAGCTGCGCCACGTCCTTGGGCGTGACGAGGTCGTGGTCGACCGCCGGCACGGGGTCCTGCCAGAGCAGCTGCTCAGCGGGGACCTCGGGCCCCAGGTAGCGGGACACCGGACCCATGTCCCGGTGGGTCAGCTTGAACCACGCACGGGCGAACGCGTCGGCGAACTCCTCGGGGTGCTCGTGGAAGCGGCGCGAGATGGTCTCGTAGGCGGGGTCGAACCTGAGCGCCAGGTCGGTGGTGAGCATCATCGGCGCGTGCCGGCGCGCCGGGTCGTGGGCGTCGGGGACCGTACCGTCGGCAGCCGGGTCGACCGGCCGCCACTGCTGTGCACCGCCGGGGCCAGTGGTCAGCTCCCACTCGTGGCCGAAGAGGAGCTCGAAGTAGTCGTTGTCCCACCGCACCGGGTCGGTGGTCCAGGCACCTTCGAGACCGCTGGTGATCGTGTCGGCTCCCTTGCCAGAGCCGAAGCTGTTCTTCCAGCCCAGCCCCTGCTGCTCGACGGGCGCGCCCTCCGGCTCGACGCCGACGTGGCCGTCTGCGGGGGCGGCGCC
>CAIQNH010000072.1 GCA_903873135.1 uncultured Actinomycetes bacterium
ACACGGCGGTGCGGCCGGCCATGAGCTTGGACATGGAGCCCTCGGCGTTCTTGTAGCCGCCGCCGTTGCGGGCGAGCCATGCGGCCCGGTAGGTCATGAGTCGGGCGGCGTCGATCTGGGTGGCCATGTCGGCGAGCATGAACGCGATCGACTGGTTCATGATGATCGGCTTCCCGAACGCGTACCGCTCCTGGGCGTACTGCAGCGAGTACTCGTAGGCGGCCCGGGCGACGCCCACGGCCATGGCGGCCACGGCCGGACGGGTCGCCTCGAAGGTGGCCATGGCCGGCTGCTTGCCGGAGCTCACCTTGGGGTTGGTCAGCGCCTCACGAGCCTTGGCGAGCTTCTCGTCGAGCTTCTCCTTGCCACCCAGCAGGCAGTTGCCGGGGACCCGGACGTCGTCGAGGACGACCTCCGAGGTGTGCGAGGCCTTGATGCCGTGCTTCTTGTACTTCTGCCCCATGCTCAGGCCCGGCGTGCCGGGCGGGACGATGAAGCTGGCCTGGCCGCGGCCCTTCAGCTCGGGCTCGACCGCAGCGACGACCACGTGGATGTCGGCGATGCCGCCGTTGGTGATCCACGCCTTGGTGCCGTTGAGCACCCACTCGTCCTTGGCCTCGTCGTACACGGCCCGGGTCCGCAGCGAGCTGACGTCGGAGCCGGCGTCCGGCTCGGACACGCAGAACGCACCCAGCTGCACCTTCTCGGGCGTGCCGTAGCACTGGGGCACCCACTCGAAGACCTGCTCGGGGGTGCCGTTGCCGGCGATGCCGGCTGCGGCGAGACCTGATCCGAAGATGCTCAGTCCGATGCCGGCGTCACCCCAGAACATCTCCTCGATGGCGACCGGCATGGTCAGGCCGCTCTGGTCGCCGAGCATCGCCTGGGCCATGAAGTCCATGCCGTACAGGCCGATGTTGGCGGCCTCCTGGACGATCGGCCAGGGGAACTCCTCCTTCTCGTCCCACTCCTCGGCCGCCGGACGGATCACGTCCTCGGCGAAGTCGTGGACCCACTTCTGGATCTGGATCTGGTCCTCGCTCAACTCGAGGGAGAAGTCGCCGCTCACTGGTCACCTCCGTCGCCCGGTCGCCCGGACCTCGTTGCCTGCGGGCCGACCGGGGCCGGTCCCGTGGTTACCGTCAGTAGGTTACCCACGAGTAACCGGAGATGCCACCACGGCGTTCCGGGCCCCGGGAGCCAGCGCAGGACCGGACTCAGGGCCGGCGCAGGACCGTGCCGTCGGGGGTGTCCTCGACGACCCACCCCTCGGCCACCAACTGGTCCCGGATCAGATCCGCAGCGGCGAAGTCCCGGGCCGCCCGGGCCTCGTCCCGGGCCCGGGCCAGCGCCAGTGCGTCGTCGTCGACCAACTCCGCCGAGGCGTCGCGCAGGTCCAGGCCCACGGCGTCGAGCGCCGATCGGGCCGCAGCGGCCAGCGGTGCAGCCGCCGTCGGGTCCTCGGCGTCGAGCAGACGGTTCACCTCGGTGACGAGCGCGAACACGCCGGCGAGCGCGCCCGGCGTGTCGAGGTCCTCGTCCATGCACGCCCGGAACCGGTCGAGGGCACCGGCGTCGGGCTCGGCGTCGGGCAGCGTCGCAGTGCGCCGGGCGAAGGCGTCGAGCCGTCCGAGCGCCGCCTCGGCCTGGGCGATCGTCTCGACGGTCACCTCGACGGGCGAGCGGTAGTGCGCCTGCAGCACCAGCAGCCGGTAGGCACGCGGGTCGTGTCGCTCGACGAGCTCGGTCAGCGTCGTGAAGTTGCCGAGCGACTTGGACATCTTCTCCCCCGCCACCTCCACGAATCCGTTGTGCATCCAGTGGTGCGCGAAGTCCTGGCCCGACGCCACGGCCTGGGCCCGCTCGTTCTCGTGGTGCGGGAACGCCAGGTCGAGTCCGCCGCCGTGCAGGTCGAACCCCTCGCCCAGCAGGTCCAGGCTCATGACCACGCACTCGGTGTGCCACCCCGGGCGTCCGTCGCCCCACGGCGCCGGCCACGACGGCTCGCCCGGCTTGACGACCTTCCAGAGCGCGAAGTCGGCCGGGTGCCGCTTCTGGGAGCTCCCGACGACCTCCCGGTCACCGCCACCGACGATCAGGTCCTCGAGCGACTGGTGGGCCAGCAGGCCGTAGCCGACCACGTCGCCGACCGAGAGGTAGACGCCGTCGTCCGTCAGGTAGGCCCGGTCGTCGGCGATCAGGTTGGCGATCAGCGACACCATCCGGTCCACGTAGGCGGTGGCGTGCGGGTCGTGGTCCGGTCGCAGCACGCCGATGGCGTCCATGGCGTCCCACCACACCGACTCGAACTCCTCGACGACCTCGGTCCAGGGCCGACCCTCGGCCGCTGCCCGGTCGATGATCTTGTCGTCGATGTCGGTGATGTTGGAGACGTAGACCACCCGCTCGCCGCTCCAGATCAGGTAGCGACGCAGGATGTCGAACACCAGTGAGAACCGGCCGTGGCCCAGGTGCGGCGGACCGTAGACCGTCGGCCCGCACACGTACATGGACACCTCGCCCGGGGTGCGCTGCGCGAGCGGGACGACCTCGCCGCGGGCGGTGTCGTGGAGGCGGATCACGCTGCAGACCCTAGCGACCACGACCGGCACGACCTCCGGCCCGGCCGGGTGACGTCGTGGCCGGGAGGCCACCGTGTACCGTCGTCGCCGACCCCGTCGTCGCGTGGTCGCACGGCCACACGACGACGGACCGGACCTGACCACCGACCCTGCCGGGAGCACCGAACCATGCGCATCCGATCCATCGCCACCGCCACACTCCTCGTCGCAGTCGCTCTCTCGGCGGCGGCCTGTTCGTCCGACGAGTCCTCCGGGACCACCACGACGACCACCTCGACCACCTCGACCACCGAGGCGCCCATCGGAGGCAGCGTGCTCCCACCCGTCGTCCTCAGCCCCGAGGAGACCTCGGCCACCGTCAAGGTCGGCACCGTGGTCACCTTCAACCTCGGCGAGCCCGGCGAGGGCCGGTTCGTCGCCACCAGCGCCGATCCAGCGGTGTTCAAGGTCGAGAACGAGGGCAAGAACGAGGGCACCTACACCACCAACGCCGGTGGCGTCGCCGTCGCCCCGGGGACCAGTGAGGTCAGCGTGCAGTTCTTCGGGTCGACCAACGGCGTCGGCGCACCCACCAACTTCACGATCACGGTCGAGTAGACCGGCTCCAGCGGCCCGACGGGCGCGCTCAGAGGAGGTCGACGGGCGGGCTGCCCTCGGCGAGACGCTGGTACCGGTCGAGCGCACCGAGCGCCAGCTCCGGCTGCGGCAGCACCCAGAAACGGCCGTCGAGCACCGCCTCGACCACCGCGTCGGCCACCGTCTGCGCCGGAGCGCCGGCGTCCACACCCGCCCGGCTGGCGGCGTCGACCTGGGCCGCCACACCCTCCAGCTCGAAGTCCTCGGGATCGATGTTCAACGACAACAGGGAGTTGTCGGCAATGTTCGTGAACACGTTGCCGGGGCACACCACCGACGCCCGCACCGGCGATCCGAGCCGGGCCAGCTCGTGGTGCAGCGACTCCATCAGCCCGACCACGGCGTGCTTGGACGACACGTACGCCCCCATGCCCGGCGGCGCCACCAGACCTGCCCCCGACGACACGGCGAACACGTGACCCGCCCCCCGTTCGAGCATGGCCGGCACCATCGCCCGCACGCCGTGGACCGGCCCCCAGTAGTCGACCTCGACCTGGCGCTGCCAGAGCTCGAGCGGCTGCTCCCAGGTCAGCCCCGGCACGCAGATGCCGGCGTTGAGGATCGCGACCGCCGGTCCACCCAGGTCCTCGCACGCATCGACCATCGTCGCCGCCACGTCGGGATCGGCGGCATCGCCCTGCACGGTCCGCACCTCCGGAGCTCCGGCCGACATGGCCTGGGCGCCCGTGACGGCCAGGCCCATGTCGTCGTAGTCGCTCAGCACCAGGGGTAGTCCGAGCGCCCCGAAGGTGACCGACAGCGCCGTGCCGATCGTCCCGCCCGCTCCCGTGATGGCGACCGCCCCGTCACCGACGGCGGCACGCACCGCCGCTGCGACGTCCGAGTCGGTTCCGCCCGACCCCGTTCCGCCCGACCCGGTGCTGCCCATGCGTTCGGGACCGTAGCGGGCCTCCCGGTAGGTTGTCGCCGTCATGAGCGCGCACCCACCCCGCCCCAAGCCCGAGCGCAGCGTCCCCGACAAGCCGTCGGTCGACGGACTCGAGGAGCGGTGGGCGCCCGTGTGGGCCGAGCAGGACACCTACGCGTTCGACCGCACCGCCACCCGGGAGCAGGTGTTCTCGATCGACACGCCACCGCCGACCGCCTCGGGGTCGCTGCACGTCGGCCACGTCTTCTCCTACACCCACACCGACACCGTCGC
>CAIQNH010000073.1 GCA_903873135.1 uncultured Actinomycetes bacterium
GACGCCTTCGGGCACCCGCTCCCGCCGCTGCACTCGGGGCTGGTCGGCTACCTGGGCTACGACGTGGTCCGCGAGGTCGAGCGCCTGCCGGACGCACCGGAGGACGACCGGGGGTTCCCTGACGCGGTGCTGTCGTTCATCGGCGAGCTCGCAGCGTACGACCACTGGTCGCAGCAGGTGACGCTGGTGGCCAACGCCGTCGTCGCCGCCGACGCCGACGCAGCGGCGGTCGACGCGGCCTACGACGACGCGCTCGCCCGGTTGGAGCAGCTCGCCGCCGACGGCGCCACGCCGCTCGACGAACCCCTCGTCACCCCACCCGAGCGGTCCGACGAGGTGGTCGAGGTCACGTCGTCCGTGGGGGCCGAGCAGTACGCCTCGGCCGTGCGGGCCGCGCAGGAGCACATCCTCGCCGGCGACATCTTCCAGGTGGTCCTCTCGCAGCGGTTCACGTTCACCACCTCCGCCGAGCCGCTCGACATCTACCGGACGCTCCGACAGGTGAACCCCTCGCCGTACATGTACTTCGTGCGGGAGTCCGACCTCACGTTGGTCGGGTGCTCGCCGGAGCCGATGGTCCAGCTCCTCGACGGCCAGGTGGTGTCCCGACCGATCGCCGGGACCCGGTTCCGGGGCCGGGACGACGAGCACGACCGCCAGCTCGCCGCCGAGCTGCAGGAGCACCCCAAGGAGCGGGCCGAGCACCTGATGCTGGTGGACCTGGCCCGCAACGACGTGGGCCGGGTCGTGGAGTTCGGGACGTGCCACGTCGACGAGTTCATGACGCTGGAGCGCTACAGCCACGTGATGCACCTGACCTCGCAGGTCTCGGGCACCCTCGCGGCGGACCGCAGCCCGATCGACGTGCTGCGGGCCACGCTCCCGGCGGGCACCGTCTCGGGGGCGCCCAAGGTGCGGGCCATGGAGATCATCGACGACCTCGAGCCCACGCGGCGGGGCCCCTACGCCGGGGTGGTCGGCTACCTGGACTTCTCGGGCAACATCGACACGGCCATCGCCATCCGCACGATGCTCGTCGAGCCGCCCGGCCCGGACGGTCGTCGCCGGGCTTCGGTCCAGGCGGGCGCGGGTGTCGTCGCCGACTCGGACCCGGTCGACGAGGAGCTCGAGACGCGGAACAAGGCCGCCGCGCTGCTCAGCGCCGTCCCGCTCGCCGAGCGGATCACCGCCCAGCGTCGCGCTGCGCCACACTGAGGACGTGGACGTGGACGAACGGGCGACCGTGGCGATCGTGGGGGAGCGTGACGTGGTCTCGGTGTCGGGCGGCGACGCGGCCACCTTCCTGCAGGGGCAGCTGTCGGCCGACGTGCTGGCCGTCGGCGTCGGGGGTGCTGTGTGGTCCCTGCTGCTGGAGCCACAGGGCCGGGTCACCGCGTGGCTGCGGGTGTGGAGGGTCGGCGAGTCCGCGTTCGTCCTCGACGTCGACTCCGGGTGGGGCGACCGGGTCGTGACCCGACTCCGTCGGTTCCTGCTGCGGGTCGAGGTGGAGCTGGTCGAGGACCGCTGGTCGTGGATCGGGCTGCGCGGCGCCGACGCCGCGGCGCAGGCCGATCGGGTGGGCGGCGCCGAGTTGTCGGGGCCGGTCGACTGGCGGGGCCTCCCCGGTGTGGACGTGCTGGGGCCCGACCTCACCGTGCCCGAGGACCTCGCCGTGCTCGTCCCGGCAGCCGCCGAGGCCCTCCGGGTGGCCCGGGGTTGGCCGGCCATGGGCCGTGAGCTGGACGACGGGGTGATCCCCGCCGAGGCCGGCGTGTGGTTGGTCGAGACCTCGGTCAGCTTCACGAAGGGGTGCTACACCGGTCAGGAGCTGGTGGCCCGGGTCGACAGCCGAGGGAGCAACACCCCGCGTCGGCTCCGGGGCGTGGTCGTGGACGCCGCCGTGCCCGTCGGGGCCGAGGTGGTCGCCGAGGGTGAGGTGCGGGGAACGCTGAGCTCGGTCGCGGACGTCGGCGGCGAGACCCTGGCGCTGTCGCTCCTGCACCGTTCGGTCGCTGCGGACGACGCCGTCGACGTGCGGTGGGCGGGCGGGTCGGCCACGGGTCGGGTGGTGGACCTGCCTGTGGCCTCGTCCGGAACCGCCCCGGGAGCGCCCGAGTGAGCAGCGCCGAGGACCCGTACCGGGTCCTCGGGGTCGAGCCGGACGCCACCCCCGCCGAGGTCCGCGCCGCCTACCTGGCCCGGGCCAGGGCGGCCCATCCGGACCGTCACGCCGGCGACCCGGACGCGCAGCGGGCCGCCGAGGAGCGGATGCGCTCGGTGAACGCCGCCTGGTCGGTGCTCGGGGACCCGGAGCGTCGGGCCGCCCACGACCGCCGGGCCGGTCACCTCCCCCAGGAGGGTGCGCTCGTCGCTCGACCGTCGAGGCAGTTCACGCCCCGACCCGGCGACGTCGACGCAGAGGACGAGCCCGACGAGGACGCCTGGCGCCACGAACCCGACCCCTACGACGAGCGCACTGCGGTCGGCCGGGTGCTCGGGGCGGGACCCCCGCTGTTGTTCGTGGTGGGGCTCCTCCTGTTCGCCGCTGCGGCGATGACCGGCATCCGGGCGCTGCTCGCCGCAGCGTTCGCAGCCCTGCTGGTGGCGCTCGTGGCCTTCGTCGGCGTGCCGATCGTCGCCGTGGCCCGCAGCAAGGCCAACGACCCGGGCTGAGCCACCCGGTCCCGATCGGTACGCTGCGCACGTGGCCACGTACCTCGACGAGATCCTGCGCGTGCACCGGGCCGCAGCCGCCCGGGACGATCGTCCGGTCGAGGACCTCGCCGAGCGGGCTGCCTCGGCGGGACCGACCCGCGGCTTCGTGCGGTCGCTGCGCGCCGACGAGGGCCTGTCGGTGATCGCGGAGGTGAAGCGCCGGTCGCCGTCCAAGGGCGGCCTCGCCGAGGACCTCGACCCCGGCGAACTCGCCGTCGCCTACCGGTCGGGCGGTGCGACGTGCCTGTCGGTGCTCACCGACGAGCAGTTCTTCGGGGGTTCCGTCGCCGACCTCGCAGCCGCCCGGGCCGCGTCGGGCCTGCCCGTCCTGCGCAAGGACTTCACGGTCTGCGAGCGGGACGTCCTCGACGCCCGGGTGATGGGGGCCGACTGCGTCCTGCTGATCGTGGCGGCGCTGGACGACGACGAGCTCGCCGCCTTGTCCGGACTCGCACTGCGGGTCGGCCTGGACGTGCTCGTCGAGGTCCACGACGAGCCCGAGGTCGCCCGTACGCTCGCCGCCGTCGCCCCGGGAGGGGACCCGGACGGCCCGCAGGTCGCCATCGGCGTGAACCAGCGCGACCTGGTGACGTTCCAGGTGGACTCCGACCGGGCGGTCCGGGTGGTCGACGCCATCCCCGCCGACCTGGTGCGGGTGGCCGAGTCCGGCGTCCGGGGACCGGCGGACGCCGGGGTGCTCCGGGCCGCCGGCTACGACGCGGTGCTCGTGGGAGAGCACCTGGTGACCTCGGGCGACCCGGCCGCCGCGATCACGGCGCTCCGCTCCGCGACGCCGGCCGACTGACGCCGCAGCGGATTCCCCCGACCGGGTGGTGGACCGGCGTTAGCCTGCCCGTGTGTTCGTGAAGATCTGCGGCATCACCAACGCCGAGGACGCGCTGATGGCTGCTGCCATGGGCGCGGACGCCGTGGGGTTCGTCTTCGCCCCGAGCCCCCGGCAGGTCACGGTCGGGACCGTGCGGGACATCACCAAGCGGCTGCCGCCGGAGTTGGTCACGGTCGGGGTCTTCCGGGACCAGGAGCCCCGGTTCGTCATCGACACGGTGCTCGGCGCCGGACTCCGCGCGGCGCAGTTGCACGGCCACGAGACCCCGGAGGACGCCGCAGCCGTCCGGCCCTACTGCCAGGCGCTCATCGTGGCGCTGACCGCCGGGGAGTCCCGCTGGGGTGGGGTGGGCGAGTACGGCGCGGACGCCGTGCTCGTCGACGGACCCTCGCCGGGCACGGGCAGGGTCTTCGACTGGTCGGCGGTCGAGGGTGCACCCGCCTCGGGTCGGTTGATCCTGGCGGGCGGGCTCACCCCGGACAACGTCGGCGAGGCCGTCCGCTCCGTGCACCCGTGGGGGGTCGACACCTCCACCGGAGTCGAGGTGCGTGGGGATCCGCTGCGCAAGGACCCCCGTCGGGTCCGGGCGTTCGTGAAGGCGGCCCGGGCTGCGGCACCGGAGCCACGGCACTCCGACGGCCACGGTCCGTTCGACTGGGCCGAGGACGGACTGTGACTCGCGGCTGCTGTGGGCAACCCGTTGGGGCGGCAGCCGCGGGCGGGGGTACCTTTCGCCGGTGAGCACCACTCGGGAACCACAGGTGGCGGCCGGTGGTCCGGTGATGGGCGAGCCGGACGAGACCGGACGGTTCGGCGAGTACGGCGGCCGCTTCGTGCCGGAGACCCTGGTCCCGGCGCTGATCGAGCTCGACCGGGGCTTCCGGGAGGCCTGGGCCGACCCGGCGTTCCGCTCGGAGCTGGACTCGCTCCTCGCCGACTACGCCGGCCGGCCCAGCCCGCTCACGGAGTGCCACCGCCTGTCGGCAGAGCTGGGCGTCCGGGTGTTGTTCAAGCGCGAGGACCTCAACCACACCGGCAGCCACAAGATCAACAACGTGCTCGGTCAGGCCCTGCTCGCCCGCCGGATGGGCAAGACCCGACTGGTGGCCGAGACCGGAGCGGGCCAGCACGGCGTGGCCACCGCCACGGCGGCGGCGCTGCTCGGGATGGAGTGCCTCGTCTACATGGGCGAGGTCGACATCGCCCGCCAGGAGCTCAACGTGTTCCGCATGCGCCTGCTCGGCGCCGAGGTCACGCCGGCGCGCTCGGGCAGCCGCACCCTCAAGGACGCCGTCAACGAGGCCATGCGCGACTGGGTCGCCACCGTCGAGCACAGCCACTACTGCCTGGGTTCGGTCATGGGCCCGCACCCGTACCCGTGGATGGTGCGGGAGTTCCACCGGGTGATCGGCTCCGAGGCCGCCGTGCAGTGTCGGACGCTCCTCGGGGGACCGCCCGACGTGGTGGTCGCCTGCGTGGGTGGCGGCTCCAACGCAGCGGGGATCTTCTCGGGCTTCGCCGAGGATCCGTCCGTCGAACTCGTCGGTGTGGAGCCCGCCGGTGGGGCCGCCGTGGGCCGGGGCGTGCCCGGGATCGTCCACGGGATGCGCTCGTACCTGATGCAGGACGAGTTCGGCCAGGTGCTCGAGGCGCACTCCATCTCCGCCGGTCTCGACTACCCGGGTGTGGGGCCGGAGCACTCGCACCTGGCGTCCAGCGGCAGGGCCACCTACCACCAGGTCGTCGACGCCGAGGTGGTCGACGCCTTCGTCCTGGCGTCGCGGACCGAGGGGATCATCCCGGCGCTCGAGCCGGCGCACGCGCTCGCGTGGGTCGTCCGGGAGCGGGAGTCGCTGTCCGGGCGCACGGTGCTGATCAACATGTCCGGTCGGGGCGACAAGGACGTCGCCCAGATGATGGACGTCCTCGCCGACCGGATCTGAGGGCGGACGTGGTCGACCCAGCCGGCACCGGTGCGCTCGAGGCTGCGCTGCGGGCGCGCCGTGACACCGGCGGCAAGTGCCTGGTCCCGTACCTGACGGGTGGGCTGGGGGAGTGGCTGTCGGTGCTGCAGGCCGCCGCCGCGGCCGGGGCGGACGCGGTGGAGGTCGGCATCCCGTTCTCCGACCCGGTGATGGACGGTCCGGTCATCCAGGAGGCCTCCGAGCTCGCCCTGCGCGCCGGCGCCGACCCGCCCGCCATCCTGGACGCCCTCGGTCGGACCGAGGTGGGAGTACCGACTGCGGTCATGACCTACGCCAACCTGGTCGACCGGGCCGGGTGGACCCGGTTCGCCTCCTCGCTGGCCGCCGCCGGCGTGTCGGGGGCGATCCTGCCGGACATCCCCCTGGAGGAGACCGGTCCGTGGTGCGCGGCCGCCGACGCGGCCGGGGTCGAGACGGTCCTCCTCGCGGCCCCGACCGCACCGGACGACCGGCTGGAGCGGATCGTGGCCCGGTCCCGGGGCTTCGTCTACGCCGTCGGTCTGCTGGGGGTGACGGGTGAGCGCTCGACGCTGGCGGACTCCGCGACGGTGATCGCCCGGCGCCTCAAGGACGTCACGGACCTGCCGGTGCTCGTCGGCGTGGGCATCTCCACCCCCGAACAGGCCGTGGAGGTGTGCGAGGTGGCCGACGGCGTGGTCGTCGGCTCCGCCGTGGTCAGGCGCGTGCTCGAGTCCGGCGCCGGACCGGCATCGGCCGAGGTGGTCGCCGAGCTGGTGGCCTCGTTCCGTCAGGCGCTCGACGCCGGCTGACCACGCAGCGTGATGTCCGGGCGGACCCGTCCGGGGATTCGCCCACACTCCGCGCGGGGAGCGCGGAAATCCGCGGAAAACCGGGGGGAATCCGCCTCCCCCCGCGCAGGCCGTGCTAATCACATGCCTGACATTTGCCGTCGGCGACCACGATCCGGCGCACACCTGGAGGAACCACATGAACAAGACCGAACTCATCGAGACCATCGCCCAGCGCACCGATCTGTCCAAGAAGGACGTGCAGGCGGTGCTCGACACGTTCGAGGACATCGCTGGTGACGTGGTGGCCAAGGGTGGCGAGGCGCTCACCATCCCCGGCTTCCTCAAGATCGAGCAGACGCACCGCAAGGCCCGGACCGGCCGCAACCCGCAGACGGGCGAGACGATCCAGGTCCCGGCGGCGAACGCCGCCAAGGTGAGCGCCGGCACCAAGCTCAAGAACCGGGCCAAGTCCGGCAAGTGAGCTGAGCCGACCGAGGCGCTCCAGCGCCGGAGTCTCCGCAGCGGGGCCGCCCTCCGGGGCGGCCCCGTTGCGCGTCCGGGCCCACCCACCCGTTCCGGTCCCCGGGCCCGTGGCCGTAGGCTCGCCCGCATGGCATCCACCACCGCACTCACCGCCGGCGACCGGGCCCCTGCGTTCGGTCTGCAGGACCAGACCGGCACCACCGTCCGTCTCTCGCAGTTCAAGGGCCGCAAGGTGCTCGTGTTCTTCTACCCGAAGGCCGACACTCCCGGCTGCACCACCCAGGCGTGCGGCCTGCGCGACGTCCTGTCGGACGTCGGCGACACGGCCGTCGTCGGCATCAGCCCGGACGCCCCAGCGGCGCAGGCGCGCTTCGACGAGAAGTACGGGCTCGGGTTCCCCCTGCTGTCGGACCCCGAGCACGCAGTGGCCGAGAAGTACGGCGTCTGGGGTGAGAAGAAGCTCTACGGCCGGGCCTACATGGGCATCGTGCGCTCGGCGTTCCTGATCGACGAGCGGGGTCGGATCGAGCAGGCCTGGTACAAGATCAGCCCCAAGGACACCCCGAAGCGCCTGCTGGCGTCGCTCGGCTGAGCTCCGTCAGTCCCGGTGCGCGTCCGTGGCGCGCAACCGGGCCTCGAACTCGCGGTCGGCCTTGGCGAGGGCGGCCTGCCGGCCCGCCACGATCACGCCGATCACCGCAGAGGCCAGCACCAGCGCTCCGAACCACTTCCGGCCACCTGATCCCGTCTCGCTCACGGCGCACACGGTAGGTCACGTCGCCCGACCTGCGCTCGGCGTGGCACCGGGAGGCGGCGGGTAGCATCGCCCTCTCGGCCCGGGTGGCGGAATGGCAGACGCGGCGGACTCAAAATCCGCTGTCCGTGAGGGCGTGTGGGTTCGAGTCCCACCCCGGGCACCGAGCATCCTGCCGTCGGCGGGGATCAGCCGGGCGGGGGTTCCTGGGCGGCGAGCAGCTCGACGAGGTCCTCGATCGGCATGGGCCGGTGCAGCCCGAAGCCCTGTCCGAACAGGACCCCCAGCTCGGTGAGCGTGTCGACCTCCGCCCTGGTCTCACACCCCTCGGCGAGGAGGAGGATGTCGAGACCATCCGCGATGTCGACCTGCGCCCGGATCAACGACTGGTTGACCGGGTCGGACTCCACGCCGCGGACGAAGGACTGGTCGACCTTGATCCCGTGGATGGGCAGGTGGCGCAGGCGGGCGAACGACGAGTACCCGGTGCCGAAGTCGTCGATGGCGATGCGCACGCCGGCCGCAGCGACGGCGTCGAGGTTGGCCAGCACCTGTGGGTCGCCGACCATGGACCCGCTCTCGGTGAGCTCGACCCAGAGGTGTGCGGGCTCGCACGTCGCAGCCGCCTCCAGGTACGGGGCGAGATCCTGGACGAACTCGGGGTGCTCCAGGTGGGCCGCCGAGACGTTGATCGACACGGACAACGGGCCCTGCAGGACCGGCAGGATCCGCTCGAGCACGTCCTCGACGACCATCCTCCCGATCCGCTGGGTCAGGGCGGTGATCAACCCGGCGTCCTCGGCGACGGGGATGAACACGTCCGGTGGGACCGCAGCTCCGTCAGCGTCGGTGTACCGAGCGAGCGCCTCGACGCCGAGCACCCGACCCGATGCGAGCTCGACGGCGGGCTGGTAGGCGACGCGGAGCGCGTCGAGGCCGCCGGGCGAACGCAGCCGCATGGTCAGGTTCACCCGCTCGGCGATGCGGTCGCCGCTGTCACGGTCGAAGGAGACCGCTCGGGCGCCGCCACTGCCCTTGGCCTGACGGAGCGCCACCTCGGCGCCGCTGATGAGCTCGGCGCCGGACTCGGCCGTTCCGTCGTCGACGTTGAACCCGATGCTGGCGCTGACCGTGGCGAGTGTGCCGTCGACGTCGACCGGCTCGCTGATCGCCGCCGCCACCCGGCTGGAGATGGCGTCGACGGCCACGTCGTCGCCGGCGTCGTCGACCAGGATGGCGAACTCGTCGGCCCCGACACGGGCCACGTGGTCGTCGGGCCGGAGCGCTGCCTGGAGCCGCTCGGCCACCCGGACGAGGATCGCGTCCCCCGTCTCGAAGCCGAACGTCTCGTTGATGCCTGCGAACTCGTCCAGGTCGATCAGCCCCACCAGCGATCGGCGCTGCGACCGAGCCGTGCGTCGACCCGCCGTCTCCGGTCGAACGTCGACCGGCCCGGTGGCGCCCAGCGCCAGGGTCTGGTCGACCAGTTCCACGAACATCGTCCGGTTGGGGAGACCGGTGAGCGGGTCGACCAGCTCGACCCGCGCCGCTCGTTCCTCGGCCCTGAGGCGACTCAGGGTGGCGCCGATGGTGTCGGCCAGGATCCGCAGCACGTCCAGGTCGGCAGGGGAGAAGTCGGCTCGGTGTCGGACGTAGTCGAAGCCGATGAACCCGTGGATCTCGCCACCCGATCCGAGCGGGGCGACCAGCAGCGACTGGATGTCCTGGGCGAGCAGGAACTCACGCAGTTCGGCCTGGTCGTCGTCGAGCTCGGCGACGGAGGGGATGTAGACGTGCTGGTCGTCCTCGAAGGCCTCGAACCACGGGTCGGCCATCTCGCGGGGGACGTGCTGGAGGTTGGCGATCTCCGGGGCGATCCCCGTGGCGCACCACTCGTGGGTGTTGCTGAGGTGAGCGCCGTCCGGGTCGGTCAGGAAGATGTAGGCCCGGTCGACGCCGGAGAACGTCCCGATCGCAGCGAGCGCGCTGTTGAGGATCGGGTCCACGGAGTCACCGACCGCCTGCCCGAGGGCCCGCATGGTGGCCGAGACGAGGCGGTGGAGGCCCACCAGACGGACCGGGTCGTGCTGGTCGCCGACCAGGTCCCCCGACTCGTCGCCCTCGGTCGGCACCTCGTTCACATCCCGAGCTTACGGGTGGTCCCACGCCGCGGGGAAGACCCGTCCCGCTCAGGAGCGGACAGCACGCGGGGAGCCTGCCGGTCCGGTTCCCTCCGGCGGAGCGTCGGCGAAGCGCAGTCCGGGCAGGCGTCGTCGCCAGTTGGGGTGCTCGTCGCGGGTGCCCGGGAGGTTCGGCCGGTGGACGTCGCCGACGGCGTCCTCGGCGGTGAACAGGGCCAGGTCGCTCCCGCTGGCCCAGAGCCGCCGGTTGGCCGAGGACAGCACCTCGGACCCGTCGGCGGTCGGATCGACCCCGGCCCAGACGGCCAGCCGGTCACGGAGCGAGGCGGCCTCGGCCGGTGCCGGCGGGAGTCCGGCAGCGGTGCGGTCCGACTCGTCGGTCCCGGTCCAGATCCCGGCGACCGTGGGCAGGTCGTGCGTGGTCAGCATGGCGACCGACCGCGACGGCCAGTCCTCGGCCGCAGCCGACTCGAACCACGCGATCCGGTAGCCGGCGACGCCCCGCTCCGACATGGCGGCACGGGCGGCGTCCTCCACGGTGCCCAGGTCCTCGCCGACGACGGTCGCTCCTGCCCGTGCGGCCTCGAGGCACGCCACGTCGAGCAGCTCGTCGTGGAACTGGCGCACGTAGGCGCCGTGGCGGGCGTCGTGTCCGGGTGGGATGCAGTACAGGCGGCTCAGCCCGACCACGTGGTCGATCCGGACGGCCGAGGCGTGTCGGAACGCAGCCCGGAGGGTCTCGATCCACGCCCGGTAGCCCTCGGCGCGCAGCCGCCACGGGACGTACGGGGGCAGCCCCCAGTCCTGACCGGCCCGGTTGAACTCGTCCGGTGGTGCCCCGATCCGGCACCCGTCGGCGAGCAGGTCCTGGTCTCGCCACGCGTCCGCCCCGTCGGGGTCGAACCCCACGGGGAGGTCGACGACCAGGTCGGTCACCGCTGCGACCCGAGCGAGCTGTCGGTCGAGCTCGAGCTGCACCCAGGCCCAGAACGACACCTGGTCGGCGTGCGCGTCCCGCCACGCCCCCACGCCGGGCGCGTCGGGGTGCGCGTGCTCGACGGGGAACGCGTCGCGACCACCGCCGTGGTGCTCGGCGAGGGCGTCGAAGGTCGCCTGGTGGACGAGGCCCTCCGGCAGGTCCCCGAGCGCGACCGGCGGACGGCTCGCCTCCCACACCGCGCCCAGCGCGTCCCGCTTGAGTCGCCAGACGGCGTCGCGGTCGATCGTGGGGCGGGCCGACAGCTCGCGCCCCGCCGCAGCGGCCCGGCCGATCTGGTCCGCCACCAGTTCGGCTCCGGGGACCTCCTCGACGCGCACGAACAGCAGTGAGAGGTGTCGGCGCGACGAGGGGAAGTACGGCGACGGCTCGACGGGCGGGACGGGGACGGGCGCACCGAGCGGCGACGAGGCCACCACCCCGGCGCCGCAGGCTGCCGACCGCTCCGCCACGTCTCGCAGATCCTCGAGGTCGCCGATGCCCCAGGAGCGTTCGCCCACGGCTCCGTGGGTCTGCAGCGCCCAGCCCCACGTCCGGCCCGTCCACGTCACCCGAGCGGGGACCACGAACACCCGGGTCAGGTGGCCGCCCTCGGAGTGGAGTCGGTGCACCCCGAGCGGCAGGTCGTCGGGGAGGTGGCCCTCCACGGCGACCTCGGCGCCGTCCTCGAGCTCGACCACTCCGGGGGACCAGATCCCGGGTCCGGTGCCGGCCCGCACGAACCAGGTGCTGGTCTCCTCGGGTCCGGGAGGGTCGCCGAGCGCCGACCGGAGGGCGGACCGGGCGTCGTCGTCGGTGGCGTGCCACGTCCCACCGACGTCGGTGTAGCCGTCGGCGATCCGCCAGTCGTCGACACCGTCCACCGGCTCAGTCTGCCCGACCCGTTGCCCGCCTCCCGGTCCGGGTCCGTAGACTCCGCCGGTGGCCGTGTTCGTGGAACGTCGCCTGCGGGCGATCAGCCGGAAGCTCGTGACGCTCAGGGGTGAGCTCGCGCTCACCGACGAGCAGCTGACGCACTTCGCCGACATCGCGGACGACACCCGGATCCGGTCCCTGGTGTCGGAGACCCCGCTGGCCGACGTCGACCACCGTGACGCCGAGCGCACGAGCGCAGCGTTCGCCCGCCACCGGGCCGAGATCGTGGAGCGGATCGCCCGGCTCGAGGCCGAGCAGGACGAGCTCCTCGACCAGATGGTGGCCCGCAGGTCCCGGTAGGTCCCGCGCCGGGTGGATCCGCCCGGGACGCCCGGCCCGGTTGCCTAGACTGACCGTGCTCCGGGGTCCCGGGATCGAGTCGAGAGGAACGGAGGGCGGCGTTGCCCACCAGCATCGTGGTCGCCGAGGACGAGGCCATCATCCGCATGGACCTCCGCGAGCTCCTCGTGGAGGAGGGCTACGAGGTGGTGGCCGAGTGCGGACGGGGCGACGAGGCCGTGGCCCTCATCCGCCAGCACCGCCCCGACGTGGCGCTGCTCGACATCAAGATGCCCGGGATGGACGGCATCTCGGCGGCCCGTGAGGTCGCCGCCGAGCACCTGACCGCGGTGGTGCTGGTCACGGCCTTCTCGCAGCGGGAGCTGATCGAGGAGGCGAGCGACGCCGGCGTCCACGGCTACGTGGTCAAGCCGTTCGAGCGACACGACCTGGTGCCCGCCATCGAGGTGGCCCTGGCCCGCTTCCGCTCGACGAGGGAGCTCGCCACGCAGGTCTCCACCGTGGAGCGTCGGCTCGAGTCACGGGTGGCCGTCGACCGGGCCAAGGGGGTGCTCATGGACGCCGCCGGGCTCAGCGAGCAGGAGTCGTTCGACTTCATCCAGAAGACCGCCATGCGGTCCCGGCGCTCCATGGCCGAGGTGTCCCAGGACGTGCTCGACGGCGTGCTGCGGCCCTGAGGACGGGGGCGGTCCCGCCCTCCGACCCCACCTAGGCTCCCGTCGTGGCCTCCGTGATGCTCGTCGACGGGAACTCGCTGACCTACCGGGCGTTCTTCGCGCTCCCGACCGACCTCACCACCGCCTCGGGACAGGTCACCAACGCCGTGCTCGGGTTCACCTCGATGCTGCTCAACCTGGTGCGCGACCACCGACCGGACCAGGTGGTCGTCACGTTCGACCGGCCGGAGCCGACCTTCCGGCACGAGCGCCTGCCGAGCTACAAGGCCAACCGCGACGCCACGCCCGACATCCTCGTCCAGCAGATGGGCCTGGTCCGTCAGGTGGTCGACGTGCTCGGACTGCCCGTCGTCGAGCAGGCCGGTGTGGAGGCCGACGACGTCATCGCCACCCTGGCCACCGCCGCAGCAGCCGCCGGCCGCGACGTGATCGTCGTGACCGGTGACCGGGACAGCTACCAGCTCGTGCAGGACCCGCACGTCCGGGTCCTCTACAACAAGCGTGGCGTGTCCGACTACGCGCTCTACGACGAGGCGGGCATCGTCGAGCGGACGGGCGTCACCCCGGCGCAGTACGTGGACTACGCAGCGCTGCGCGGCGACCCGTCGGACAACCTGCCCGGTGTCCCCAAGGTGGGGGAGAAGACCGCAGCCAAGCTCGTGACGACCTACGGCGACCTGGACGGCATCTTCGCCCACGTCGAGGACCAGACCCCGGCGCTGCGTGCGAACCTCGCCGAGTACGAGCAGCAGGTGCGCACGAACGCCGAGCTGATGACCCTCGTGCGGGACGTCGACCTGCCCGTCACGTTGGCGGACCTGCACCAGGGCGACGTCGACACCGAGGCGGTGCACGAGCTGTTCCGTTTCCTCGAGTTCAACTCCCTGCTCGGCCGGCTCCCGGCGGCGTTCCCGGACGTGTTCGGCGACGCCGCCGTGGCGGTCGAGGAGTCGGCGGCCGCCAACGTCCTCGAGGCCGAGGTCGTGCGAGCGGAGGACGACACCGCCGCCGGTGAGGCGCTGTCCGCCCTCGCAGGTGCCGACCGGGTGGCGCTCGCGGCGCGCTGGACCGGGGAGCCGGGTCGTTCCCCGCTCGTGGGTCTGGCCCTGTCCGCCGACGTGTCGTCGGCCGAGGTCACCTGGATCCCCGCCGAGGTGCTCGACCGGGTGGCCGGGGCGCTCGAGCCGGTCCTGGCCGGGTCTCCGTCGGTGGTCGCCCACGACGCCAAGCCCGTCCTGCGGTCGCTCCTGGCACTCGGTGTGGACGTCACCACGCTCGCCCTCGACACCAAGTTGGCGGCCTACCTGCTCGACCCGGCCGACGCCTCCTACGCGCTGGCCGACCTCCTCGCCACCTACGCCGACGCCGAGCTCGCCGGGTCGGACGAGGTGCCCTCCGGCCAGCTCGACCTGGGCGGTGCCGCCAGCGACGAGGCCGTGGACGCCGCCCGGGAGGCGCTCGGGGTCGCCGTGCTCGTGGACCCGATCACCGAGGCGCTCGCGGCGCAGTCGCTGGACGTCCTCGACCGGGACGTCGAGGTCCCGCTCGTGCGGGTGCTGGCCCGCATGGAGCACCTGGGCATCGCCGTCGACGTGGGCGTGCTGCGCTCCCTGCTCGACGAGCTCACCGAGGTCGCCGACCGCGAGCGGGCCGCCGTGGTGGAGCTCGCCGGGCACGAGCTGAACGTCAACTCGACCGCCCAGCTGCGGACGGTCCTGTTCGAGGAACTCGGACTGACGCCGCAGAAGAAGACCAAGACGGGCTACTCGACCGACCAGGCGACCCTCGAGAAGCTGCGCGGCGAGCACCCGATCGTGGAGCACCTCCTGCGGTACCGGGAGGTCGAGAAGCTGCGGTCGACCTACGGCGAGGGGCTCCTGGCCGAGGTCGCCGACGACGGCCGGATCCACGCCACGTTCAACCAGACGGTCGCCCGGACCGGTCGACTGTCCTCCGACGCCCCGAACCTCCACAACATCCCGGTCCGCACCGAGGAGGGTCGCCGGTTCCGCGAGGCCTTCGTGCCGTCCGCCGGATGGCGGTTCCTGGTGGCCGACTACAACCAGATCGAGCTCCGCTGCATCGCCCACCTCTCCGGTGACCCGGGGCTCGTCGAGGCGTTCACCTCGGGTGCGGACATCCACGACCAGACCGCTGCCCGGGTCTTCGACGTCGAGCCCGGATCGGTCAGCGTCGAGCAGCGGTCCAAGGCGAAGATGGTCTCCTACGGCCTGGCCTACGGCATGGAGGCCTACGGCCTCGGGCAGCGGCTCGGGATCCCGACCGGCGAGGCCCAGGAGATCCTCGACGCCTACTTCGAGGCGTTCCCGAGCGTGCGCTCGTTCATGGATCGCACCGTGGCCGAGGCCAGGGACCGCGGCTACACCGAGACGGTGTTCGGCCGCCGCCGGCGGATCCCGGAGCTCTCCTCCCCGCAGCGCAACGTGCGCCTCGCCGGAGAGCGTCAGGCCATGAACGCGCCGATCCAGGGCCTGGCCGCCGACATCTTCAAGGTGGCGCTCATCCGCCTGGACCGGGCGCTCGAGGACGCTGCGCTGGCGGCGCGGCTGGTGCTGCAGGTGCACGACGAGGTCCTGGTGGAGGCCCCACCCGAGGAGGTCGACGCCGCCAGGGACATCGTGCTGGAGGCCATGCGGGACGCGTTCGACCTGGCCGTGCCGCTCGAGGTCAACCTGGCCGTGGGCGACTCGTGGGCCGCGGCCAAGGGTTGAGCGGCGTGTCGACGCCGACCGGGGACGGGCGGCACTGGTTCGAGGACCTGGCCGACCACCTGGGCGAGGCCTACCTCCGCTACTCGTTCACCAAGGGCACCGAGCAGGAGGTCGACTTCCTGTGGTCGGCGCTGGAGTTGTCGCCGGGATCCCGGGTGCTCGACGTGGGTTGCGGTCCGGGCCGCCACGCCCTGGAGCTGGCTCGTCGCGGGGCGGAGGTCGTCGGCGTGGACGTGAGCGAGCGCTTCGTCCGGGTCGGCACGGACCTGGCGTCGGCCGGTGGGCTCGGCGACCGGGTCCGGTTCGTCCGCGCCGACGCCCGCCGGCTCCCCGCAGCCGGCACGCCGCTCGACCGCTCGTCCTTCGACGCTGCGATCTCGTTGTGCCAGGGGGCGTTCGGGCTGGGGGGTCCCGTCACGACGGACGACCCCCAGCACCTCGGTGCCGACGCTGCGGTGCTCTCGGGCGTCGTCCAGTTGCTCCGGGACGGCGGCCGGGTGGCGGTCAGCGCCTTCTCCGCCTACTTCCAGGTCCGCTGGCTGGAGGCGACCGACCAGTTCGACGCCGCCGGTGGTGTCAACCACGAGCAGACCGAGGTCCGTGACCCGGCCGGTCGTGCCGTCCCGGCCGAGCTGTGGACGACGTGCTACACGCCCCGTGAGCTCCGGCTCCTCGCCGAGCGGGTCGGGCTGGAGGTCGACGCGGTGCACTCCGTGGCGCCGGGGGACTACTCGGCCCGGGCGCCCGGACTCGACGACCAGGAGTTCCTCCTCCTGGCGCGGCGACCGGCCTGATCGTCCGCATTTCCGCCGGGTGGGGGCCTCGGCTAGCCTCTCCGGGTCCCTGTCCCCGAGCGTGAAGAGTCCCCCTTGTCCGACCAGAGCAGCACCCCCACGATCGACGCCGACGAGTACGTCCCCCGACAGATCGTCGACGACGACCTCGGGGGCATGACCCTCGACGAGGCCTACGCCGCGACGATGGTGTCGGTCGAGGACGGCGAGCTGGTCACCGGGACCGTCGTCAAGATCGACCGGGACGAGGTCCTGCTCGACATCGGCTTCAAGTCCGAGGGCGTGATCCCGGTCAAGGAGCTCTCGATCCGCAACGACGTCGACCCGGGTGAGGTCGTCGGACTGGGCGAGAGCGTCGAGGCGCTGGTCCTCCAGAAGGAGGACAAGGACGGACGTCTGGTCCTGTCCAAGAAGCGGGCGCAGTACGAGCGGGCGTGGGGCGACATCGAGGAGCGCAAGGAGCGCGGCGAGATGGTCCAGGGCCCGGTGATCGAGGTCGTCAAGGGCGGTCTGATCGTCGACATCGGCCTCCGTGGCTTCCTGCCCGCCTCGCTCGTCGAGCTCCGGCGGGTCCGTGACCTGCAGCCCTACATCGGCAAGGTCATCGAGGCGAAGATCATCGAGCTCGACAAGAACCGCAACAACGTCGTGCTCTCGCGTCGCGCCTGGCTGGAGGAGACCCAGAAGGAGCAGCGCGACGAGTTCCTGACCAACCTGAAGCCGGGCGAGCGCCGCAAGGGCGTGGTGTCCAGCGTGGTCAACTTCGGCGCCTTCGTGGACCTCGGCGGCATGGACGGCCTGATCCACGTCTCCGAGCTCTCCTGGAAGCACATCGACCACCCCGGCTCGGTCGTGGCGGTCGGCGACGAGGTCGACGTCGAGGTCCTCGAGGTCGACCTGGACCGGGAGCGGATCTCGCTGTCGCTCAAGGCCACCCAGCAGGACCCGTGGCAGGAGTTCGCCTCCACCCACGCCGTCGACGAGCTCGTCTACGGCCGGGTCACCAAGCTGGTGCCGTTCGGGGCGTTCATCCAGGTGGGCGACGGGATCGAGGGTCTGGTCCACATCTCGGAGATGTCGGCCCACCACGTCGACCTCCCCGAGCAGGTGGTCACCCCGGGCGAGGAGCTCTGGGTCAAGATCATCGACCTGGACGTCGACCGTCGACGGATCAGCCTGTCGATCAAGCAGGCGGCCGAGGGTGGCGCCGTGGCGGCGGAGTACCAGGAGCACTTCGGCGAGCAGAACTACGACGCCGAGGGGAACTACCTCGGGCCGGTGACGGACTTCGAGGCCGACGGCGAGCCCACCGAGGCCCAGGCGGCCTGGGAGGGCGTCTACGAGGCCACCGCCCCAGAGACGGAGGGCGAGACGGGCCCCGAGGCTGCTGCGGAGGCCGCTCCCGAGGCCGCCGAGCCCACCGACGAGCAGGCCTGATCCACCCAGCCGGTCGTCCCGGATCCGTCCGGGGACTTCTGAGGAGAACGCTCAAGGCCGGGCCCGAACAGGCCGAATGACTCATCGGTGACGGCCCGCCGGGCCGGGATCGGAGCGATGGGTCGTGGGTTCACGTCGGACGATGACGTTGGTGGGGGCGGTCGTGGTGGCAGCGCTCGCCGGCCTGCTCCTGCTGCGCTACGTGCAGGGCGTGGAGCGGCGTGCGGCCGCTGCGGACACCCTGGTCGACGTGGCGGTGGCCGCTGGCCCGGTCCCCGAGGGCGTCGCCGTCGACGCAGCCGTCGACGCCGGTCGCATCACCATGGCCAAGCGGCCCCAGCAGGAGGTGCCCCAGGGCGCCGTCCGACGGTTGGCCGACATCCAGGGCCAGCGTGCCGCCCTCGAGCTCGGTGGCGGTGAGGTCCTGACGACGGCGATGTTCGAGACGGACTCGGTCGCCGAGTCCTCCAACACCAACGAGATCACGCCCGGCTACGTGGCGGTCTCGGTCCAGCTCGACGAGGCCGCCAGCCTGGGTGGACTGATCGAGGTCGGCGACAAGGTGAACGTGTTCGCCATGGTCGACTGCGCCGCCGCCGGTGGCGACGGCACCGCCAGCGTCCCCGTGGCCCCCGTCGGGCCGTGTCGGATCAACGCGAGCGGCGGGACGCCGCTCAGCCAGCGACCGGCCCGGGCGCTGTTCCAGTCCGTCAAGGTGATCGCCGTCGGCGACCGCTTCGGTCAGCCGGTCGCTGCCGAGGCCCCGAGCGACGCCGAGCCCACCGAGACGACCGTCCCGGCGGGCAACGAGCGGCTCTTCACCTTCGAGCTCAAGCCGGCCGAGGCGGGGCTGCTCCTGTCGATCCCCGCCGGCAACCTCTACCTCACGCTCAACCCGACGGGCTACGAGCCCGCGCCCATCCCCTTCGTGACCGACATCCCGAGCCTGCCGGGCGAGCTCGGGACCTCGAGCGACTCCGACCTGGCCGCAGCGGGGACGGACGGGCAGTGAGTTGGACCGTGGCGCCTGAGGAGACCGGCCGGTCGGAGCCGACCGTCGTGGAGTCGACCCCGCTGTCGGTCGAGCCCGATCCTCCGGTGGTGCCCGTGCGTCAGACCATCGCCTCCTCGCTCGCCGTCGTCGATCCGGTGCCGTCGTTCCGGGCGGAGCTCACGGCCCAGCTGGGCGGGGACGCCTCGCCGTTCGAGTCGGTCGAGGAGCTGACGTCGCGACTGACCGGGGCGGCCCCGGTGGTCGCCGTCCTCGGCCCGTCGTGCGCCGAGGCGTCCGCTCTCGCCGGTGTGGCCGGACTGGTCGCTCGCTTCCCCATGGTCGGCTGCATCCTGGTGACCGAACAGGTCACGACGGCCCTGCTCCAGCAGGCGTTGCGGGCCGGAGTCCGAGACGTCGTCGGCCTCCACGGCGGCGCCGACGTCCTGGCCGAGGCCGTCCAGCGGGTCTCGGCGACCGTCGAGCACGCCGTCGTCGCAGCTCCGGCACCGCAGACCACCCCCGACGTCGGCGCACCGGCGCCCTCGGTCCCCGGGCCCGACGGGACCGTCGAGCCCGGCCGGGGCTCGGTGATCACCCTGTTCTCACCCAAGGGTGGGTCGGGGACGACGGTCCTCGCGACCTCGCTCGCCGTCGCCCTGGCCGAGCGGTCGACCCGGCCGGTGTGCATCGTGGACGCCGACCTGCAGTTCGGCGACGTCGCCGTCTCGCTCAAGCTGGCACCGCACCACACGATCGTCGACGCAGTCACCGCCATCGACCGGCTCGACGCAGCGATGCTCGAGTCGATGCTCGTGACCCACGAGCCCTCCGGTGTCCGGGTCCTGCCGGCACCCCTCGAGCCGGCCTACGCCGACCAGGTGGGTGCGCACGACCTCGTCCGCATCATCGGGCTCCTCCGGGAGATGTGCGAGTACGTGGTGGTGGACACGCCGTCCCACCTGAACGACGTGGTGCTCAGCATCTTCGACGAGTCCGACAGCATCGAGCTCGTCGCCGGTCTCGACATCCCCAGCGTGAAGAACCTCAAGGTGACGCTGCAGACGCTCCGGCTGCTGGACATCCCCGAGGAGCGGCTCCACCTGGTCCTCAACCGGGCCGACAGCAAGGTCAAGCTGGAGGTCGGTGAGGTGGAGCGGGCGCTGCAGTTCGAGGCGCACGTCCAGGTGCCCTCGGACGTCGTCGTCCCGCAGTCGGTCAACCGTGGCGAGCCCGTCGTCACCCACGCGCCCCGCTCGGGCGTGGCCAAGGCGGTCGCCACGCTCGCCGACCAGTACGTCGCTCCACGTCCGGCCCGCAGCCGGCGTCGCAGGTGAGCTGAGGGGGAGGGAGACCCGTGTCGCTCTACGAGAGGATCAGCCAGCGTCAGGGTGGGGTGCCGGACCCGGCCGCGCCCGTCGCACCCGCCGAGGAGGTGCCGAGCGAGCCCGTGTCCAGCGAGGTGGTCGCGGCGGTCGTGGCGGGCGCCGTCGCCGAGGCCGAGGCCCCTGCCACCGCTGCGCCTCCGGTCGCACCTCCCGCAGCGCCGTCGCCGTTCGGTCGGATGGACGACGCGCTGCTGACCGGCCCGATCGAGGCCGGTCTGCCGAGCCAGCCACCGGTCCGCCGCCTCGACCCGGCGATCGGCGCGCTCCGGCACCGGATCCACCAGCTCCTCATCGACGAGCTCGGCCCGCTGCTGCTCGACCGGTCGCTCGACGAGGACGAGCTGCGTCGACGGGTGCAGGAGCAGCTCCAGGCGGCCCTCGTCGCCGAGCAGGCCCCGCTGTCGGCGTCCGACAAGGCGCAACTGATCCAGGACGTGACCGACGACATCCTGGGGTACGGGCCGATCGACCCGATCCTCCGCGACGACGCCGTGACCGAGGTCATGGTCAACGGACCCGACGACGTGTTCGTCGAGCGCAACGGCAAGCTCGCTCGGGATCCCTCGATCCGGTTCCTCGACGCCGACCACGTCCGCCGGGTGATCGACAAGATCGTGTCGCAGGTCGGCCGGAGGATCGACGAGTCGACCCCGATGGTCGACGCCCGCCTCCCCGACGGATCCCGGGTGAACGCGGTCGTCGCCCCGCTCGCGATCGGCGGTCCGTTCCTGACCATCCGGAAGTTCTCGGCGGACCCGCTGCAGGTCGAGGACCTCATCCGCTTCGGCTCGCTCGACCCGCGTTCGGCCCGGTTCCTCCAGGCGTGCATCGTCGGCCGACTCAACGTGATCGTCTCGGGCGGGACGGGCACCGGCAAGACGACGCTGCTCAACGTGCTCAGCAGCTTCATCCCGAGCGACGAGCGGATCATCACGGTCGAGGACGCCAAGGAGCTCCAGCTGCACCAGGAGCACGTGCTCAGCCTCGAGTCCCGTCCGCCGAACGTCGAGGGTCGTGGCGAGGTCACGATCCGGGACCTGGTCAAGAACACCCTCCGCATGCGGCCCGACCGGATCGTGGTCGGGGAGTGCCGTTCCGGCGAGGCCCTCGACATGCTCCAGGCCATGAACACCGGCCACGACGGCTCGCTCACGACCGTGCACGCCAACAGCCCCCGGGACACCCTGTCGCGTCTCGAGACCCTGGTGCTGATGGCCGGCTTCGACCTGCCCATCCGGGCGATCCGTGAGCAGCTCGCCTCGGCGGTCGACCTGATCGTCCAGCTCACCCGGTTGAGCGACGGAACCCGGCGGGTCACCCACATCACCGAGGTCCAGGGCATGGAGGGCGACGTGATCACCCTCCAGGACATCTTCCTGTTCGACTTCGGTGCCGGCGTCGACCCGGAGGGTCGCTACCTCGGCCAGCTGCAGCCCACCGGCGTCCGTCCCCGGTTCGCCGAGCAGCTCGCCGACCACGGACTCCACCTGGGACCCGAGGTCTTCACCGCCACCTCGAGGACGGCGTGATGCGCCGCTCCGGTCGCGTCGCCGTGGCGTTCGGGGTGGCCGGCGCCCTGCTCGTGCTGGGTGTGGTGGCGCTCGGCGCAGGCTCGGCCGCTGCGGGCGACGGCGACGGTTCGCTGCGGATCGACGCCGTGCGGGCCGCCGGTGGTCCGATGGTGGCCGAGGGCTACGCGTCCGCACCCCTGGGTGGCCCGGTGTCCGTGCGGGCCGGTGGTCGCGAGCTCGTCGCTGACACCCGGTGGGCCGACCGGATCCCCCTCGAGGTCGCGCTGGTCGTCGACGACGCCGCCGGACAGTCGAACGGGACCCTCCAGCTGGCGACCGACGCCCTGGCACAGCTCGCCCCCGGAGGGTCGGGCCCCACCCGGACGGCCGTGCTCACGACGAGCGGCGGACCGGACGTGGTGGCACCGCTGACCGCCGACCAGGCGTCGGTGCGTGCCGCGCTCGACGGCGTCACGCTCAGCAGCACCAAGGGCTCGGACCTGCTCGGCACGGTCGCCGCCGCGGCGGACCTCCTGTCCCGGGGCGACCCGGCGGCGCGGCGGGCCGTGGTGGTCGTGGCCGTCACCCCCGAGCGTGGGGCGACCTCGCTCGGCTCCGCCGAACGGGAGCTGGTCGCCGCCGGGGCGTCCGTCGAGGCCCTCGTGGTCGGACGCTCGGCCCCGGTCGCCCAGCTGGCCCGTCTGGTCGAGTCCTCCGGTGGGGACGTGGCGCCCCTGTCCTCCGACGAGCAGTTCGACGACGGCGCCGCCGCTGTGGCCACCCTCCTCGCCGGCCGGTTCCGCACCGAGGCGGCACTGGGCGAGGGGTTCACCGAGCGGACCGTGACCTTCGGGCTCGACGGTCGGAGCTCCACCGTGTCGGTGTCACCCGGCGCCGACCGCCGGGGTCCCGCGGCCCTCGAGCCACCGGTGGCCGCCGCGCCGTCCTCGGTGGAGCGGGTCGTCGACAACCCCGTCGTGGTGGCCCTGGCGGCGCTCGTCGGTGCGGCAGCGCTCGTGGTGGCGGGTTGGCTCCTGGTCTCGATGCTCCTCGGCCGTCGTCAGCTGGCCGAACGCCTCGGTGCCTACGACGAGGCGGCGACCGCGACCCTCCCGGACGGCCCGCCCACCAACGAGGTGGCCACCGTCCCGATCCTCCAGCGGGCCGTGGCGATCACCGGTGACCTCGCCGAGCGTCAGGGGCTGCTGGAGCGGCTGGAGGAGGACCTGGAGCGGGCGAACCTGCCGCTGCGGGCCGCCGAGGCGCTGTTCTTCGGCGCGGCGGCGGCGCTGCTCGGCGCCATCCTCGTGTTCCTGCTGACCGGGAGCCTCCTGCTGGCCGTCGTGGCCCTGCTCGTCGGGGTGTTGCTGCCCAAGGTCGTCGTCAACATCCGGGTGCGTCGGCGGGTCGCAGCGTTCGAGGCCCAGCTGCCCGACATGCTGGACCTGCTCGCCGGCACGCTGCGCGCCGGCTACTCGATCTCCCAGGGCATCGACGCCGTGTCGAAGGAGATCCCGGACCCGATGGGCCGGGAGCTCCAGCGGGTCGTCAACGAGCACCGTCTGGGCCGCTCGCTCGAGGAGTCCCTCGAGGGAGTCGCCGAGCGCATGGGCAGCGAGGACTTCGCCTGGGCGGTGATGGCGATCCGGATCCAGCGGGAGGTCGGCGGCAACCTGGCCGAGCTGCTCCTCACGGTGTCGAGGACCATGACCCAGCGGGAGCGCCTCCGTCGGGACGTCGCCTCGCTGACCGCCGAGGGCCGCATGAGCGCCATGGTGCTCGGACTGATGCCGTTCATCCTCGGCGCCGTCATGTACGTCATCAACCCCGAGTACGTCATGGCGCTCCTCACGCCCGGCCTCGGCTACGTCATGCTCGGTGGCGCGCTCGTGTCCATGGTGGTGGGGTTCGCCTGGATGAAGAAGCTGATCACGGTGGAGGTGTGAGGTGCAGCTCGGCGTCCTGATCCCCGTCCTGCTCTTCGCCACGGCGGTCGGTGCCATCGTGGTGACCGTCCTCGGTGGTGTGGCCGAGCGGGCCGAGTTCCGCCAGTCCCTCCGGCAGGTGACCGGGCCCGTCGTGGACAACGACCGCGACCGGGAGCTGCTCGACCCGCTGCGCAAGCGGGCCCTGGAGCCGCTCCTCGGCTCCATGAGCTCGCTGGGTCGACGGTTGACGCCGGTGGGCTACGTCGAGAAGGTCCGCCAGAAGTTCACCCTGGCCGGGATCAGCGACCAGTCCGCGGTCGACCGGTTCCTGGCGGTGCGGGTGGCGACGGTGGTCGGCGCCGTGCTGGTGGTCGTGGTCCTGCTGCTCGGCAACGTGCTCGGACTGACCGGCATGGCACGGATCGCGGTCCCCGGGCTGCTGGCGGCAGTCCTCGTGCTCGGTCCGGACAGTTGGATCAACAAGCGGGTCGAGGCTCGTCAGCGCGCCATCCAGACCTCGC
>CAIQNH010000074.1 GCA_903873135.1 uncultured Actinomycetes bacterium
CAGCACCGCCACCGACTCGCACGTCACCAGCGACTTGAGCCGGGTCTGGGTGGAGTCGAGGACCTCGTTCAGGTCCAGCGAGGCGGGGAGGGTCTGGGTGACCTGGTGGAGCGAGTAGAGGAGCTCGTTGGCGTCGGAGAGCCGGTGCAGCCGGCCGATGGCCAGCTCCCGGTCCCGGTCGGCCTCGCCGGAGATGCGTCGGGCGTAGCCGGCCGTGATCGCCACCAACACGACGATGGCCCCCCAGGACATGGACTCGAGCAGGGCGGCCCGGGAGTCCGCCGCCGCCGCCATGGTCGGCAGGGTGACCGCCACGATGATCGCCACCGCCACCCGGATGGAGAAGCCGAAGCCCCGGGCCAGACCGGCGATCATCACCGACGTCAGGAGCATCAGGATCAACGGCGAGCTCCAGCCCCCGGTGGCGACCACGGCGGCCGCGGTCAGGCCGACCTCGCCGAGCACCCGGAGCAGGGACGAGGTGTCGTTGGCGTAGCGGAGCGGCCGGAAGGACCGCAGGACCGCGTAGGCGACGAGCGCCGCCGTCCACAGCTGCAGGGAGCGGGTACCCGCACCGGCGGAGGTGCTGACCAGCAGCACCGTGATGATGGTCGTGGCCAGCCTCGACGCCGTCACGAGGGGCGTGAAGGCGGCGATCTGGTCCCGGGCGACGAGTTCGTCGAGCTCGTAGTCGCCGACAGGTCGGACCGCTGGGTCCACGGCGGCCTGCTCCACGTCCCTGCGGACGCGGCTCCTCAGGCGGTCGAGCAGGCCGTCACCCGATCGCTCCTCGACCTCGATCACCTGTGTCGTCCCATGCGCGTCCGTCCGTCCCGAGTCCCGGTTCGGGGCTCTCCCGGGGTCCATCGGCGCGACCGGGGGGTCCCCTTGACAATTCCCGCCGGTGAACCCGCCTGCGACGGCGGGTCTAGGGTGCCGTCGTGCGGTTGATCGGCCTCACCGGAGGGATCGGTTCGGGCAAGTCGAGCGTCTCGGCCGCGCTCGCCCGTCGGGGGGCACTCGTGGTCGACGCCGACGCCATCGTCCACGAGCTCCAGCGACCCGGCACCGTCGTGTTCGACGAGATGGTCGAGCGCTTCGGCCCCGGGATCGTGGCGGCCGACGGGACGCTGGACCGTCCGGCCGTCGCTGCCATCGTGTTCGCGGACCCGGAGGCGCTCAGCGACCTCGGTGGCATCGTCCACCCACGGGTCCACGAGGAGATCGAGCGGCGGGTCGCCGAGGCCGCCGGGACGGACCAGGTCGTGGTGCTCGACATCCCGCTGCTCGACCGGAACGGTTGGCCGGGTCTCGAGGGCACGATCGTCGTCGACCTGGACCCCGAGGTGGCCGTCGAGCGGCTCGTGGCCCACCGGGGCATGCCCGAGGCCGACGCCCGGGCCCGGATCGCCAACCAGGCCGACCGTCAGGACCGACTGGCGCTCGCCGACTTCGTGATCGACAACAGCGGGACGCTGGAGGACCTCGAGGGTGAGGTCGACCGGGCGTGGACGTGGATCGAGTCGCTGGATTGAGCGACCACACCGCCGCCCCGCGGGCCGAACCCGCCATGGTCCGACCGTTCGAGGTGGTGTCGCCCTTCGAGCCGGCCGGCGACCAGCCCGGGGCGATCGCCGCCCTCAGCGAGGGCATCCACACAGGCCAGCGGTTCCAGACGCTGCTCGGCATCACCGGGTCGGGGAAGTCGGCGACGATCGCCTGGACGATCGAGCAGGCGCAGCGGCCGACGCTCGTGCTGGCCCCCAACAAGTCGCTGGCCGCCCAGTTGGCGAACGAGTTCCGTGAGTTCTTCCCGCACAACCGGGTCGAGTACTTCGTCTCCTACTACGACTACTACCAGCCCGAGGCCTACGTGCCGTCGAGCGACACCTACATCGAGAAGGACTCGTCGGTGAACGACGAGATCGAGCGACTCCGTCACGCAGCCACCTCGGCGCTCCTCACCCGCAGGGACGTGATCGTGGTGGCGTCGGTGTCGTGCATCTACGGTCTCGGCTCGCCCGAGGAGTACGCCACGAGCTTCCTGTCGCTGCGGGTGGGGGAGACGGTCGACCAGCGTCGGATCCTCCAGGAGCTGGTCGGACTGCAGTACGACCGCAACGACGTGGTGCTCAGTCGGGGCACCTTCCGGGTGCGCGGCGACGTGCTCGAGGTGCAGCCCGCCTACGAGGAGTCGGCGCTGCGGATCGAGTTCTTCGGCGACGAGCTCGAGTCGATCTCGGTCGTGGACCCCCTGACCGGGGAGAAGCTGGAGCGACTCGAGGAGACCCAGATCTTCGCCAAGACCCACTACGTGGTCTCCCGTGACCGGTTGCGGGCTGCGATCGATCGGATCGAGACCGAGCTCGAGGACCGGCTGGCCTGGTTCGAGCAGCACGGCAAGCTGCTCGAGGCGCAGCGGCTGCGCATGCGCACGGAGCACGACCTCGAGATGCTGCGGGAGATCGGGATCTGCAACGGCATCGAGAACTACTCGGCACCGATGGAGGGGCGGGGGCCGGGTGAGCCTCCGAACACGTTGCTCGACTACTTCCCGAGGGACTACCTGACGATCATCGACGAGTCCCACGTGGCCATCCCGCAGCTCCACGGCCAGTACGAGGGCGACCGGTCCCGCAAGGCCACGCTGATCGAGCACGGTTTCCGGCTGCCGTCCGCGGCCGACAACCGCCCGCTCCGGTTCGAGGAGTGGGTCGGGCGGACCGGCCAGACCATCTTCCTGTCCGCCACTCCGGGGGCCTGGGAGCTCGAGCACTCGACCCAGGTGGTCGAACAGATCGTCCGGCCGACCGGCCTGCTCGACCCGCTCGTTCGGGTGCAGCCGACCAAGGGGCAGATCGACGACCTGCTCGGGCGGATCGGGGAGCGGGTGGAGGCGGGGGACCGGGTGCTGGTGACGACCCTCACCAAGAAGATGGCCGAGGACCTCACCGACTACCTGCTCGAACAGGGGGTTCGGGTGCGGTACCTGCACTCCGAGGTCGACACGCTGCAGCGCATCGAGCTGCTGCGTGACCTCCGCCTCGGCGAGTTCGACGTCCTGGTCGGCATCAACCTGCTGCGCGAGGGGCTCGACCTGCCCGAGGTGTCGCTGGTCGCGATCCTCGACGCCGACAAGGAGGGATTCCTCCGCTCGGAGACGTCGCTCATCCAGACCATCGGGCGCGCCGCTCGGAACGTGGACGGCGAGGTGGTCATGTACGCCGACCAGGTGACCGACTCCATGCGGCGGGCGATCTCCGAGACCGAGCGTCGACGGGGCCTGCAGGAGACCTACAACGCGGAGCACGGGATCGACCCGACGACGGTCCGCAAGGCCGTGACCGACATCCTCGCCGACCTCCGCGGCGTCGACGGTCGGGAGTCCGCCGGTCGGCGGGGGAGGACCGGTGCGGGCGAGGCCGCCCGGGCCGAGCAGTACCGGGATCTCCCGCCCGGTGACCTGGGCGCGCTGATCGGGGTGCTGACCGACGAGATGAACCAGGCTGCCGCCGACCTGCGCTTCGAGGAGGCGGCCCGCCTGCGCGACGAGGTGAAGGAGCTCCAGCGCGAGCTCCGCCAGGCCGGCGGCGCCTGACCCCCGCCTCCCCCTCCGACCCCCCCCTCCGACCCCCCCCTCCGACCCCCCCTCCGACCCCCCCTCCTGCGAACTTGTACGGCTGGTTCGTCTCCAGCGAACGAGACGTACGAGTTCGTGAAGGCGGGGCTGGGATGCCCGTTGCGGCCGGTCCACCGTTGGCGTTGGGTGGGTCGGTGGAGTCCACGCACCTGCGGGCGCTGACGGCCCTGGCCGCTCAGCAGCACGGCGTGTTCAGTGCTCACCAGGCGGACGCGATCGGTGTCGACTCGGGTCGACGTCACCGGGCCGTCGCGTCGGGCCTGCTCGTCCGGGTGCACCCGCACGTCGATCGGTTCACGGTCGCCGAGTTCACCTGGAGGGCAGCGGTGCGCGCCGCGCTCCTGCAGTCGGGTCCGACGGCCACGGCCAGCCACGAGTCCGCCCTGTGGCTCCACGGCGTCGGGCGACTGGTGTCGTTCGAGCCGGCGATCACCCTGCCTCCTGGAGGGCGGGCGGCTCAGGTCGGCTACCGGGTGCACCGCTACTGCGACCTGACCGACGAGCACCGGGAGGTCGTCGATGGCGAGCCCACGACCACGCTGGCTCGCGCCGTGGTGGACGTCACGTCCGTCGTGTCCCTCGGACGTCTGGCGTGGGTCGTGGATCAGCTCACCATGGTCGAACGGCGCCTGCGGCTCGGCGAGATCAGCCGGTGTCTCCGTCAGGGAAACCGGCGGGGGCGTCGGCGCATTCGCAACCTCCAGGTGGTCCTCGACGAGCGACTCCCTGGGGCCTTCGTCCCACGGAGCCGTCTCGAGCGTCGGGTCGACGACCTGATTCGAGCGTCCTCGCTCCCACGACCGGTCGCCGAGTACCCGGTTCCGGGCTGGTCACGCGGGGCGGGATTCGTCGACCGGGCGTGGCCCGAGGCCCGCTTGATCCTCGAGGTCGACGGCCGGCCGTGGCACGCCCGGGAGTCGGCGATGGCGAAGGACCGCGCTCGCGACCGGTCGGCAGCTGCGCACGGCTGGCAGACCCTCAGGGTGCTCGACGAGGAGGTGGCCGACGCTCCCGGGGCGGTGATCGTCGACCTCGAGCGAACGTACCGGTCGAGGATCGCGCTGCTGGGCTGAGTTGGCACGGCCCGGTCGCCGACGACCCATTCGCAG
>CAIQNH010000075.1 GCA_903873135.1 uncultured Actinomycetes bacterium
GGCTCGACGAACTCACCCGAACCACCAGCACCTCGGGAGCGGCACGATGAGCACTCGGCGACCGTCGCGGCCCGGGAACGACGTCGACTCCGGACCCGAGGGGCCCGGAGTCGACGTGGAGGCCGTTCGGGCCACGCAGGAGCCGTCGGCGACGGTCCCACGTGGCCCGAGGAGGGTGGACTCAGTCCTCCCGCCGGCGGCGGGCGACGGCCGAGGTGGCGACGGCGGCGACGCCACCGACGGCCAGGACCGCACCGAGTCGCAACAGGGTGTCTCCCGAGCCGGTGAAGGCCAGGGCGTCGATCCCTGAGCCGGACCGGTCGTCGTCCGACGACTCCGTGTCGTCGGTCGACAGGTCGCTCCCCTCGCCGCCGGCCTGACCGGCGTCGGCCGGTGCGTTCCCGCCGGCGCCCGCGTCACCCGGGAGGCCGGTGTCGCCCGGGAGGCCGGTGTCGACCGGATCGCCCGTCGGGGTGGCGGGGTCACCGGGGAGGATCGCTCCACCGTCGGGGTCGACGACCGGGCCGTTCGGCAGGTCGATCGGACCGGGTGGGACCGGGCTGCCGATCGAGCCGGGGCCGTCCGGGTCGAGGATCGGACCGTTCGGGAGGAACGGACCGTCCGGCAGGTCGATCGTCCCGACCCCGCCGTCGTCGGCACCGCTGTCGGCGCCGTCGTCGCCCGTGTCGACCGGACGGTCGTCACCCGTGTCGACCGGACGGTCGGCCCGAAAGTCGGGTGCCCGGAACCTGCCGCCCGGGATCAACTGGGACGGGGCCGGGGTCGGGTCGACGTCCACCACGACGGGCCCGGTGCTCGACGGGCCGGTCGGGCCGGTCGGGCAGATCTTCACTGGCTCCGGGCCACAGGTCGCCGAGGCGTCGGCGACGAACGGGCCGGTCGAGGCGACCCCGAAGGCGGCGCCCGCGACCAGGGTCACGGCGGCGAGCCGCCTGGCCAGCCCGGCTCGCCGGGAGGCCCGGTTCCCGGGGCCGGCCGCCGGCACGGTGGCCGAGGTGTCGCTGGTGGTGTGGTTGGTGTCGGTGTTCTGGACGGTGTTCTGGTTGGTGTTCTGGTTGGTGTTCACGGTGGTTCCTTCTCGCTGGGTGGCGGCCGGTTGCCGCTCGCTCAGCGGTCCAGACCCCCGACCCGGCGGGCCGTGACAACTTTTCAAACATTCTGAATGATTCTTTTCTCGGAGACCCAGACATCCCCGGAATCCAGCCCCGGCACCGCTCCCCCGGGGCCGCCGGACCGGCTCAGAAGACCGCGTCGACGTCGTTGCGGACGATGTGGTCCAGGTTGCGCTCGGCCAGCGCCGCGATGGTCAGCGACGGGTTGGCGCAGGCCGTGGACCCGGGGATCAGGGCGCCGTCGACCACGTAGAGGCCGCGCTGGTCGAGCACCCGGCCGTACGGGTCGCAGACCCGGTCGATGACGGCCCCACCCAGGGGGTGGAACGTGCACGGGTCGATCGCCGTCATGTCGATCGAGGTGACGGCGCCGGCGGTCCGGCCCAGGGCGGCGATGCGGCGCCGCGCCTCGACCATCGACGGACCGTGCGCGGAGGCGGGGAACGTCAGGTGTGCCCGGTCGCGTGCGGCGTCGTAGGTGAACCGCCCGTGGCCGTCGGGGATGAAGATCCCGATGGTCTGCATGACGTTGGCGTCGAACGGCAGGGGCAACCCGGCGAAGATCGCGGTGAGCGGACCGTTCGGGTGGTCCCAGTCGAACGACGCCACGTTCGCCGGACCACCCTGGAACGTTCCCATCGGGGTGTCGAGAATCTGGCTGGTGATCAGGTCGCCATTGGTCGACCACCAGGCGCCCACGTCGTCGGGCAGGTCGCCGACGTCGCCGCGGCCGGCGGCACGGACCAGCAGCTTGGTGGTGTTCGGCGAACCGGCGCAGAGGAAGAGCGCGTCGGCGGTGAGCTCGACGAACTCGTGGACCACACCGTCGTCGTCGAGCCGTTCGGTGTGGACCACCCACCGGCCGGCCGGGTCGCGCACGATCCGGTCCACCCGGTGCTGCGCCAGCAGCTCCACCCGGCCGGTCGACTCGGCGGCGGGCAGGTAGGTGGTGTCGAGCGACCGCTTGCCGGGTCCGTTGACGCCGTAGATGACGTCACCTCGGGAGATCACCGGCGGCAGCTCGCCGCGGAGCTCCCGGCGGACGACGTCCCAGTCGATCGGCATGGGTACGCCCCGGGCCTCCGGCATGCCGGCGGCCCGGACGTGCTCGATGAACCGGCGGCTCGACGCGTACGCCGGGGCGGCCAGGACGTCATCGGGCATCGGGGTCGCACCCAGGTTCGTCCGGGCGAGCGGGTACCAGCGCTCGTCGAACTCCTCGTAGTCGAGCGAGTCGGGCATGACCCGGTCGAACAGGTCGCCTCGGGGCTGGACGCTCATCCCGTGGTACGGGAGCGACCCGCCGCCCACCGCCGCGGCGCACACCACGTCCATGCCGTCGCCGTCGATGCGCTCCAGCAGCCCGGTGTAGGGCTTCCACGGCAGCGACGGGATCAGGTTCCCCGCTGCGGTGTTGGTCGGCGCGAGCCAGCTGACCCGACGGTCGGGGGCGAACATGGTCGGGAACGCACCCCGCTGCCCGCTCGCCCAGCGGCGGCCCCGCTCCACGAGCGTCACGTCCACGCCCCGCTGGGCCAGGCGCAGCGCCGTGACCGACCCGCCGAACCCGGTGCCGATCACCACCACCCGTCGACGTTCGGCGCGGCGGGTCGGCGTGGGTGGCGGCGGGACGCACGCCGCCAGGAGTCCGGCGCTGATCGCTGCGGCACCGCCGGCGAGCACCCGACGACGACTCGGTCGGGTCCGACCCTCGTCGGCCGTGTCGCCCGCGCCCAGCTCCTGGTCCACCTGCACCGCCCGCCTCGATCGTCACCGGTCGACGTCCCACCACGGTACCGAGGTGGTGCGCGACGTGGTAACGATCGGCGAGACTGCGGGGGTGAACCCACCGTCCGACCCGTCCCGCTCCACCCCGTCACCGCTCGAGCGGGTGGCCGACCTGGGCCGCCGCAGCTGGGACGCTGCCCGCGGGCACCCGTGGCTGAGCGCCGGTCTGGCCGTCGCGTCGCTCGTCACGGTGGCGTTCGGGATCTACATCGGCCTGGAACCGCCGTTCACCCTGTTCATCCTGGTGATCGTCGCCGTGCTCAGCGTGCTCGCGTTCCGGTGGTGGACCCGCCGCCACCCCACCGCCCGGGCGAGTCGCCGCGCCGCCGGCCGGGTGGCGTTCGCGTCCGTGGCAGCCGCCACGGCGGCGTCGGTGTTCCTCATCCAGATCGTCCCGTACGGGCGGTCACACTCCAACCCGCCGGTGACCGGCGAGCCGCAGTGGGCCGATGCCCGCACCCGACAGCTGGTCGTCGACGCGTGCTACGCCTGCCACTCCAACGAGGTCGAGTACCCCTGGTACTCGAACGTCGCACCGTTCTCCTGGGCGGTGCAGCACCACGTCGACGACGGCCGGGAGGCGGTCAACTACTCGGAGTTCGCCACCAACCCGGGCTCGGCCGACGAGTCCGTCGAGGTGGTGGTGGACGGCGAGATGCCGCCCGCCTACTACACCCGGTTCGGGCTGCACCC
>CAIQNH010000076.1 GCA_903873135.1 uncultured Actinomycetes bacterium
GTCTACTCGATCGTGCTCGGCATGAGCGTGCCCGACGTCTCGGGCGCGGCGATCGCCAATCTGGAGATCGAGACCCTGCAGCACAAGAACCCGACGTTCCACGGCGACACGATCTACGCCGAGACGCGGGTGCTCGAGAAGCGGGAGTCCTCCAAGGGTGACCGGGGCATCGTGACGGTCGAGACCAAGGGCTTCAACCAGGACGGCGTCGAGGTCTGCTACTTCAAGCGCAAGGTGATGGTGTGGAAGGCCGAGTCCGCACCGCCGCGGAAGCGCCCGTACGGCGACGACGTCTGGGACGCCTGAGCCGCTCCGCCGGACCGGGTCGCCGGCTGTGAACCTGGACCCGGTCGCCGCCGGCGGGTTCGCCTCGGCTGCGCCGACGTACGCCCGGATCCGGCCGACCTACGCCCGACCTGCCGTCGGTCGGATCGTGGAACTCGTCCGGGCGACGCCTGCGGGCCGGGACGCCCACGTCCTCGACGTGGCTGCGGGTACCGGCATCCTGACCGGCCAGCTCACGCGGGCCCGGCTGCGGTGCTCGGCCGTCGAGCCGCTGCCCGAGATGGCCGCCCAGTTGCGTCGATCCCTGCCCGCCGTCCCGTGCGTGCTCGGCGTGGCCGAGGCGATCCCCGTCGGCAGCGCCGCCGTGGACGCCGTGACCGTCGCCCAGGCGTTCCACTGGTTCGACGCACCCTCGGCGCTCGCCGAGGTGCGTCGCGTGCTCCGACCACGTGGCCTGCTGGTGCTCGCGTGGAACGTTCGGGACCCCTCGGTCGACTGGGTGGCAGCGCTCGACGACCTGGTCGGGGAACGCACGGGCGGTCGGCCCTACTCGAACCACGACGAGCGGCGGTGGCCGGAGACGATCGCCGCCGCCGGTGGATTCGAGCCCGTCGTCGAGGAGCGTTTCGACAACCCGGTGCCGACCACCGTGGAGGGGGTGCTCGACCGGCTTCGCTCCACCTCGTTCGTCGCGGTCCTCCCCGCCGACCAGCAGGCGGCGCTGCTGCGCGAGACCGAGGCGCTGCTCCGCGACGGACACGGACTCACCGGGACCTTCGACCACCCGCACCACACGATCCTCGACTGGTGCACCCTCCACCCCGAGGCACGGTGAGCGGCCACTCGGCCGAGCAGCGTCGCGTGCTCGAGTGGGCCGAGGGTCAGCGACGGGACTACCCGTGGCGCCGGACCCGCGACCCGTGGCTGGTGCTGGTCGCCGAGGTGATGCTCCAGCAGACGCAGGCGGACCGGGTGGTGGCCCACTACGAACGCTTCACCGCCGACCACCCGACCCCGCAGTCCTGTGCCGCCGCTCCCTTGGACGTGGTCCTGCGCGCGTGGTCGGGTCTGGGGTACCCGCGTCGGGCCCGCAACCTCCGCCGGTCCGCGCAGCTCGTCGTCGAGCGGCACGACGGCGTGGTGCCCGACGACCTCGACGCGCTGCTGGACCTGCCCGGGGTCGGGCCGTACACGGCGCGGGCGGTGCTCGCGTTCGCCTACGAGCGCGACGTGGCCGTCGTCGACACCAACACCGGTCGGGTGCTGGCCCGACGGGCGGGGGAGCGGCTCACCCCGGCCCGGGCGCAGGCGCTCGCCGACGAGTGGGTTCCCGCCGGTGACGGGTGGGCGTGGAACCAGGGCCTGCTCGACCTCGGCGCGCTGCGCTGCCGTCCCGTCGACCCGGCCTGCACCGGGTGTCCGGTGCGCCGGACCTGCGCCTGGGCCCGGGCCGGCCGTCCCGAGCCGGATCCGGCGACCCGGTCGGCCGGCGTGTCGGTTCGTCAGGCTCCGTTCGCCGGCTCGGCCCGTCAGGCGCGAGGCCGCCTCGTCCGCGCGCTCGGCGACGGCCCGGTGGGACTCGACGAGGTGGCCGACCGCGTCGGGTGGACCGACCGGTCGTCCGAGGAGGTCGCCGCCATGGTCGCCTCGCTGGTGGCCGACGGGCTGGTGCACGTCCGCTCCGGACGTGTCGTGCTGGGGTCGTCCACGGACGACTAGCGCCCCGTGGGGTGCACGTGGTCCGAGGAGATTTCCGTCACACCCCCCTGCCGGTTCAGTCACCGTTCACCTATCGTTGCACCACCCGGTCCGGAACCGTTCCGGGTCATCTCTCTCCCCGACACACGACCAGCCGAGGGGGCA
>CAIQNH010000077.1 GCA_903873135.1 uncultured Actinomycetes bacterium
ATCCCCGAGCTGTCCGGCTGGTACGCAGCCGGGGCCACGGCGATCGTGTTCTCGATCACCTACCAGCTCAGCCCGGAGCAGGGCCTGGTGATCGGTCTGCTCGCAGCCGCCGCAGTGCTCGGTCGGGCGTGGGCCGGGCCGGCCGACGAACCAGACCCCGGCTCTGAACCGTCGGCCCCGACGGACCCCGAGGCGACGCTCGCCGACGCCCGGTGAGGGCGAACGCTCCCGGCCGACCGCAGGTCGTGGCAGTCGTTGCGACCCACGATCGCCGCGACACGACGTTACGGTGCCTCCGCTCCCTCCTGGCCGCTGCCGGGTCCGTCGACCTGGGGGTCGTGCACGTCGACGACGCCTCGGGCGACGGGACCGCCGAGGCCGTCCGCGAGCTGCTCCCCGGGGTGGTCCAGGTGCACGGTGACGGGCAGCTGTACTGGGCCGGGGCCATGCGCGTCGGTCTGGCACGCGCCGAGGAGGACGACCCCGACTACGTGCTGTGGCTCAACGACGACGTGGTGCTGGACCCGGACGCGCTCGAGGCCCTGCTGGAGCTGGCGCCGTCGCCGGAGGACCCGACGATCGCCGTCGGAGCCACACGGGACCCGGTGACGGGCGAGCTGAGCTACGCAGCGGTCCGGCGCATCGCCACCTGGCGGGGGCGGACCTTCGAGCCGATCCCCCCCGGCGCCGACGAGGAGCCCGCGGCGATGAACGGCAACCTGGTGCTCGTCCCCCGCCGGGTCCGTCAGGTGGTCGGGACCATGGACCCCCACTACCGACACGGGATCGCCGACTACGACTACGGCCTGCGGGCCGTCGAGCGGGGCGTCCGGATCGCCTCGACCCACCGGACGATCGGCACCTGCAGCCGCAACGACGACGCCGGCACGTGGCGGGATCCCACGCTCAGCCGACGACGACGACTCCAGTTGCTCAACGCGCCGACGGGCCGTCCGTTCCGGGAGTGGGCCAGGTTCCAACGGCGCAACGGCGGGGTCTGGCCGATCGCCACCCTCTCGCCCTACGTGCGCACGGTCCTGACACCGGCGCGACGCCCGGCCGACGGCGGGCGACCTCAGGTGGCGATCGTCTACAAGTCCCTCCCGCACTACCGGGTGCCGCTCTACGAGCGGCTCCGCGAGCGACTCGACCGCGAAGGCGTCGACCTGCGGGTGCTGATCGGCGACCCGCCCGTCGGCGCCAGTGCCCGTCAGGACACCGCGACGATGGACTGGGTCGAACCCGTCCCGCAGCACGAGTGGCGTCTCGGCGGACGGTCGCTCGTCTGGCAATCGGCCCTCCGACGGGTCCGCTCCTGCGACCTGGTCGTGGTCGAGCAGGCGTCGAAGCTGCTGCTCAACGACGTGCTCGCCGTGTGGCGGCACGCCGGCGGCCCGGCGCTCGGACTGTGGGGGCACGGCGTCAACCGGGACGAGCAGCACCGGAGCCGACTGGGCGAGTGGTGGAAGCGGCACACGATCACCGCGTGCGACTGGTGGTTCGCCTACACGGCCGGGACAGCGGCGCTCGTGGCGGCCGCCGGCTTCCCCACCGAGTGCACCACCGACCTGCAGAACGCCACCGACACCAGGGAGCTCCGGGCCGCCGCCGACCGTCGACGCGACGCCACCAGCGACCGGACGGGTGGGCCGACGAACCCGCCCACCGTGGCCTTCGTCGGATCGCTCTACGCCGGCAAGGGCCTCGAGGACCTGGTGGCCGCCGCCGACCGGGTGCGCGCCCGGGTTCCGGACGTCGAGTTCGTGGTCGTCGGGGACGGCGAGGACCGTCCGATCCTGGACCACGCCGCGACCACCCGTCCGTGGTTCCGGCTCCTCGGGGTCCGGACCGGCGAGGACCTGGTCGAGGCGCTCGAACCCGTCCGTTGCGTCGTGTGCCCGGCGGCGGTCGGACTGGTCGTCCTCGACGCGTTCGCGCTCGGCCTCCCCGTGGTCACCGCCCGGGCCGACAACCACGGTCCCGAGATCGAGTACGTCGAGCACGACCGCAACGGTCTGGTGGTCGACACCCCGGCGAGCGATCCGGCCTTCGCCGAGACCGTCGTCGACCTCCTCACCGACGACGACCTCCACCGTCGGCTGGTCGCAGGGTGCCGCGCGACCGCCGACCGACTCACCGTGGAGGCCACCGCAGAACGATTCGCCGACGGGATCCTCAGGTGCCTGGGTCGAAGGTGACCGCCGTCTCGGTGCGCCACGTCGAGGGGAGACGGCCCGAGGCGACGCCGTCGACCACCGTGAGTCCGAGCGACGGCTCGGGTCGTGATCCGTCCGTCGCCGAGATGGCCACGCTCGTCACGTCCGGGGTCACCGCAGGCTGCTGGTAGGTCACGAGTCGGTAGGTCGGGCCCGTGTCGATCCGGCCCGAGAGCTCGAAGCGGACCACCTGGGTCGCCCCCGGCGGCACCGCGAGGCGGACCGTGTGCGACTGCAGGGATCCGTCGGGCTGGGTGGTCGACGCAGTCGCGGTGCCGTCGACGGTCACGGCGTCGAGCCGCTGGGGTGACCAGACGCTGAGCAGCATGCGGTTGGTCCCGGGCGGGCGACTGTCGATGCCGATCAGGATGGGCGGGAGACCCTCGGCCGGTGCCGCGTTGGTGACCGCCACCTCCACCACCGACGAGACCAGTCCGGTCGCCGGGTCGTAGCGGACCCGGTAGTCGACGACCCGGCTGGCGAACCCGTCGATCTTGTTGGCGTTCAGGTTCGACGACCGGACCGACAGCAGATCGCTCCCCGGCACCGGGAGGAACCGACCGGCGACCGGTGTCCGCTCCACGACCTCCTGGGCCTGCTGGTCACGGAACCAGAACTGCAGGTCGCCCCGGTCGACCGCCGGGCCGACGGCGTCCGCGAGCGCCCGAGGTCCGGGCAGGCCCCGACTGGTGAGCGCGTCGACCACCGCCTCGGCCACGGCCCCGAGGGCCTCGGTCCGTTCGCCCGACCGCTGGTCGAACTCCAGGTACTGGTCACGGTGGAGGAACGCCTCGACGTTGTCCGCGGTGATCGGGCCGTCCACGCCCGGCACCTCGACCGGGCCGGTGACCCGGAGGAGCGCGGCCAGACCTGCGGCGTCGATCACGACGACCCCGTCGACGGGCCGGCCGGTCAGGCGACCGTAGACCTCGGCGGCCACGGCGCCGTCGGTCGCCGCGTCGGGTGAGGCCGTGGCGTTGGTCAGGTAGCGCTCGGGGGCGAAGGCGCCGTAGCGGTCCCGGTAGGCGGCGTCACCGACCGGCGCACCCCCCTCGGCCTCGAGGAGCGGCGTGAGGTCGGAGGCCTTGCCCGACGCGACGACCTCCAGTCGACCGTCCGTCGCCTCGAGCTCCACGTAGCCCCCCACGAAGCCGCCCAGGTAGCGGGCCTCGGCCAGGTTGGTGGCCAGCACCAGGTACCGCTGCGTCCCCGACGCACCGAGGAGGTCGGGAGCCACGCCGAGGAGGTCGGCCGCCGTGCGGGCCGAAGGACCGGCATCGTCGAGCTCTGCGACCAGATCGTCGAGCGGTGCGGCGAGCGGCGCCAGCAGCCACGGGCTGCGGGCAGCCGTCAGGTCCCGCCGCGCCGTCTCCAGGGCGTCGGCCGACGCCTCGGCGGACGGAGCGGTGCTGCGGATCCAGTCCAGGTCGACCCGTCCGTCGACCACCAGGTCGGGCGACGACTCGGCCCGGGCGCTCACGTCGGACGCAGCCCGGCTGAGCGAACCGCCCGACCCGGCGGCGACCCTGACCGCAGCGACGTGCTGGGCCAGCACCGGCACCACCGAGGTCACGGAGCCGAGCGGACCGTCCAGTGACGACGACGCCGAGTCGAAGTCCCCAGCGGCGGCGTCGAACTCGGCCACGGCCTCGGCGGTCCGTCCCTCGCGTGCCAGGTCCAGGCCCGACCTGGCCGTCGAGGCTGCCGCGTCCAGGTCGGGGGCGGCCGAGAGCACCGCCACCCCGGCCAGCACTGCCGCCGCCACGACCACGGCTGCGACGACTCCGGCGACGCCAGCGGCGACCCGTCGGTTCGTCCGGCCGGCGGCGCGGTAGCCGGAGACCACCACGGGTGCCAGTGCCACCAGCGCCACCAGGGCGGACCCGCCGTGGAGACGGAGCGAGGGGAGGTGGACCAGCGCCACCGTCGTGGCGAGGGCGGCAGGTGTCACGACCGGTCGCCAGGAGGCTGCGGTCACTCCGGCTGCGGCTCCGACGAGTCCGACGAGGGCGGCCACGCTCCAGAGCGACGGGATGGCAGCGACCAGGGCCACGCCACTGGCCCACAGCACCGTCCAGGGTGAGCACGACCGTGAGGCGGCGGCGACGACGGCGACCAGCGCCAGACTCCAGAACACGTCGCCGACAGTCGTCCCGGTCGGGGACAGCCCGGCGAGCAGCACCAGGACGGCGGCCACCGCCACCGATGCCGGCAACAGGAACGGCAGGAACCGTCCCGCAGCTCGTGGCGATGGGCTGGCACTGCCCGACCCACGGGACCGCCGCACCACCCGGGGTTCGCCGTCGGCGGAACCCGTCGAGTCCTCGTCGCTCACTCCTGGACCGACGAGGACTCGGTGCGCCGCCGTCTGCTGGGCGCAGTCACGACCCGGTCACGCACTGCGACCGGGATCGATCAGGCGTCGACGTGGTCGTTGCGACGAGTGCGGGCAGCGAGCACCAGCGCCACGCCGAGCACCAGCGCCACGGCGCCGATGCGCACGACGACGGACGAGGTGTCCGAGCCGGTGAAGGCGAGGCCGGAGCCGCCGCTCGACGAGCCGCCGCCCGAGGAACCGCCGCCACCCGGGAAGGTGACCGTCGCGGTCGCCGATGCCGGCAGCCCGGCGGCGTTGACGCCGGTCGCCGTCACCGTGATCGACTTGCCGGCGAGGCTGGCGGGGAAGGTCCCGACGAGGGTGGCCACACCGGAACCGTTGGCCACGGCCGTCCCGATGGTCGGGTTGTAGCTGAAGGTCACCGTGGTGCCCGGGCCGAAGCCCTCAGCGGTCAGCGGCACGCTGAACGACCCGTCGGAGTTGGTCGCCGGGGTCTCTGCGGCGAGCGTGACCGGGTTGTTGTACTGGGCCCCGGCGGTGCCCGAGAGGCCGAGCACGACGACGAGGGCCAGGGCGGCAGCGGCGATCGATCGGTTGCGGACGGACGGGGTGCGCATGAGGGTCTCCTCGCAGACGAGTGCCGTCAGACTAGCCGCGAATCCCCCCGACCATCAACGTTCGGTGCGCGAACCCGCCGAACGGCGCCGTTCCGGGCGGTTCCGGGGCGGACGCGGCGCCCCGCCCGACCCTGTCCGATACCAGCGGGACCGCTAGAGTCGGTCGGCCGCACCCCTGAGGATCCCGTGAACCAGAACGACCCATCGTCAGACCTCCGACGCACGCTCGCCCTGCTGCGTCGTCGCATCCTGTGGATCCTGGTGCCCGCGATCGTGGCCGGCGTGGCCACGTACGCAGTCTCGAGCCTCCGAGAGGAGCAGTACCGAGCCACGTCCGACGTCCGCGTGGTCGACCCTGCGGTCGGCGGGGCGGTCAGAGGCTCCGGGTCCGCCATGAACGCCATGCGCGAGGTGGCCACTCAAGTGGAGGTCGCCGACTCGCCCCAGACCCGCAGCGCCGCGGACGAGCGCATGGGACCGCAGAACGCGGCGCTCGTCACGTCGATCGAGGTGTCGGCGGTCGATGACAGCGAACTCATCCGCTTCACCGCCACGAGCACCTCGGCCGAGTCGGCAGCAGCCGGGGCCAACGCCGTGGCCGAGACGTTCACGGCCGCCCGGGCGGCGGAG
>CAIQNH010000078.1 GCA_903873135.1 uncultured Actinomycetes bacterium
CCGCCGGTTCGACGCCAACTCGTACCTGCGTCTCAACCGGGCGATGGACCTCCACGACGTGGCCCGGGGTCGTGGGTCGCGCCGTCGTGCCCTGGAGCGGGTGGCGTGCCCGGTCCTGGTGTCCTCGGTGCGCAGCGACGGTCTCTACCCGCCGGTCCAGCAACGGGCGCTGGCGGAGGAGTTCCGTGCCGTCGGCACGCCGGTCGAGCACGTCGACATCGACTCGCCCCACGGGCACGACGCCTTCCTGATCGAGACCCAGCTGCTCGGACCGGCCGTCACCCGGTTCCTGGAGGAGGACCATGACTGAGCCCGAGTACCGTCCCGACACGCGCGCCGTCCGGGCGGGCCGCACCGACGAGGACCGTGCCCTCGCCCCGACCATCTGGGCGAGCACCACGTTCACCACCGAGTCGGTGGCCGAGGGTCGGGCCCTGGCCACCTCGACCGACTCGGCGCGGTTCTACACCCGCTACGGCAACCCGACCGTGGCGGCCTTCGAGTCGGCGGTGGCCGACCTCGAGGGGGCGGAGGCGGCCCGAGCCTTCGCGTCGGGGATGGGCGCCGTCACCGGCGTGGTGCTCGGGCTGTGCTCGGCAGGGGACCACGTCGTCACGCAGCACCAGCTCTACGCCGGCACCCAGCTGCTCTTCCAGGCGGTCTGTCCCCGGTTCCAGATCGACGTCACCTTCGTCGACGCCACCGACCCGGACGCCTGGGAGGCGGCGGTCATCCCGGGCCGGACCACGCTCGTCTACGCCGAGTCCCCGGCCAACCCCCGGCTCGACCTGGTCGATCTGGACCGCCTCGGAGCGATCGCCGGTCCGGTGACGGTGGTCGACGCCACCTTCGCCACTCCGCTCGGGCAGCGTCCGCTCGACCACGGGGTGGACCTGTCGCTGCACTCGGCGACCAAGGCGATCGGTGGTCACAACGACGCCACCCTCGGTGTCGTCTCGGGCAGCCGTGAGCTGCTCGACTGGATCTGGGGTTTCGCCGTGCTCCAGGGTGCCAACGCCTCTCCCTTCGACGCCGCCGCCGGACTCCGTGGACTGCGGACGCTCGGGGTGCGGCTGGAGCGCCAGACGTCCACGGCCGGTCGTCTCGCTGCCGCGCTCGAGGAGGACCCACGGGTGACGGGGGTCCGCTACCCGGGTCTGGCGTCGCACCCGCAGCACGAGCTCGCCGCCCGCCAGCTGCGGTCCTCGGGCGGGTTGCTGACCTTCGACCTGCCGGACCTCGACGCCGGTGCCCGGTTCGTCGAGTCCACCCGCATCGCACAGCTCGCCACCTCGCTCGGCGGTCCCGAGACCCTGGTCACGCACCCGGCATCGACCACGCACGTGAACCTGCTGCCCGAGGAGCTCGCCGCCGCCGGGATCGGTCCGGGCACGGTGCGGATGTCGGTGGGCCTCGAGGACGCCGAGGACGTGCTCGCCGACGTGCGGGCGGCGCTCGACGTCGCCGTCGGGTCGGGCTGAGACCGCGCCTAGTTGGCGACGTGCCGGAGCTGATCGAGGTCGAGTCCTACCGGACGGCGGCCGCCCGGTTGGTCGGCAGTCGGATCACGCGGGTGGAGTGCGCCGACGACCGCTACCTCCGGCACACCGTCGACCTCCTGGCGCTCCGTTCGGTGCTCGAGGGAGCCCGGCTCACCGACGTCGGCCGGCACGGCAAGGTGATGCTCCTCGGGACGGACCGGGGGCACGTGCTCGGGGTCCGCTTCGGCATGACCGGTCGGCTGTCCGTCGACGGGTACGAGCCGATCACCGAGCTCCGGTACGGGCCGAGCGGAACCGGCGACGGGGTCCGCCGGTTCGGGATCGGGACCACGGCGGGAGCTGCCTGGGTGCTCGACCCGCGTCGACTCGGATCCGTCGAGCTCGATCCGGACCTGACCGTCCTCGGCCCCGACGCGGCCAGCCTGCGGGTCGACGACCTGCGACCGGCCCTGCGGTCGTCCCGGGCGCTCAAGGCGGTGCTGCTGGACCAGCAGTCAGTGGCGGGTCTGGGCAACCTGCTCGTGGACGAGTCGCTCTGGCGTGCCGGTCTGGCACCCGGTCGACCGGCGGAGTCCCTCGGGGCCGCCGAGCAGGTCCGTCTGGTGCGAACGGTGGTCAGGACCGTGGCCCAGCTCACCCGACGTGGGGGGTCGCACACCGGCGACCTGCAGGAGGCCCGGGACGCCCGAGGGGCGTGCCCGCGGTGCGGTGCGGCCCTCGCCGTGGACCGGATCGGGGGCCGGACCACGATCTGGTGCCCGGGGGACCAACGGTGAGCGGCGGTGTTCTGTCGCGGTTGCGCCCGGTTGTGCGGGTAAGTTCTCCGTGATGCCTGCGTCCGTTCGCACCCCACGGAGGCTCCTCGTGCTGGCGCTGTTCGGCGTCGTGCTGGTGACCTGCTCGGCGTTCGCCGGCGGCGTCGCGGGCGCCCAGGAGGACCCGTTCGTGACCTCCGGCCCGGACCAGTTGGGGGAGCGCGTCAGCGAGAGCGACCAGGCGACGGCGCGTCTCAACCAGGCCGTCTACGGGCTCCTCGGACTGGCAGGTCTGATCGCCGTCGGCACCGTCGTCTTCTGGAGGATGAGCGCGCCGACCGTCGAGCGGGTCCGGCGCGTCCAACCGGCGTTCCACATCGAGTACAAGCCACCGGTCGGCGGGTCGTCCGGACCACCGGTCGAGCCTCGGACGACGCCTCCTCCGTTCGCCGTGCCCACGGTGGCGACGATCACGGTGGATCCGGACACGAGCGACGGCGCGTGGGCGTCGCAGGGCTGGGGGCTCGAGGACAGTGCCTGAGGAGTTCGATCCGAAGCAGATGATCGAGCGGTTCGCCGAGCGGGCCGCCTCGGTGAAGCGCCGGCAGATCCCGCCCGTCGAGGGGGAGGCGCGTCGCGAGTTCATCCGTCAGGCCGAGGTGGACTTCCGTGACTTCGCCATGCTGGCCGACGCGACGGCGGAGCTCGTCGACGGGGTCCTGGTGCTCCGGGTCGACCTGCGCCCGTCGAGCTGAGCGGTCCACGTGAGCAACGCCGACCCCAACTGGTGGTCCTGTCCCTACTGCGGGGGAGCGAACGGCTTCGACGCGGCCTCGTGCGCGCACTGCGGCGCGCAGCTGCGTGACCCCGACGCCTCCGAGCTGTTCACCACCGTGGCGGTCGACAACGCCGAGGTGGTCCCGCCCGCCGCACCGTTCGGGCCGGACTCCATGTGGTCCACGGCTCCGACCGTGGATCCGTTCGGGGGACCGGACGGAGTGGTCGACGCCGAGGCGGTCGACGGGCCACCCCTGTTCACCGGCCTCACCGGGGGGAGTTCCTCCGGACGCAACGACGACACCAACGGTCTCGCTGCCGCCATCGGTCGCCTGAGCGAACTCGAGCAGGACGCTGCCGCCGTGCCCTTCTCGGTGTGCGCCACCATGATCGAGCACGACGAGATCGTCCTCGCCGCTGTGGCGGGTCAGATGCTCGGTCAGGCAGCTGCGGTGGTGATGACGAACCGTCGGGTGCTGGTGGTCAACGCACGGCGCTGGCAGCCGATCGTGGACGTCTACACCCTGGGTCCGGACCTGCTGGTCCGGGAGCGTCACGACCGTGACGTGGCCTCGCTGACCTTCAGCCAGGGAGAGCGTCTGTCCACCGTGGACGCCATCTCCCAGGTCGGGATCGCCGTGGAACTGGCGGACCGTCTCGGCCGACGGGTCTGAGACTTCGGTCCGGGCCCGAGAGTCTGGTAACTTCGGCCTTTCTGCGGACGTAGCTCAGTTGGTAGAGCGCAACCTTGCCAAGGTTGAGGTCGCCGGTTCGAGGCCGGTCGTCCGCTCCACGACCAAGAGGGTCGCCACCCCGGCGACGTGGCCGAGTGGTTAGGCAGCGGCCTGCAAAGCCG
>CAIQNH010000079.1 GCA_903873135.1 uncultured Actinomycetes bacterium
CGGCTCCAACCAGCGGATCAACGCCGCCACGATGCTCTCCAACGGTCCGAGGTCGCTCATCCAGACGATCAAGCGGAACTTCGGGATCTCGATCGACAACTACGTGCAGGTGGACTTCGCGTCCTTCAAGCAGCTCATCGAGGTGCTCGGTTCGGTGCCGGTGTACTTCACGAGCCCGGTGCGGGACCGCAAGACCGGCCTCGACGTGCCCCAGGCCGGGTGCGTGCAACTGGGTCCGGACCAGGCGCTCGCCTACGCCAGGGCCCGTTCGCTCGAGGTGAACGCGTTCGGCGAGTGGGTCTACGACCCGACGGGCGACCTCGGTCGGATCACCCGCCAGCAGGACTTCATGAAGCGCGCCATCCGGGCCGCGTCGGACCGGGGCATCCGCAACCCGCAGACGGCGATCGGGATCGTCGACGCCGCAGTGGGCGCCGTGGTGATCGACGACCGCCTCAACGTGGACGTGATCCTGCAGCTCCTCTCCCAGTTCCGGGAGTTCAACCCCGACGAGCTCGAGACGGTGCAGGTGCCGACCGTCGAGGCGCCGGCCGACGGCGTGGCCTACCAGCGGGTCCTGTGGGACCAGGCCATCCCGATCATCCGTCCGTTCTGGGGGGTCGACCCGGCCGTCGGGGTCCAGCCGGGCAACGTGATCGTCGACGTCCAAGGGGGTTCGGCGGGCCGCGAGTCGGCGGAGCTCACGACGGCCGCGCTCGACGGCGTCGGGTTCGACGCCGAGGCGTACTCGGGTCGCTCGACGGACGAGACCACGATCGTCCACGGTCCCGATGGTCGCGACGCCGCGGTCCTCCTCGCCCGCCACCTCGACGTCGTCCCCCAGCTCAGCGAGGACGAGTCGATCGTCGGCAACCGGGTCGTCCTGGTCCTCGGCGAGGACCCGGGTGGGGTGCGCACGGAGCCCAAGCCGCTCGAGGAGCTGCCCGAGGAGTTCCAGCCCCGGCCGACGACGACGACCACGACCACCTCGCCCCCGACGACGGCTCCCGTGGACCCGACGGCGCTCCCCGGCGTGCCCACGACGACGGTCCCCGAGGGGGTGTTCCTCCCCACCGACCCGGAGAAGGCGGCGACCTGCCGCTGAGGGTCACCGTGCCGGTCGTGAGGTGGGGCGCGTCATCCGCGGGGTGCGCCGGTAGCGTGTCGCAGTCAGGATCCCGAACGGACTGAGGGGGCAGCATGAGGAGCAGCGTGGCCGTGGTGGGCACGGGGTACGTGGGTCTGACGACGGGCGCGTGTCTGGCGCACCTCGGACACGACGTCACCTGCGTCGACATCGATCCGGAGAAGGTCGCCCGCCTCGAGCAGGCCGACATCCACATCCTCGAGGACGGACTCGAGGAGCTCGTGGTGGAGGGCCTCCGGTCGGGACGGCTGCGGTTCACCACCGACACCGCGTCGGCGGTCACGGGCCGGAGCTTCGTGTGCCTGTGCGTCCCGTCGCCCCAGGCCGACGACGGCGCCGCCGACCTGTCCTTCATCCGGGCGGCCGCCGCAGCGATCGGTCCGAACCTCGACGCCGGCGCGGTCGTCATCAACAAGTCCACGGTGCCGGTCGGCTCCACGGTCATCGTCGCCGAGGCGCTGGGCCGGCCCGACGTGAGCGTCGTGTCCAACCCCGAGTTCCTCCGGGAGGGCTCGGCCGTCCACGACTTCCTCCACCCCGACCGCGTCGTCGTCGGAGCCGACGACGAGGTGGCGGCCATGAAGATGGTCTCGCTGTACGTCGGCCTGACCGCGCCGATCGTGGTCACCGACCCGGCGTCGGCGGAGCTCATCAAGTACGCGTCGAACGCCTTCCTCGCCGCCAAGCTGTCGTTCATCAACGAGGTCGCCGACCTCGCCCGGGCGCTCGGCGCCGACATCGACGACGTGGTGCTGGGCGTGGGTTCGGACCCGCGCATCGGTCGGAACCACCTGCGGCCCGGACCGGGCTGGGGCGGCAGCTGCCTGCCCAAGGACACCCGGGCGATGCTCCACATGGCGTCGGGCGTCGGCCAGCAGATGGGGCTCCTCGAGGCCGTCGTGGCCGTGAACGAGACCCGGTTCGACCGGACGACCGAGCGGCTGGCCGAGCTCGTCGGCGGGTCGCTCGACGGCGTGCGGATCGCTGCCTGGGGACTCACGTTCAAGGGCGGGACCGACGACCTCCGGTCGTCACCCGCGCTCGCCGTGCTGGAACGGGCGATCGCCCGCGGCGCGGAGGTCGTCGCGTTCGACCCGACGGTCCGGGCCGACAGTCCCGTGCTCCCCGGTGTGCGGACGGTCGCCGACCCCTACGAGGCCTGCACCGGAGCGGCGGCGCTGGCGGTGCTCACCGACTGGCAGGACTTCCGCCACGTCGACCTGGACCGGGTCGTGGGGCTGCTCGCCGCTCCGCGACTCCTGGACGCCCACAACCTGCTCGACCGGCAGACCGTGGAGCGCTGCGGGTTCACCGTCGCCCGACTCGACTCCTGAGTCCACCCGGCGGCGTGCCGCCGCCGGGCCGCACTCCTCCGCGAGACTCGGGACCGTGGAGCGTCAGGGCCCCGGAGGTGGGGCGATCACCGTCGCGATCGGGATGACGCAGTGCTGGCACCGGGTCCCCGGAGGCACCGCCACCTCGATCGTGGACCTGGCCGCCGCCCTCGACGCGACCGGTGCCGTCCGCGTCGTCGGCGTGGGTCCACGCTCCGGGCGGGGGACGCCCCCGGAGCCGCCACCGGTGCCCGTGCGGCACCTGCCGCTCCCGCTCCCGGTGCTCTACGACGCGTGGCGTTGGACCGGCCGTCCCCGTGTCGGACGCACGGTTCCCGAGGCCGACCTCGTCCACGTCACCGTCCCGGTCCCGCCACCCCGGGAGCGGGTGCCGGTGGTGGCCACCGTCCACGACGTCCTCCCGCTCACCCACCCGGACTGGTTCACGAGCCGCGGCGTGGCGCTGATGCGCCGGGGCCTCGAGGCGATCGCCGCCTCGGCCGACGCCGTCGTCGTGCCGTCGGAGGCGACCCGCCGGGCGTGCGGCGAACACGGCTTCGACGACGAGCGCCTCCACGTGGTGCCGTGGGGGTCCCACCCGGTGCCGGAGGTGTCGGTCGAGGAGGTGCGGAACCTCGGGGACCGCCACGGGATCCGACCGCCCTACGTCTGCTTCGTGGGGACCGCCGAGCCGCGCAAGGGACTCTCGGTGCTGGTGGACGCCCTCGTCCGGCTGGGTCGTCGTGACGTCCCGCTCGTCCTCGCCGGGCCGCGCGGCTGGGGCGCGGCCGGTCTGGACCGGCTGGGCGAGGTGCCCGGCGGGGTGGTCGAGCTGGGCCACGTCCCGCGACGGGACCTGACGGCGCTGGAGGCCGGCGCGGCCGTCGTGGCGCTGCCGTCGCTGGCCGAGGGGTTCGGGCTCCCCGTGCTCGAGTCCATGGCGGCGGGGGCGCCGGTGGTCACCACGTCGGGTACCGCCTGCGGTGAGGTGGCCGGCGACGGGGCGCTCACCGTGCCCCCCGGCGACGCGACGGCGCTCGGCGAGGCGATCGGCCGACTGCTCGTCGACGAGTCGCTGGCTGCCGAGCTGCGTGACCGCGGCCGACGACGTGCCGCAGGGTTCACCTGGTCGGCGGCGGCCGAGGGTGTGCTCGCCGTCTACCGCTCCGTGCTCGGTGGGGGAGCGACGTGACGCGGGTGCTCGTCAACCTCACCTGGTTGGTGCCCGGTGTGGTGGGTGGCAGCGAGGAGGCCACGACCGCCGCGCTCCGGGCGCTGGCGTCCGCTCCCGAGCGGGACGGGCTGGACGTGCACCTGGCGATCCTGGCCCCGTTCCGTGCCGCCCACCCCGACCTGGTGGATGCGTTCGACACCGTCACGCTGGACCTGGACGGATCGAGCGTGGTGCGACGCGTGCTGGCCGACCAGTCGTGGCTCGCGGCGCAGGCCGGCCGCCTCGGCGCCGACGTCGTGCACCACGCCGGCGGGGTCGTCCCGCTGCGCCACCCGGGTCGGACGGTGCTCACGGTCCACGACCTGCAGCCGCTCGACCTCCCCGGCAACTTCACCCGGACCAAGCGGACCTACCTGCGGCTCATGTCGCGCCGGTCGTTCCGCGCCGCCGACGTGGTGGTCGTGCCGAGCCGGTTCACCGCCGAGCGCGTGCGTGCCCACGGGGCGCCGGCGGGGACGCCGATCCGGGTGGTGCCGTGGGCCGTCGGTGACGTGCCGGGTCCGGGGGATCCGGCACCCTCGATCGCCGCCGAACTCGACGGCCACCCGTACCTCCTCTACCCGGCGATCACCTACCCCCACAAGGGGCACCTGCTGCTGCTGGAGGCCTGCGCGCGGGTGGTGTCGGCGCGACCGGAGGTCCGGCTCGTCCTCACGGGTCGCGCCGGACCGCTCGAGGACCGGGTCGCCGAGCGCGCCGCTCGCCCGGACCTGGCCGGACGGGTGCTGCGCACCGGTCGCCTGCCGGCTGCCCAGCTCGACCGACTCCGGAGGGGTGCCGCTGCCGTGGTGGTCCCCTCGGAGTACGAGGGGTTCGGGTTGCCTGCGCTGGAGGCCATGCGTGACGGTGTCAGGGTGCTCGTGTCCTCAGCTGGTTCGCTCCCCGAGGTCGTCCTGGCGGACGACGTGGTGGCGTCGGCCGACCCCGGGGCGTGGGCTGCGGCCGTGACGTCGGTGCTCGACGAGGCACCCGAGGTGCGTCGCCGCCACCTCGCGGAGGCCCGGGAGCGCGCCGCGACGTTCTCCCCGCAGCGCACGGCGTCGGGTCTGGCTGCGGCGTACCGCGAGGCGGCAGGGGAGCGGGTCGACCGGTGAACCTCCTCGTCGTCTGCCCGCACTTCGCCCCCGACACCGCTCCGACCGGGGAGGTGATGACGGCGATCACCCGGGCCCTCGCGGACCGTGGTCACCGCCTCCACGTGGTCACCTCGACGCCGTGGTACCGCCTGCACGACGTGGAACCCGAGTGGCGGGGTCGGCGGTGGTCGACGGAGTCGACGGAGTGGGGCGCGGTCACCCGGCTCCACCCGTTCCCGACCGACAAGACGAACATCCCTGCCCGGGCGCTGGCCTTCGCCGGCTTCACGGGACTGGCGTCGGTCGCCGCGGTGACCTCCCGGTCGCGTCCCGACGTCGTGCTCGCCATGTCGCCCCCGCTCCCGTTGGGCCTGACCGGTTGGCTCGCCGCAGCGGTGCGGGGCCGGCCGTTCGTGTTCAACATCCAGGACGTCTTCCCGGACGCAGCGATCGAGGTCGGGGCGATCACCAGTCCGCGGGTGATCGCCGCGGCCTCGCAGCTCGAGCGCTGGTTGTACCGCCGGGCCGACGCCGTGACGGTGCTGTCCGAGGAACTGCGGTCCAACGTGGCGGCGAAGCTCGGCGACCACCGCCCCGACCGGGTCCGGGTGATCCCGAACTTCGTCGACACCGAGCGGATCCGGCCGCAGGACCGTCGCACCGGGTACCGCCGCGAGCACGGCCTGGGCGACCGCTGCGTGGTCATGTACGCCGGGAACGTCGGCATGTCCCAGTCGCTCGACCTCGTGGTCCACGCTGCGGAGCGGCTCCGGGACCGGGACGACGTGGTCTTCGTCGTCAACGGCGGCGGCTCGGCACTCGACGACCTCGAGCGACGGGCCGCCGGACTGCCCAACGTCCGGTTCGTGGGTCTCCAGCCCCGGGAACGCCTGCCGGAGGTGCTCGCCAGCGCGGACGTGCACGTGGTCCCGCTGCGTCGGGGGCTCGCCCGGGCCAGCGTCCCGTCGAAGCTCTACTCGATCCTGGCCGCTGGACGCCCCGTGCTGGCCAGCGTCGACGCCGGCAGCGAGGTGGCCCGCACGGTGGAGTCGGCCGGAGCCGGCGTCGCCGTGCCGCCGGAGGACCCGGACGCCTTCACGGAGGCACTCGTCGCGCTGGTCGACGACCCGGCCCGTCGGGAGTCCGCCGGGGCGGCCGGCCGGGCCTTCGTGGAGCAGTGGATCTCGCCGGCCGGTGTGGCCGAGGCCTACGAGGCCCTGTTCGCCGAGGTGCGCCGGAGCCACTGGTTGCGCCGGGGCTGAGGGCCCTCCGCCGTGTTCCGCCGCCCGGGGCCCCAGACGCTAGGTTGGCCGACCTATGGGCAAGGCCTCGCAGTCCAAGAAGATCAAGCGGGTCCAGCAGGCGGGGGTCAGTCGGGCACCGGGTCAGCGGCGCCAGCTGGGCTACCCGCTCGCGATCGCCGGGATCGTCGTGCTGGGACTGGTGCTCGTGTTCTTCGCCCGTGAGGCCCGGCGTGACACGGCGTCGGTGGCCCCGACGACCGAGGACGTCTGGTTCGACGCCTTCGGTGTCGACATCTGCGGCCAGGTCCAGCCCCAGCTGGTCGACACGGGCGACGGCAGCGGGCCGTTCACGATCCTCGAGAACGGCCTGATCAGGGTCGCCCCGTCCGCCCCGGAGGACACCGGAGAGGGCGCCACCTTCGGTCGGTTCGCCCAGGCCGTCGGGATCACCCTCGGCGAGAACTCCTTCACGCTGCCGTCGGGCACCACGTACACCACCGGTCAGCCCTGTCCGACGGTCGAGGGCCAGCCGGCGCAGAACGGCACGGCGGCCCTGTTCGTGTGGCCCCCGCAGGCCAACGAGAACAGCGAGCCCCGCAAGGTGACCTCCGGCATCGGTCAGGTGAAGTTCACCGAGGACGGGCAGATCATGGTGCTGGCGTTCGTGGCCGATGGTCAGCAGCCGCCGCTCCCCCCGACGGTCGCTGCGCTGTCGGACCCCGAGGCCGACGGAGCCCCGGCCACGACCGTCGCTGGTGAGCCCGCTCCGGAGTCGACGACGACGGCACCGTCGTCGGTCCCGCCGTCGTCGGAGCCGGCGCCGACCACCGAACCCGGGGGCTGACGGGTGCAGGCCGTGGTCCTCGTCGGGGGGTTCGGCACCCGGTTGCGACCGCTGACGCTGAGCGTCCCCAAGCAGCTCCTCCCGGTCGGGCACGTGCCGATGATCGAGCGCGTGGTGGCCCACCTGGCTGCCGCCGGTGTCACCGAGGTCGTGCTCTCCCTCGGCTACCAGCCCGACGCGTTCACCGATCGCTACCCGTCCGGGGTCTGCGCCGGTGTCCGGGTCCGGTACGCCGTCGAGCCCGAGCCGCTCGACACGGCGGGAGCGATCGCGTTCGCTGCCCGTGCCGCCGGGGTCGACGGGACGTTCGTCGCCGTCAACGGTGACGTCCTGACGTCGCTCGACGTGGCCCAGGTGTGGACGACCCACCGGGACCGGGGCGCAGCAGCGACGATCGCGCTCACGCCGGTCGAGGACCCGTCGCGCTTCGGGGTCGTGCCCCTCGACTCGGAGGGTCGGGTGGAGGCGTTCATCGAGAAGCCACCGCCCGGCACGGCACCGAGCAACTGGATCAACGCCGGGACCTACGTGCTCGAGCCCGAGGTCCTCGACCTGGTCGAGCCGGGTCGCCGGGTGTCGATCGAACGTGAGGTGTTCCCCCGTCTGGTCGCCGACGGCAGGGTGTTCGGTGTGCAGTCCGAGACCTACTGGGTGGACGCCGGGACGCCGGCCGCCTACCTGCAGGTCCACCGCGACCTCCTCGAGGGCCGCTTCGGTGAGCCGTTCGAGGCGGTCGCCGGGGACGTCGCCGTCGACTCGACGGCCACGGTCGAGGGGTCGTTCGTGGGTGCAGGGGCGATCGTCGGCGCCGGCGCGCTGGTGTCGGGCTCGGTCGTGATGGACGGCGCCCGGATCGGTGCGGGCGCGACCGTGGTGGACTCGATCGTCGGAGCCCGGTCGGTCGTCGGCGAGGGTTCGGTGCTGTCCGGTGGAACCGTGGTGGGCTACGACGAGGTGGTGCCGGACGGCACGGTCGCCGAGGACGGTCGGTTCCCGCCGGCCGAGACCTGGGAGACGGCGTGAAGGCGCTGGTCACCGGAGGTGCCGGCTTCATCGGCTCGAACCTCGTCGACCGGTTGCTCGCCGAGGGCTGGGCCGTCGACGTGATCGACGACCTCAGCTCCGGACGGCTGGCCAACCTGGCGTCGGCGAGGTCGAATCCCGACCACGAGTTCCACTTCCACCAGTTCGACATCTGCGACCCGACGGTGGTCGACGTGGTGGAACGTCGGGGGCCCGACGTCGTCTTCCACCTGGCCGCGCAGATCGACGTGCGGGTGTCGGTGGCCGACCCGGCCCTCGACGCCCGGATCAACGTGCTCGGGTCGCTCAACCTGATGGAGGGTGCCCGACGGGCCGGGGTCGGCAAGTTCGTGTTCGCCTCGTCGGGCGGGACGATCTACGGCGACGTCGATCCGGCCGACCTCCCGGTGACGGAGTCGCACGAGCAGGCACCGGTGTCGCCCTACGGGGTGTCGAAGAAGGTCGTCACCGACTACCTGCACACCTACCGGGAGCTCCACCAGCTCGAGTACACCTCGCTCGCGTTGGCCAACGTCTACGGGCCCCGGCAGGACCCGCACGGTGAGGCCGGGGTCGTGGCGATCTTCGCCGGCCGACTGCTGTCCGGTGAGGCCTGCCGCATCTTCGGTGACGGCGCCCAGACCCGGGACTACGTCTACGTCGACGACGTCGTGGACGCGTTCGTCCGGTCCGCCGAGCGGGGGAGCGGCCTGCTCTGCAACATCGGCACGGGTGTGGAGACCTCCGTGCTCGAGCTCCACGCGACCATGGCCGCAGCTGCGGGAGTCGAGCTGGAGCCCGAGTTCGCACCGGCCCGCACCGGCGAGCTGGCGCGCTCGGCGCTCGACCCGGGCCGGGCCCGGATCCACCTGGGCTGGACCCCCTTCACCGACCTCCCGACCGGGACCGCCGCCGTGCTCGACTGGTTCCGGGGGTCCGCCGAGTCGGCGTGAGTCACCGACGTCCCGCTCACCTATGATCTGACGACCCGTCAGATCGGCGGGGCACGGTGGGGCGGAGGAGTCCGGTGGAGCGATTCACGTCCAAGGTGGTGCTGGTCACGGGTGCGGCGTCCGGCATCGGCCGAGCCACCGCCGAGCGGCTGGCCAGCGAGGGAGCGACGCTGTCGCTCACCGACGTGGCCGCCGACGGACTCGAGGAGACCGCGGCGACCTGTCGAGCCGCTGGGGCCGAGGTGCTGGCCCAGGTGGGTGACGTCGCCGACGAGGCCTCGGTCGAGTCGTTCGTGTCCGACACCGTGTCGACGCTCGGCGGGCTCGACGTCGTGGTCAACGTGGCCGGCATCCTCCAGTTCCGCGACCTCCGCGAGACGACGCTGGAGGACTGGAACCGCATCATCGGTGTGAACCTGACCGGCACGTTCCTGGTCTGCCGGGCGGCGGTGCCGCACCTGCTCGAACGCCGGGGCAACATCGTGAACACCGCGTCCACGGCTGCTCTGGCCGGTCACCCCTGGACCACCCCGTACTCGGCGTCGAAGGGTGGTGTGTTCGCGCTCACCCAGACCATCGCCGTGGAGTTCGGCAAGCAGGGGCTCCGCTGCAACAGCGTGGCCCCGGGCTCGATCCTCACGCCGATCCAGCAGGCCTTCGAACTGCCCGAGGGTGCCGACGCCAAGCTCGTCTACCGGATCATGGCGCTCGACGAGCAGCGTGGCCCCGAGACGGTCGCCTCGGCCATCGCGTTCCTCGCCTCGGACGACGCCGCCCACGTCAACGGGACCTGCCTGAAGGTCGACGGCGGCACGCTCGCCTGAGCCCTGAGCCCTGAGCCCTGAGCCGTGGACTTCTCCGTCGCCCTCCCGATGCTCCCGCCGGAGCACTTCCTGCCGCTCGCGCGTGCCGCGGAGGAGGCGGGGTTCCGCTCGATCGCCGTGCCGGAGTCGGTGTTCTTCCCGGAGCAGGTCTCGGCGGACTACCCCTACACGGCCGATGGTGGCCGCTTCTGGGCGCCCGAGACCCCGTTCCTCGACCCGTTCGTGGCCATCCCGGCCATGGCGGCGGTGACGGACCGGATCCGGTTCTTCACCAACGTCCTCAAGCTCGGCATCCGCGATCCGCTGCTGGTCGCCAAGACGGTGACCTCGGCGGCCGCCCTGGCCGACGGTCGGATCGGTCTGGGCGTCGGGCTCTCGTGGATCCCCGAGGAGTTCGAGTGGCTCGGCAAGGACATGCGCACCCGGGGGGCACGGACCGACGAGGCGATCGAGATCATCCGGCTGGTGGCGTCGGGTGAGTTCGTCGAGTACCACGGGCGTCACTACGACTTCGGGCGGCTCATCGTGCGCCCCGTGCCGACGAACCCCATCCCGATCCTCGTCGGCGGACTCTCCGAGCCGGGGTTGCGCCGCGCCGCCCGCGCCGGCGACGGCTGGATCTCGGTGGCCAACACGATCGACGAGGTGGCCGCCGTCGTGCCGCGCCTCCGGGAGCTGCGCCAGGAGTTCGGCCGGGAGGGTCCGTTCGAGATCAAGGCCCTGTGCACCGACGCGTTCGACGGCAGCGGGTTCGCTCGGATGGCGGAGATCGGGGTGACCGAGGCCATGGTCTGCCCGTGGTTCTACCGGCCCGGTGACGTGGAGTCCCTCGAGCACCAGGTGGACTCCGTCCTGGCGTTCGGTGCGGAGCACGTCGGAGGGTACGGCTCCTCCTCGACGGTCAGCTGAGTCGGGCCACCAGCTCGTCGCTGCGGCGCACCAGCTCCTCGACGTCCCCGGTGCGCCGGGTCCACGGGGAGATCCTGGACCGCCGGCACCGGTACCAGTACCGGCCGCTCACCCGACCGGCGTCGGGGTCCGTGGCGAGGAACACGGAGGTGCGTGCCCCCGTCTCGGCCGAGATGAGCACCCGCTCGGAGAGCCGCATGACCGCCGCGTTGAGCCCCTGGGTGTCACCGTCCTTGCCGAAGCCGGTGCGGACGCCACCCGGGTGCAGCGAGTTGGCGACGACGCCGGTGCCGGCGAACCGGGCCGTGAGCGCCTCGGCGTGGAGGATGTTGGCGAGCTTGGACTGCCCGTAGGCCCGCCACATCGAGTAGCGACCCCGACCCTCGACCAGGTCCCAGCGGATCCCACCCGGAGCCATCGCGTGCGCCAGGGAGGCGACGACCACGATCCTCGCCCGGCCCGCAGCGAGCAGCTGGTCGGACAGGAGGTCGGTCAGCAGGTGGTGGCCCAGGTGGTTGATCCCGAACGTCGCCTCGACCCCCTGCGCGGTCTCCAGTCGCCGGTCGAGGACGAGCCCGGCGTTGTTGACCAGCACGTCGATCCGGTCGAGGTCCGACAGCGATGCGGCGAAGCCCCGGACCGACGTCAGGTCGGCCAGGTCGAGCGGGCGGGACTCCACCAGGTCCGAGCCGGTCCGAGCCCGCAGCTCCTCGACGGCCTGCGCCGCGGCGTCGGCGTTGCGGCAGCCCAGGACGAGACGGTCCCCGGCGGTGAGCAGTGCCTCGGCCGTGGCGAATCCGATGCCGGCGTTGCCGCCGGTCAGGACGACGGTCCGTGTGGGGTCGCTCACGGCGGGGAACCTACCGTCCCGCCCCTCAGCGGAACAGGTCGTCGGCTCCCGGTCGGAGCAGGTCGTCGCGGACCGAGGCCGGCCCGTCGACCAGCACGGCCGGGTCGAGTCCGCGCACCACCGCGACGGGCACCCCCGTCGACTTGCCCATGACCAGCTCGGCGGCGGCGGCGATCTCGTCGACCAGGGCCACCTCGGTCACCGCGAGCTCCCGCCCGTAGGCGTCGGTCGTCCCGCGGAGGTCGAGCACGACCTGCACCCCTGCTGCGCCGATGGCCACGTCGGTGACCCCGCGGCGCCAGGGTCGACCGAAGGTGTCCGAGACGATCACGCCGACCCGGACTCCGGCTCGACCCCGGATGCCGTCCCGGATGCGACGAGCCGACCGGTCGGAGTCCTCGGGCAGGAGCGCAGCCGTGCCGGCCTCCACGTTGGACAGGTCCACTCCGGCGTTGGCGCACACGAACCCGTGCCGCGTCTCGCTGATGATCAGCTCGCCCCGGCGACGGAGGATCCGCACGGACTCGCGCTCCACGATCACCTTGTGGCTCAGCGGGTCGTCCGGGTCCACCGCTTCGACCGCCCCCTCGGCCTTGGAGACGACCTTCTGGGTGACGACCACGACGTCGCCGTCGTGCAGCTCCACGGCGTCGCAGACCAGGCCGGCCAGGTCGGTGCCCCGGGTGACCTCGGGCAGTCCCGTGACGGGGATCACCCGCAGTTCGCCCGGGGGGTCGCCGGCGCTCACGGTCGGACACCGTCCCGGGCCGCGTCCACGCAGGTCCGGACCAACCGGGCGGCGACGCCGGGGGGACCCATGACCGTGTCGGTCACGACGCACCGGACGCCCTCGGCCTCGACCTGCTCGGCGAGGTGGGCGTCGGCGTGGTCGACGACCAGGGTGCCGACGAGCGGCGCGTACCAGCGGGCCACGCCCACCACGGTGGACTCGTGTCCGAGCTCGCGGAGCAACCGGTCGGCGGGCCCCTTCAGGGCGGCACCTCCGACGATCGGACTGACGGCGACCACCCGGTCCCGGGCCGCACGGACCGCATCCTCGACGCCGGGGACGGCGAGCACCGGCCCGATCGACACGACGGGGTTGGACGGCGCCACGACGACGGTCTCGGCCTGCTCGATCGCCTCGAGCACGCCCGGTGCCGGTCGCGCCTGCTCCCGGCCGACCAGCTCGACCCGTTCGACGGCCACGTCGTGACGCTCGCGGACGAAGTACTCCTGGAAGCTCAGGTCCCGGCCGTCGACCGTCCACAGGACGGTGCGGAGGGGGTCGTCGGTGACGGGCAGGATCGTCGGCCCGAGGCCCCACGCGGCGGCGACCTCCCGGGTGACCTCGCTGAGCGGGACGCCGGCGCGTCGCCGGGACGTGCGGTACAGGTGGGTGCCGAGGTCGAGGTCCCCGAGCGAGAACCACCCGGCGGCGTCGTTGCCCGACGGGTCCTCGGCGGTCACCCCGGCCGACTCGGCGTACCGGCGGACCTGTTCGACGGCTCGCCACGTCTCGTCCCGCAGGCCCCAGCCCCGTTCGGGATCGATGGCCCCCGCGAGCGTGTAGACGACCGTGTCGAGGTCCGGTGAGATCTCGAGTCCGTGGAGGACGGTGTCGTCGCCGACGTTGACGACGGCGGTGGTGCAGGCCGGGTCGACCGCCTCCAGCGCGCCGAGCAGGAAGCGTGCCGCCCCCACACCGCCGGCGAGGACGGTGAGCACGGGGCTCAGTGGATCGAGTCGAGTCGGCCGGACAGCAGCGCCAGGTCGGCGTCGACCATCATCGTGACCAGGTCCTCGAAGCCGACCTCCGGCTGCCAGCCGAGCGTGGCGTGCGCCTTCGCCGGGTCGCCGACGAGCAGGTCGACCTCTGCGGGCCGGTAGAAGGCCTCGTCGATCACGACGAACTCCTCCCAGTCCAGGCCGACGTGGCCGAACGCCACCTCGCAGAACTGCCGGACGGAGTAGGTCTCGCCGGTGGCGACCACGTAGTCGTCGGGTGAGTCCTGCTGGAGCATGAGGTACATCGCCCGCACGTAGTCGCCGGCGAAACCCCAGTCACGCTTGGCCTCGAGGTTGCCGAGCCGGAGCTCGGTGGCGCGACCGAGCTTGATCTTGGCCACGGCGTTCGAGATCTTCCGGGTCACGAACTCGAGCCCCCGGCGCGGTGACTCGTGGTTGAACAGGATGCCGCTCGAGGCGTGGAGGTCGTAGGACTCCCGGTAGTTGACGGTGATCCAGTGGCCGTAGAGCTTCGCCACGCCGTAGGGGGAGCGGGGGTAGAACGGGGTCGTCTCACGCTGGGGAACCTCGACGACCTTGCCGAACATCTCCGAGGACGACGCCTGGTAGAAGCGGATCTCCGGGTCCACGATGCGGATGGCGTCCAGCAGGCGGGTCACGCCGAGCGCGGTCACGTCGCCGGTGAGCACCGGCTGTCCGAAGCTCGTCTGGACGAAGCTCTGGGCGGCGAGGTTGTAGACCTCCTGGGGGCGGTGGGTGCGCAGCAGGTCGATCAGGCTCGCCTGGTCGAGCAGGTCGCCCTGGACCGTCGCGATGCGGTCCTGGAGGTGGGCGATCCGCTCGAACGTGACCGTCGAGGACCGGCGCACCATCCCGACCACCTCGTACCCCTCGTCGAGCAGGAGTTCGGCCAGGTAGGAGCCGTCCTGACCGGTGATGCCGGTGATGAGTGCTCGCTTGGTCATGGTCATCTTTCTAGTCGCAGGGTGTCGTGCGGGATCGGACGCTCAGGCGGTCACACGCGACCGCACGTCGTCGAGCAGGTCGCCGAGCGTCACCTCGATCGGGATCTCCGGCTCCCACCCGGTGTCCCGGCGGAGCAGGCCGGCGTCGCCGAGCAGCACGGGGATGTCCACACCACGCTGGAGCTCGGGATCCGACACCAGTTCGAGCTCCGCGGGCGACAGGTCGATCATCGTCCGGGCCAACTGCTCGATCGCGATGGCCCGTCCCGAGCACACGTTGTAGGCCTCGCCCGGGCTGCCGTGCTCCACGAGCAGTCGGTAGGCGCGCACCACGTCCCGCACGTCGGTGAAGTCGCGCTGAGGGCTCAGGTTGCCCACCCGGATCTCCCGCTCGCCGCTGCGTTCGCTGGCGACGATCCGGGCGGCGAGCGCCGGGGCCACGAACTTGTCGCTCTGACCCGGTCCCAGGTGGTTGAACGGCCTCGTCCGCACCACGTGCTGCCCGAACCCGCGGAACGCCTGCTCGGCCACGGCGTCGGCGGCCACCTTGGACGCCGCGTAGGGGCTCACCGGCCGGAGCGGGCTGCGCTCGGTGAGCGGGAGGTCCTCGGGGGTGACCTTGCCGTAGACGTCGGCCGATCCGATCGTGAGGGTCCGCTCGACCCCGGCCTCACGAGCCGCCCACAGGACGTTCAGGGTGCCCTCGGCGTTGGCCCGGAAGGTCTCGTGGGGGGTGGTCCACGACCCGCCCACGTCGCTGGCGCCGGCGAGGTGGTAGATCACCTCGGGGCGGACTCGTCGCAGCAGCTCGACGAACGCCTCGGGGTCGGTGATGTCGACGCGGTCGACGACGAAGTCGGTGACGGCGACGTCGTCGCCGGAGGCGGCCAGGTGGTCCACGAGGTGTCGGCCGACGAACCCGCCGGCCCCGGTCACGAGCGCCTTCACCTGGGACCGGACCTCCGGGAACTCGACAGCACGCGGAGACTGTACGCCGGGTCGACAGGCGGCGGTGCCTCCCCACCTCGTCCTCCCGGCTGCGTTACGATCCGGTGACGTTCCGAGCGAGGGCCTCCACGTGCCCACGCGCCCCCCCGGAGGAGCCAGCCATCTCTGACGACCGCCCCGACGAGCGCTCCGACCGCTCGCCCGGCCCCGACGACGCCGAGTCCACCCCGGACGTGCTCGCTGGTCCGGGTGACGAGCGGTTCGTGTGGGAGGTCGACGACGACGACGTCGCCGAGGACGCCCGCTGGGGTCTGGCCACCGACGAGGGAGTGGTCGGCACCGGGGTGCCACCGGTGGTGGCGGTCGTGGTGGCCCGGGACCCGGGGGCCTGGTTCGACGACACCCTGAGGTCGCTCGGCCGGCAGGAGTACGGCGACCTCTCCGTCGTGGTGGTCGACAACGGTGGTTCCAAGGACCTCACCGAACGGGTCGACCGGATCGTCCCCGGGGCCCGGGTGATCCGTCGGGAGTCCGACGCCGGATTCGCTGCCGCGGCCAACGAGGCGCTCGCGTTCGTCGACCAGGCCCCGTTCGTACTCCTGTGCCACGACGACGTGGTGCTGGGCCGGGAGGCGGTGAACTCGCTCGTCGCCGAGGCGTTCCGCTCCAACGCCGGTGTGGTGGGAGCGAAACTCGTCGACTGGCGCAACCCCGAGGTCCTGCGGTCGGTCGGACTCGGTGTCGACGACTACGGCGCGGCCGCCGAACTGGTCGACCCCGGTGAGATCGACCAGTCACAGCACGACCAGGCCCGGAACGTCTTCGCGGTCTCGACGGCGTGCATGTTGGTGCGCAGCGATCTGTTCCGGATCCTCGGCGGCTTCCGGGAGGACATCCCGTTCTGCGGCGAGGACGTCGACCTCTGCTGGCGGGCCCTCATCGCCGGTGGTTCGGTGCAGTTCTGCCCCCGTGCGGTGGTGCGCCACCGGGGCCGGTTCGACGAGCGACGGACGATCGAGCGGGACCACCTCGAGATCCGGCACCAGACCAAGATGGTGCTGGCCAACGTCGAGCTGCGGCGGGCCTGGTACCGGCTGCCGGCCTCGCTGGTGCTCGGGCTGTCCCACGCCGTCGCCTCGGTGTTCCTCGGCCGCTTCCAGCGCGGCGCCGACGACCTGGCGGCGCTCGGGCGCGGCGTGCTGGCGATCCCTCGCACGTTCTCGGTCCGGCGTTCGATCCGCAGGTACCGGCGGGTCCACGACGCCCAGCTCGAGCCGCTGCGGCACCGTGGCAGCTACCGGATGGCATCCCTGGTCCGCACCGACGAGGGGGAGAACCGGCTCGCCGCCGCCACGGCGGGCAGCCGGAGCTACCTGCGTGACCTGACCTCGTCCGACAGCCCGCTCGCGACCGCAGCCGTCGTGGCGGTGGGCCTGATCCTGTTGGTCGGCAGCCGCCGCCTCCTCACCGGTGAGATCCCGGTGCTCCGCGAGTTCGTCGACGGGGCCCAGGGAACCCGGGCGCTGCTCGCCGAGTGGTGGACGGCGTGGCGAGGGGCGGGCCTCGGCGAGTCGGCCGTGCCGCCGCCGGTGGTGCCGGGTCTGGGCGCGGTGTCCGGGGTCCTGCTCGGCTCGGTCGAACTGGCTCGGCGACTGCTGGTGCTGGCGCCGCTGGTGGTGGGCGCGCTCGGTGCCTGGAAGCTCTTCGCCCGCTCCCGCTCGTCCGCGGCCCGGGCCGTCGCCCTCGCCGCCTACGGGCTCGCCCCGGTCGTCCTGAACGCCGTCGGCAGCGGACGGCTCCAGGCGCTGTGGGCGTGGGCGGTGGCACCGTGGTTCCTGCGCCGCGTGGCCGGCCGGGCCGAGGCCTCGCCCTTCGGCGGGGGATCCGTCCGCCGCAGCGGCTGGTTCCGGCACGTGGCGGGCAACGCCCTCCTGCTGGCCGTCGTCGGTGCCATCAGCCCGGCCGGGGCCGCTCTGGTGGCGGCCGCCACGATCCTGCTCGCGGTCGGGCCGTTCCTGGCGGGGGAGCGGCGGCCCGCCGTGCGGATGGTCGTGGCCACCCTCGGCGGGGCCGTCGGTGCGGCCGCCGTCCTGAGCCCGTGGATCGCCGCCTCGGTCCGTTCCGGGGACCTGTCCTCGTTGACGGGGGTCTGGTTCGGCCGGATGGCGGCTCCGTCCGCGGCGGACGTCGTCAGCGGCACGTTCGGACCGGTGACGTTCGGCTACCTCGGATGGGGGCTCGTGGTGGCCGCCCTCGTGCCGGTGCTGACCGGCCGTGGCTGGCGCTCGACCTGGGCCTTCGCCGGACTGGTGGTCGCCTGTGCCTCGTGGGCCGGGACGGTCGCACTGGTTCGCACCGGGTGGTTCGCCGGCGCCGGGGTCGAGCTCACGCTGGTGCCGGCCGCGCTCGGCCTCGCCGTCGCGGCCTCGATGCTGGTGTTCGCGTTCGAGGAGGACGTGGTCGGATCGGACTTCGGGTTCCGTCAGGTGCTCTCGGGCCTCGGTGTGCTGGCCGTCGTCCTGGCGCTGGTCCCCGCCCTGGTCGCATCCTCGGACGGCAGGTGGTACCTGCCGGCCGGTGACTTCTCCCGGGCCCTCGACCTGGTCGCCGAGGGCGACGACTTCAGGACCCTCTGGGTGGGCGATCCGGACGTGCTGCCGGTGGCAGGGTGGGAGCTCACGGGTGGCAGCGGTCTGGCCTTCGGGGTCAGCCAGGGCTTCGAGCCGACCGTCACCCAGCGCTACCGGCTGGACGGAGGGGAGGCCGGTCGGCAGATCGACGAGGCCCTGTCGGCGGCGATGGTGGGTGGCACGGCGCGGCTCGGCCAGGCCCTCGCCCCCATGGGCATCCGCTACCTGATCCTGATCGACCGTCCGGCCCCGGAACCCTTCGCCCCGCTCGAGGTGCCACCTCCGGTGGGTGCCGAGTCGGCACTCCGTGAGCAGCTCGACCTGGACCAGATCCCCCTCGCACCGGGCGCATCGCTGTTCCAGATCGACGCCGCCTGGCCGCTCCGCAGCGACGTGACCGGCCTCGACCTGCCGGGCGGTGGCACCGCCGACCTGGCGGGTCAGCTGGCCGCTCCGGCCGTCCCGTCGCCGCCCGCCGTGCTCGGCCTGGGTCCAGGGACCGAGTTCTCGGGCGACCTCGCCGCCGATGCCCGGGTGGCCCAGGCGGTGACGGCCGACCCGGGTTGGGAGCTCCGGGTGGACGGCGCGTCGGCCCCGGCGGAGCGTGCTGACCTGTTCGGCTGGGGGCAGCAGTTCCAGGTCGCCGAGGGCGGCCCCGCCGAGCTCTCGTGGCGGACGCCGGACTCCTCCCGCGGCCTCCAGGCGGCCCAGGTGCTCGTGGCGCTCCTGCTCCTCGTCACGGTCCTGCGTCGTCGGCGGGCCCCGGTCCGACGGGTCCGGTCGGTGGAACGCCCGGTGGACCTCGACGAGCTCGGATCGGGCGCCCCCCGACGGTCCATCCGTCGGCCCGACGAGTCGGCGGTTGCGGACGCGTCGGCCCCGGAGGACGGGGAGGTCGACGAGTGAGGATCGTGAGGTTCCTCGGCGTGGCGCTCGTGGTCGCGGCGATCGCCGGGCTGATCGTGTGGGTCCCGGACCCGACGCCCCCCGGAGAGGTGGCGCTCGACCGCCCGGTGCTGCCCGCCGCCTTCGAGTCGGGCGCGCCGTCGGCGACCTGGTACTGCGCTGCGTCGACCGTCGGGACGCCCGAGCCCCCGACCCACGAGGTGGTGCTCACCAACGCCGGTGACCAGACGGCGGGCGCCCGGCTGACACCGTTCGGCGAGGGTGCGCCGACGACCACCGACGAGGTCGAGGTCCCTGCGTCCGGGTCGGTCACCGTCGACCTCCGCGAGGCGTTCGGGGTGGCACCGATCTCGGCCGTGGTGGAGTCGGCGGCCCCGGGGCTCGTCGTCGAGCACCGGTTGAGCGATCCGGCGGCAGCGGACCAGGTGCCGTGCGCCACGGTGACCTCGGACACGTGGTGGTTCCCGGCGCTCAACTCGGTGAAGGGCACGACGACGCTCCTCACGCTGTTCAACCCGTTCCCGTCCGACGCCGGCGTGGACGTCGAGGTCATCCTCGACGCCTCGGCCCGGACGCCGGCGGAGCTGAGCGGCATCGTGATCCCACCGAGGACGGTCAAGGTCGTCGACGTCGGTGCGGTGGTGCAGCGGCGCGAGGTGTTCGCCGTCGTCGTGCGGTCCCGCTCCGGTCGGGTGGTGGCCGAGGCCACCCAGCTGTTCGACGGATCCACACCCCAGCGCGGCCTGCGTATGAACGTGGGCGTGGCGGGCACCTCGCCGCGCTGGGTGTTCGCCGGTGGGTTCACGGGTGCCGGGGTGACGGAGACGGTCGTGGTGGTCAACCCGAGCTCGGAGCGTCTGAGCGTGGAGATCCGGGTCACTCCGTTCGGCAACACGGCCACGGCGCCCGAGCCGATCGTGCTCGAGATCCCCGCTCTGCGGTACGGACTCGTCGACCTCTCCGCCGAGAGCCGGGTGCCCCCGGTCGGCTACCACTCGGTCACGGTCGAGACGGACGACGTGCCGGTCTCGGCTGCACTGTTGACGACGATCACCGCACCGCCGGCACCACCCGACCCTGCCGCGCCGGCGCCCGCCCCGGCGCAACGGCCGGCGCTCAGCTCGGGGGTGGCCCTCTCCACCGGCAGTCCGTCGGCGGCCGGTGCGTGGATCGTGCCTGCGCTCGACGCCGGCGCGGATCCGGCACCGGTGGTGTTCGTGCACAACCCGTTCCCGACGCCGACCGCGGTGACGGTGGTCCCGGTCGACGAGGGACTCGACGCCGAGGCCCTCGCCGAGGCCACCACGGAGGTCGAGATCGCCCCGCACGACAGCGTGGCGCTCACGGTGCCGCCGTCGGTGACCGCGGGCCGGTCCGTGGGGCTGCGGATCTCGGCCATGTCGCCGGTGGTGGTCGAGCGGCTCGTCACCTACCCGGACGTCGACGAGCTCGCCAAGGGGTCCGCCGTGCCGCTGCGGTCCCCCCGGTCGGGTCCGCTGCCCCTGCCGCCGCTCCGTCCGGGCGGCTGAGTTCCGCCCCGGCCCGACCGGCGCGGCACACTCGGGACGTGGAACGCATCCTCGTCGCCGCCGTCGTCGCTGCGTTCGTCGTCGCGCTGGTGCTCTGGACCCAGCGCCGGTCGCCGACCGCCGCACCGACGGCGGCGCCCACCGTCCCCGCCGAGCTCCGACGCTCCGACTTCGACCGGCCCGAGGCGCCGTGGCTCGTGGTGGTGTTCACCTCCCGGACCTGTGGCACCTGCGCCGGTGTGCTCGACCGGGCCCGCCCGTTGGAGAGCGGTCAGGTGGCGGTGGAGGAGGTGGAGGTGCAGGACCGCCCCGACCTCCACACCCGCTACGGCATCGACGCGGTGCCGCTCACCCTGGTGGTGGACGCTGCCGGCGACGTCGTGCAGTCGTTCGCCGGGCCGGTGTCGAGCACGCACCTGTGGGCGGCCGTGGCGGAGGCCCGGGACCCCGGGTCGACGCCGCCGGGCTGCACCGACGAGGAGTGACGCAGGACGGTCAGTCCGGCCGGGGCGTGTCGATCCGAGGGTTCGACGGCAGGACGCCGCCACCTCCCGGTGCCAGGCCCGGATTGAGGGGCTGGGCGATCGGGTCGCTCGAGACGACCGGCTGGGTGACGACCGGCGGGGGCGGGGGCGTGGGAGTGGGAGCCGGCACGTCGGGCTCGGTCCCGTTCGCCACCCGGATCAGGCGGCTCACCTCCGAGCCGGAGATCGTCTCGTGCTCCAGCAGGGCCCGGGCCACCAGGTCCAGAGCGGTCCGGTTGGTCGTGAGGATCTGGACGCAGTGTTCCTCGGCGTCACGCAGCAGACGCTCGACCTCGGTGTCGATCGCCCGGGCGGTCTCCTCGGAGTACTCACGCTGGTGGCCGAAGTCCTCGCCGAGGAACACCGGACCAGAGGTGCCCCACGCCCGAGGACCGATCTCCTCGCTCATGCCGAACTCGGTGACCATCCGCCGGGCCCGCTCGGTGGAGACCTGCAGGTCGTTCGCAGCACCGGTGCTGCGGTGCCCGAAGACGAGGTCCTCGGCGACCCGGCCGCCCATGGCCACCACGATGCTCGACTCGAGGTACTCCTGGCTGTAGGCGTGCTGCTCCTCCTCGGGGAGCTGCTGCGTCACGCCCAGCGCCATGCCGCGCGGCAGGATCGTCACCTTGTGCACCGGGTCGGCCTGGGGCAGGAGCGCCGCGCACAGGGCGTGGCCCGCCTCGTGGTAGGCGGTGATCTCCTTCTCCCGGTCCGAGAGCACCATGGACTCACGGCGCTGCCCCATGAGGACCCGGTCCCGGGCGTCCTCGAAGTCGTGCATCTCGATCACGGTGCTGCCCCGCCGCACGGCCGTGAGCGCGGACTCGTTGACGAGGTTGGCCAGGTCGGCGCCGGACATGCCGGGTGTCCCTCGGGCGACCAGGTCGAGGTCGACGTCGGGGGAGAGCTTCTTGTGGCGGACGTGGACGGCCAGGATGGCCTTGCGGTCGTCCAGCTCGGGGAGGGGCACCACGACCTGTCGGTCGAAGCGACCCGGGCGCAGCAGCGCCGGGTCGAGGATGTCGGGACGGTTGGTGGCCGCCATCATCACGATGCCCTCGGACCCCTCGAACCCGTCCATCTCGGACAGCATCTGGTTCAGGGTCTGCTCGCGCTCGTCGTGGCCACCGCCGAGTCCGGCGCCCCGCTTGCGGCCGACCGAGTCGATCTCGTCGATGAAGATGATGGCCCGACCGTGCTTGCGGGCGGACTCGAACAGATCACGGACCCGGCTGGCGCCGACGCCGACGAACATCTCCATGAAGTCGGAACCCGAGACCGACAGGAACGGCACCCCGGCCTCGCCGGCGACGGCCCGGGCGATCAGGGTCTTGCCGGTGCCGGGGGGGCCGACCAGGAGGACGCCCTTGGGGATCCGGGCACCGATCTCGAGGAACCGGTCGGGCTCCTTGAGGAAGTCCACGACCTCCTTGATCTCCCGCTTGACGCCCTCGTAGCCGGCCACGTCGGTGAAGAGCGTGGCCGGACGCTCCGTGGTGTACGTCTTGGCCCGTGAGCGGCCGATCGACATGATCCCGCCCATCTGGCCCTGCGCCCGACGGTTCATCCACACGAAGAACCCGACGATCAGCGCCACGGGCAGCAGGAGCGGGATCAGCGACGTGATCAGGTTGGGCGTGGGGTTGTCGAAGGTGACCTCGACCCCCTTGGCGTCCATGGTGGTGAGGAGTTCCTGCGGTGGCTCGACCGGGCCCGAGGTCACGAACTCCTCGCCGCTCTTGGTCGTGCCCGTCACGGCGTTCGTGGCGTTGTTCCAGTTGACCTTGGCCACGTTGCCGTCCTCGACCTGCTGGACGAAGGCCGAGTAGGGGATCGCCTCGCCCTGCTTGGTGGACAGGGAGAGGGCGCTGACCACCGTCAGGCCCACCACGGCGACCAGCACCCAGATCAGCCAGGTGGGGAGTCCGTTGCGTCGGCCGGACTCGGTGCCCGGGTCTCGTTGGTCCATCGACATCGAGGACCAGCCTAGGGCGAACCGGCGACATCGCCACGACGCGGGGCGGTCCCGGGAGCCTCCTCGCACGCCGAACCTGAGCCGGATCACGGGTTCCGAACCGCCGGCGACGGGGGATCCGCCCGTACCGCCCGGAGCGACGGTACCGTCGCCCCGTGAGCCGGATGTGCGCCCGACCCGGATGCGACCGAGCGGCGGTCGCCACGCTGTCCTACGCCTACGCCGCGTCGACGGTGTGGCTCGAGGACCTCGCCGCCGAGCCCCACCCGATGGTCCACGACCTGTGCGCCATCCACGCCGACACCGTCCGCGTGCCCCGGGGTTGGGACCTCCGCGACGAGCGGTCCGTCTCGCCCGGACCTCCCACGCTCGGCCTCATCGGCGCGTGAGCCCGGACCCGGCGTCGGAGGCGGGGCCGCCTCCGGGACCGGAGGGCGCCCGTCGGCCCCGCTGGGTCGAGTGGCCCGGTCCGCAGGCCCGCTGGGGCCTCGGTGAGGTCGCCGTCGGCATCCTGCTCTCGCAGTTCCTGCTGGTCCTGGCCCAGGTGGTGGTCGTCTCGCTGGCCGGCTGGGAGTCCTCCGAGCAGGTCCCGATCTGGGCCGTCGCGCTCCTGCAGGTCCCCATGTGGGCGGGTTGGCTGGTCGCCCTCGTCCTGGCCGGCGCCAAGGGTGACGGTCCGGTGCGTGAGTTCGGGTTCGCCGTCCGACCGATCGACGTGCCGGTGGGACTCGGGCTCGGCCTGCTCCTGCAGTTCGTCGTCCTGCCGCTGGTCTACTGGCCGATCCTCGAACTGCTCGGTCAGACCCGGGACGACCTGGCCGAGCCGGCCCGGGAGCTGGCCGAGAAGGCGACCGGCCCGGTCGGCTGGGCCACGCTCGTGCTGGTGGTCGTGGTCGGGGCCCCGATCGTCGAGGAGCTGTTCTACCGGGGGCTCCTCCTCGGGGCCCTGCGCAAACGGCACGTCCCGCCGGTGCTCGCCGCCGTCCTGTCGGGAGCGGTGTTCGCGGCGATGCACCTCCAGCCGCTCCAGTTCCCGGGTCTGTTCGTGCTCGGGACGCTCCTCGGCCTGCTCGTCCTGCGGACGGGTCGCCTCGGCGGGGCGATCGTGGCCCACGCCACGTTCAACGCCGTGACGGTGGCGGCGCTGGCCCTCGGCTGAGCGCCCGGGAACCGACCGGGCACGCCCGGTGGCGACTGCGCTACCCTCGGAGAGACCACCGTGTCGCCGAGGGATCGTGGCGCCACGGACCGACGTCGGCGACGAGGAGGTACCCGATGGCCACAGCCCGGTGTGAGGTGTGCGACGGCGACCTGGTCGAGATCGAGCTGACGGTCGACGGCCGCGACCTCGTGATGAGCTCGTGCTCGACGTGCGACACCCGCACGTGGCGGAGCGAGGGCGAGGAGGTCGAGCTCGACGGTGTCATCGCCGACCTGAGCTCGTCGGACCGACGGTACAAGCGTTCGCTGTCCAACTGAGCGTCGGACGTGCGTCCCCCTCGGTCCGGGTGGCGGATTCGGGACCTCCGTCCACAGGGAGAAACCTGTCCGCTGCGTCCGGTTTCGGCCGGTCGCGTGGCACGATGATGCGGCCATGACGACCGCCGAGGAACGCACGGAACCCACCGAGACCGACGGCACGGTCGCCACCCGGGTCGAGCCGGAGGACGCCGTCGCCCCCGAGTCGGCCGCGCTGGGCGACCGGCTGGTCCTCCTCGACGACCCGGACCACCCCCGGCGGCGCACGACCGACATCGTGTCGTGGGTGGTCGTCGGCCTCACCTGTGCCGTCGTGGCCGCCACCATGCACCCCGAGTGGATCGTGCAGAACACCACGGCCACGGGCGGCGACATGGGCGCCCACGTCTGGGGGCCGGCGTTCCTCCGCGACGAGCTCCTGCCCTCGCTGCGACTGTCGGGCTGGTCGCCCGACTGGTACGCAGGCTTCCCCGCGTACGTCTTCTACATGGTCGTCCCGTCGCTGATGATCGTCGCGCTCGACGTGGGACTGCCGTGGTGGCTGCTGCCGTTCGGTCTGGCCGCTGTCGCCGGTGGGACCTGGTGGGCCCTGTCACGGACCCGCTCACCGGTGCTGCGCACGCTCGTGTGGATCGTCGCCGGCGTGCTGACGGTCCTGTTCATCCCGCTGCCGTACAACGTGGCGTTCAAGCTGGTGACGGTCCTCGGCATCGTCACCATGCCGCTCGCCGGGTTCGCGCTCGGCCGGGCCGCCAGGCTCCCGTTCCCCGGGCCCCCGCTGATCGCACTCGGTGCCACCGCGTTCCTCTACGAGACCGGTTTCACGATCTACGGCGGGAACATCCCCTCGACGATGGCGGGGGAGTTCGCCTTCTCCATCTCCCTCACCCTGGCGGTGCTCTACCTGGCGGTGCTCGTCCGGGGGGTCCGCACCGGTTGGGACCGGGCGCTCGGCGCGGTGCTGTTCGGCCTGGTGATCCTGTGCCACCTGATCCCGGCGATCTTCGCCGCCATCGCCACGGTCGTCTACCTGTTCACCCGACGGGAGGACCGGACCCCGTGGTGGGACTCGAGCACGACCGGCCGGGTGGCGGCGGGCGTCGCGGTGGCGCTGACGCTGCTGTCGACCCTGGTCGCCCCCTCGCTGTTCCCGTACCTGGGGACGATCGTCGTGGTGGCGCTGTTCGTCGGGTTCGACAGCCGGACCCTGCGGTGGGCCGCCGTCGTCGGCCCCGTGGGCTTCCTGGTGGCGGCGTTCTGGTTCATCCCCTTCTACCTGAACAGCACCTACCTGAACGACATGGGCTGGGAGAAGCTCACCGAGTACTCCCGGTACCTCTGGCCGGACCCGGCGGTGTTCGACATGCCGTACCGGAACGTCGTGTTCGCGCTCGCCGCGCTCGGCGCCGTGCTGTCGATGGTCCACCGGGTCCGTCTGGGTTGGTGGCTGTCGCTGCTGATCGTCACGCACGCCTGGATCTTCGTGCTGCTCCCGCAGTACCGGCTCTGGAACGCGCGGATCCTGCCCTTCTACATCCTCTGCCTCTACCTGCTGGCGGCGCTCGCCGTCGGTCTCATCGTCCGGTCGCTCGCGCTCGTCGTCGGCGACGTCCGCCGGGAGCGTGACGAGCCGGCCTGGGTCGGCGTCACCGGCCTGGTGACGGTGTTCGTGGTGATGGCGGTCTCGCTCGCCGGCGCGCTGCGCGTGCTGCCCGGAGCCCAGAACGTGGCGGACCCCTCGGGCTCGGGTGCGACCAGCTACCAGTGGCTCGGCATCACCTTCCCCAAGCAGAACATCTCGAGCGGCTGGGCGTACTACAACTTCCAGGGCCTCGAGTCGCGACCGGCCTACCCCGAGTACGAGGGTGTCGTCGCGACCATGGAGGAGGTGGCGGCCCAGCGTGGTTGCGGGCGGGCCATGTGGGAGTACGAGAAGGAACTCGACCGCTTCGGCACGCCGATGGCGCTGATGCTGCTGCCGTACTTCACCGACGGCTGCATCGGTTCCATGGAGGGGCTCTACTTCGAGGCCTCCTCGACCACCCCGTACCACTTCCTCAACCAGTCGGAGCTCTCGACCTCACCGTCGAGGGCGCAGCGGGACCTGCCCTACGGCGAGTTCAACATCGGGCTGGGCACGTCGCACCTGCAGCTGCTCGGGGTCAAGTACTACATGGCCACCTCGGAGCAGGCGATCGCCGCGGCCCGCACCGAGCCCCGGCTGACCGAGGTGGCTGCCTTCGCCTCCCCGGACACCGGCGACGGGGTCCAACGCAACTGGGTCGTGTTCGAGGTCGCCGACTCCGGGATCGTGTCGCCGCTCGAGTTCCAGCCGGTGGTCGCCGAGGACGCCGACGACCACGTGGACGGGTGGGTCTACGGCGAGCGTCCCGAGGCCCAGCCCGGTCAGGCCCGTCCGCCCAAGTCCCCCGGTCCGGCCGTGGAGTGGTACCTCGACCCGGAGCGCTGGGACGTGCCGCTCGCCACCTCCGGTCCCGACGACTGGGCCCGGGTGCCGGCCGACGACCCGAACCCGCCGCGCCAGGCCCTCCCGCCGGTCGAGGTCTCGGCGATCGACGTGGGCACGGACGAGATCTCGTTCCGGGTCGACCAGGTCGGCGTCCCCGTCCTGGTGAAGGCCTCGTACTTCCCGAACTGGCGGGTCGAGGGCGCCGAGGGCCCCTACCGGGTCGCTCCCAACCAGATGGTCGTCATCCCGACCGAGCAGCAGGTGACGCTCCACTACGGGACCTCGTGGATCGACGTGCTCGGTTGGCTGCTCGCCCTCGTCGGGTTCGCCTGCGTCGGCTGGCTCGCCGTGGACGACCAGCGTCGTCGTGACGCCGCCGCCCTCGCCGACGCCGAGGTCCCGGACCTCGTCGCTGCCGGAGCCGTCACGGGCGGGGGCGCTGCGGGCGACCTGCTCGTCGACGACCCACCCGCCGACGACGCCGACGCCGATGCCGACGACGATCCGGAGGACACCGAGGCCGGATCCGGGACGGAGCGTCGTGGGGGCAGGGGCGCGTCGAGCGGCCGAGCCGCACGACGGGACGACGGGGCCGACGGTGCGACCGGGCGCAGGGCTGGTGCTCGGAGCGACGAGGCTGCCTCCGCAGCGGACGATCCAGCACCTGATTCGTGAACCTGCTCCGGCGATTCGTCCTGGTCGGGACGATCGCCACCCTGGTCGACGTCGCGGTGCTCGTGCTGCTCCGGCAGCGGCTGGGCTGGCCCGTTCCGGCCGCCGACGCCGCAGCCGTGGCCACGGCCACGGCCTGCTCGTGGCTGCTGCACGGCTGGCTCACCTGGCCGGACGACCCGTCGCAGCGCTTCTACCACTCGGCCCGCCCGTACCTGGCGACGGCGACGGCCGCCCTGTTGGTCGACGTGGCGGTGCTCAGCGCGCTCGCCGCGATCGGTGACCCGAGGACCTGGTGGGGTCTGGTCGTGGTCAAGCTGCCTGCGCTCGCCGCGGCCTTCGTGGTCCGCTCGGCGAACTACCGACGGGTCATGGTCGAGGTCGTCCGCGACGACCAGCGCCGCCCTCGGCCGCGGCCCGAGCCGCCGGGCACCCACCGGCTCAGCGTGGTCGTGCCGGCGTACCGGGAGGCGGACCGGATCCCCGACACCGTCGGGACGATCCGCAGTGAGCTCGCCGCCGTGGTCGCCGACGGGGGACTCGAGGTGGTGGTGGTGGACGACGGGTCCGACGACGGCACGGCCGCTGCGGCCGAGGCTGCCGGTGCCGACCGGGTGGTGGTCCTCGAGCGGAACTCGGGCAAGGGTGCGGCGGTGCGCGCCGGGGTGATGGTCGCCGACGGCCGGACGGTCGCGTTCATCGACGCCGACCTGGCGTACTCGCCGTCCCAGCTGGCGCGGTTCCTCGAGCGCATCGAGGACGGCTGGGACGTGGCCGTCGGGAGTCGCCAGCACACCGACACCCTCACGGTGGTGCGCGCCGGTCGGCTCCGTGAGGTGGGCGGGCGGGTCGTCAACGTGCTCACCGGACTGGTGCTCCTCGGTCGCTACCGGGACACGCAGTGCGGGCTCAAGGCCATGCGTTCCGACGCCGCCCGACTGGTGTTCTCCCACTGCACCGTGGACCGGTTCGCGTTCGACGTGGAGGTGTTCCACCTGGTCGAGCGCTACCGGCTCAGTCTGGTCGAGGTGCCGGTCACCGTCGTGAACTCCTCGCGGTCCACCGTCAGGATCGTCCAGGACTCGTGGCGCCTGCTGACCGACCTGTTCCGGATCCGCCGCAACGCCCGCGTCGGTCGCTACGAGCTCGCCGGCGGTGTGGACCGGCTCCCTCCGGTCGCCTGAGACCCGTCGGGAGCGGCACTAGGGTCACCGACGTGACCGAGTCCCCATTCGCCGCCATCGTCAAGGCCTACGACGTCCGGGGCGAGTGTCCCGGCGAGTACGACCCGCCGCTCGCCCGGGCGCTCGGCGCCGGATTCGCAGCCTTCGCCCGGGAGGAGGCCGCCGGTTCGGGCCGGACCGTCGACCGGATCCTGGTCGCCCGGGACATGCGGCCGACCGGCGTGGAGATGAGCGAGGCGTTCGCCGAGGGGGTGCGCTCCCAGGGCGTCGACGTGGTGGACCTCGGTCTGTGCTCGACCGACGAGACCTACTTCGCGTCCGGGCACCTGGACGCTCCCGCAGCGGTGTTCACCGCGTCGCACAACCCGGCTCGGTACAACGGCACCAAGCTCTGCCTGGACGGTGCCCGACCGGTGGGCGAGGACAGCGGGCTCCTGCGGGTGCGGGAGCTGGCCGAGGCCTCCCTCGCCGGGGAGCTCGCCGAGGTCGACCCGCCCGGGACGACCTCGACCCTCGACGTGCTCGACGCCTTCGTGGACCACGTCTGCGGGTTCGTCGACGTCGACTCGCTGCGGCCGCTCGTGGTGGTGGCCGACACGGCGAACGGGATGGGCGGGCTCGTGGCCCCGGCCGTCTTCGCCCGTCTCCCGCTGCAGCTCGAGGTGCTCTTCGGCGAGCTCGACGGGACGTTCCCCAACCACCCGGCTGATCCCATCCAGCCGGTGAACCAGGTGGCGCTCCAGGAACGGGTGCTCGAGGTGGGCGCCGACCTCGGTCTGGCCTTCGACGGCGACGCCGACCGGGTCGTGCTCGTCGACGAGCTGGGCGTGACCCTCCCGGGTTCGACGACCACGGCCATCATCGCCGCGTCGATCCTGGACGCGCGGGGCGGCGGCACCGTGATCCACAACCTGATCTGCTCCAAGGCGGTGCCCGAGGTCGTCCTCGAGCACGGCGGTCGCCCGGTCCGCAGCCGGGTGGGGCACTCGTTCATCAAGAAGCTGATGGCCGACGAGGGCGCGGTGTTCGGCGGCGAGCACTCGGCGCACTACTACTTCCTGGACAACTTCCGGGCCGACTCCGGACTGATCGCGTCGATGTTCATCATCGAGCAGATGTCCCGGACGGGCCTGCCGCTGTCGGAGCTGCGTCGTCCGTTCGAGCGGTACTCGGGCTCGGGTGAGATCAACACCACCGTCCCGGACCCGCACGCCGTCATCGAGCACGTCGCCGGCCACTACGCGGGCGTGGACCAGGACCGTCTCGACGGCCTCACCGTCGACGCCGGCGACTGGTGGTTCAACCTGCGTCCGTCCAACACCGAGCCCCTCCTGAGGCTCAACGTGGAGGCCGCGGACCCGGAGGCGGTGGCCGCCCGGGTGGCCGAGGTCCAGTCGGTGATCGCCGAGGCCGGGTCCTGACGCTACGGTCCTGCACCGGAACCGTCCGTTCGATCCCAGGAGCCCCGCCGAGATGACCACCGACGACCGACTCGATCCGCGGCTGCTCGAGATCCTCGCCTGCCCCGAGGACAAGGGACCGCTGTGGTACTTCGCCGACGAGCGGATCCTCTACAACCCCCGACTCCGGCGCTCCTACGAGGTCCGTGACGGGATCCCCGTGCTCCTGATCGACGAGGCGACGGCGGTCACCGACGCCGAGCACGACCGGCTGATGGCCGCGGCCGAGGCCGACGGCGTCGGCCCGACCTTCGAGGAGTGAGCCCCGTGTCGGAGCCCCTCCTCGACTCGCTCGACATGCTCGGCGCCGCGCTCGGTCTGGCCGAGCAGGTGGAGACCGCCGCCGCCGGCGCGCGGGCCGTCGAGGGTCTGCCGTCCGGTGACGGGATCACCTCGGTGCTCGTGGCCGGCATGGGTGGGAGCGGGATCGGTGGTGACGCTGCGGCGGCGGTGCTGGTCGGGTCCTGCCCCGTGCCGATCGTGGTCTCGAAGCACGACGAGTGTCCGGCGTTCGTCGGGCCGGACACGCTGGTGTTCGCCAACTCGTTCTCGGGCAACACCGAGGAGACCCTCGCCGCCGTGTCGGCAGCCGCCGAGCGCGGCGCCCGGATCGTCGTCGTCGCCTCGGGAGGCCGCCTCGTGGAGCTGGCCCGCCGGATCGGCGCGCCGGTCGTCCCGGTCGACCCCGCCATCCCCATGCCCCGCGCCGGGATCGGTGCGGTCACCGTGCCGCTCCTCGTGGTGCTCGGACGTCTGGGGCTCGTCGACGGCGTGGACGCCATGGTCGACAGCGCCGTGGCCCAGCTGCGTCGGCGACGCGACGAGCTCGCCGAGGGCGGCGACGATGTCGCGTCCCGCCTGGCGCGTCGCATCGGCCGGACGATCCCGCTGGTCTACGGCGGCGGCCCGCTCGGCGAGGTCGCGGCGTGGCGCTGGAAGGGTCAGTTCAACGAGAACTGCAAGGTGCCCTCGTGGTGCAACCGGATCCCGGAGCTGACCCACAACGAGCTCTGCGGCTGGGCCCAGCACGGCGACGTGACCCGGCAGGTGTTCACCCTCGTGTTCCTCCGCCACGACCACGAGACGGGCAACATCCCGCGGCGATTCGAGTTCGTCGCCGAGGCCTGCGACGAGGTCGTGGCCGGCATCGAGACGGTGCAGGCCGAGGGGGACACGGCGTTCGCCCAGCTCCTCGACCTGGTCCTGCTGGGCGACCTGGTCACCCTCCGGATGGCGTTCGCCGAGGGCGTGGACCCCGGTCCGGTCGACATCCTCGACCAGCTGAAGCACCGCCTCAGCCGGAGCTGAGGCGGCCGCTGCCCACTCCGGCTCGTCGTCGCTCGGTGGGCCTCAGCCCCCGCAGCCGGCCTCGAGCACGGCCGGGTCGATCCCGGCGCTCGCCGAGCCACACGGGTCCTGGGCCGGGGCGTACCACGCACCCTGCTGGGCCTTGAGGATGAACCTCGACCCGTTGTCGAGCGAACCTCCTGCCCAACCGGCGGCGCACACGAACCGGGTGATCTTCTCGCCCTCGGCCGGGAGCCCCTTCGACAGCGCGGTGGCCGTGCACGGAGCGTCGTTGGGTGCAGCGGTCGTCGTCGTGGCGGGCTTGGTGGTGGTCGTCGTCGTGGCCGAGCAGACCTGCTTCCCGGCCGACACGGCCGACTTGAGGGCCGCCTCGGTCTTGGGGCCGAGCTCCCCGTCGGCGGAGAGCCCCTCGGCCCGCTGGAACTCGAGGATCGCCTCGTCCGACGCCGGTCCGAGGATCCCGTCGATGGCTCCCCGGTAGCAGCCGACCTGC
>CAIQNH010000080.1 GCA_903873135.1 uncultured Actinomycetes bacterium
CGGCCGCGCCAACGGGGCGGGTGCCAGCTCGGTGGCGGGTCCGCGCAGCAGCCGGTCGAGCGCAGCGTCGTCGACGACGAGTAGCGGGTCAGCGTCGTCGAAGAGTTCGGCACGCTCGGCCTCCAGCAGCCCCGAGTGGGTGAGGACCGGCACGACACCGATCCGGAGCGCGCCCAGCACGGCGCACAGCAGGTCCGCGCCCGGGGTGGCGGTCAGTGCGACCCGGTCGCCGGCCGCGGCCCCCGCTGCGAGCAGCCCCCCGGCGGCGCGGCGCTGACGGTCCTCGGCGTCGACGGCGGTGAGCACCTCGGTGTCGTCGCGCAGGCCCACGTCCAGAGTGTTGCCGTGGCGGGTTGTGCTGCTCCAACTCCGCGGGTCGGCTGACCCGCCGACTCGGGGCGGGATGCGTGGTTCGAGCGTGCGGTGCCGCTCCGACTGCGGGTCTGCCCCACCGGCTGGTGAGCGGACCTCCGGCAACCGTCGTGGGGCGGTTCGGCCACGCCGACGTACCGTGTGCAGGTGCAGCCGAACGTGTTGGTCGTCCTGAGCGACCAGCAGCGCCCCGACTCCTGCGGGGTGTTCGGTCAGCGGCTCCCCGTCACGCCCGTCCTCGACGAGCTCGCCGGTACCGGTGTCGCGTTCGACCACGCCCTCACGGTCCAGCCCGTATGTGGTCCGGCCCGGGCTGCGCTGCAGACCGGGCGCTACCCGACGGAGGTCGGTTGCTGGCGCAACGGGCTGTCGCTGCCGTCGGACGCCCCGACGCTCGCCGGGCGGCTCGCCGAGATGGGCTACTGGACGGGTTACGTCGGCAAGTGGCACCTGGCCTCGGACAGGGGGCCCGGACTGCCGAGCGACCGCACCGTCGCCAGGTACGAGCGACGCCCCGTGCCACCGGATCGGCGCGGCGGCTACCGCGATGCGTGGGCGGCGGCGGACGCGCTCGAACACACGTCGGGTCCGACGGGCGGCCACGTGTTCGACGAGGAGGGTCGCCGCGTGCCGCTGCACGGCTACCGGGTCGACGCCGTCACGGACCTGGCGATCGACCGGCTCCGCCGGGTGGACGACCGTCCCTTCCTGCTCTGGGTCTCGTACCTGGAACCGCACCACCAGAACAACCGGTTGCGCGTGGTCGGTCCACCGGGAGGTGCCGCTCGGTTCCGTGACTTCGACCGGCCCGGGGACCTGCCGGTGTGGAGGGGTGACTGGCGCTGGAACTACCCGGACTACCTCGCCGCCTGCGCCTCGATCGACCGGAACCTGGGCCGGCTCCTGGACGAGCTCCTGAGCTCGGGTCGACTCGAGGACACGATCGTGGTCGTCACGAGCGACCACGGGACGCACTTCAGGACCCGCAACGCCGAGTACAAGCGCAGCCCGCACGACGCGTCGATCCGCGTGCCGCTGGTGGTCGCCGGCCCAGGGTTCCGGGGTGGCATCCGTCGGGACGACCTGGTCAGCCACGTGGACCTGCTGCCCACGCTGGTCACCGCCGCCGGCGGAGCCGACCCCGGCCTCGATGGTCGACCGCTGCAGGATCCGGTCGACCGTGACGAGGTGCTGGTCCAGATCAGCGAGTCGACGATCGGCCGGGCGCTGCGGACCCGCACCCACACGATCGGTGTGGCGGCGACCGACCGGCGGCCGTTCGCAGGACACCGCTCACCTGCTGCGCCCTCCTACCGGGTGACCCACCTCTACGACAACGTCGCCGACCCCCACCAACGGCGCAACCTGGCCCGCGACCCGGCGCACGCGGGAGTGCGCAGCGAACTCGCCGACCGACTCCGTCACCGGATCCGGGAGGTGGAGGGCGCTGAGGTCACGATCCGCTCGCCCGACGGGTCGTGAGACGGGGCCCGGCGGTGCTCGCCGTGCCGGAACTCAGAGACCGAGCTCGTCGCGGGGACGGACCAGGAAGGTGGCCACCAGCGCGACGAGGCTGAGCGCCACCAGGGCGACCGCAGGGAAGAAGGCGCGGAAGTCGAGGAACGTCCCGATGGGAGGGCTGCCCGGGGCCGTGTTCCGGAACGCCACGAGGGCGAAGATCATGGCGCCCAGCCAGGCCAGGTGCCTCGACTCCCAGTCCCGTCGGCCGGCCACCACC
>CAIQNH010000081.1 GCA_903873135.1 uncultured Actinomycetes bacterium
CACGATCCGGTCCACCCTCGGGTCGAGCCCGGTCATCTCGAGGTCCATCCACACCAGCACCGGGCCACCCTACGGCGTCCGAACCGGACTGGCGGTCGGATCTGGGAATCGTTATCATCTCGCCGTGCCCTCCACGACCCGTACCCACACCGCCATCCGTCGCTCCCTCGCCGTCGCCGGCCTGCTCGTGCTCGTCGCCCTGGCGGGCTGCGGCACCGACGAGTCGGGGTCGTCCACGTCGACGACGGCGGCCGAGACCACGACCACGACCGTTGCGGCCGCGCCGTCGACCACCGCCGTCGCCGCGGCTCCACCGTGCCCGGGGACGCCCGTGCAGGTGGTGGTGAGCGTCGACCAGTGGGGCGACATCGTCGAGCAGCTCGCGGGCGCGTGCGCCGAGGTGACGACGATCATCACCTCCTCTGCGCTCGACCCCCACGACTACGAGCCGTCGCCCGCCGACATCGCCTCGTTCGGCGACGCCGAGCTCGTCGTGGTCAACGGCTGCGACTACGACCACTGGGCCGACGAGACGGCACGTGAGCTCGACCCCCGGCCGGTGATCGTGAACGCGTGCGAGGTGGTCGGCAAGGGCGACGGGGACAACCCGCACGTCTGGTACGGACCGGACTTCGTGGTCGCCGTGGCGGGTGCCGTCACCGAGCAGCTGCAGTCCGTCCTGCCGTCGGTGGGGACCTACTTCCCGGACCGGGCCGCGGCCTGGTCGGCGAGCATGCAGGGCTACCGGGACGAGATCGCCCGCATCCGGACGGAGTTCCCCGGTCGCACCTACGCCGCGACCGAGTCGGTGTTCGACTACATGGGTGACGCCCTGACGCTGGAGAACACCACGCCGGAGGGCTTCGCCCGGGCTGCTGCCAACGAGACCGACCCGTCCCCGGGCGACGTGCAGGCCTTCGACGAGCTCCTGACCGGGGGCGGGGCCAGCGTGCTCGTCTACAACGTCCAGACCGAGGGCTCCATCCCCCAGCAGGTCCGGGGCACGGCCGAGGGTGCCGGGGTGCCCGTGGTCGACGTGACCGAGACCGTCGCCGAGGGGGCCACGTCGTTCGCCGAGTGGCAGGTGAGCCAGCTCCAGGCCCTCCGCCGAGCCCTCAGCGGGGGCGGGTGAACGACGGCCCCCGGGTCGGCTCGACCGCTCCGGGGGATCCGGCCCGTCACGAGGCCGACGTACCGCCGGCCGTCCGGTTGAGCGGCGTGTCGGTCGGCTTCGGCGGGCGCACCGTCTGGTCCCACGGGGACCTGCAGGTCCCCACGGGTGGTCTGGTGTGCATCATCGGCCCCAACGGCTCGGGCAAGACGACGTTGCTGCGGTTGCTCCTCGGGATGGTCCCGCCGGCCTCCGGATCGGTGGAGGTGCTCGGCGCCCCGGCCCGACGTGGCAACCCGAGGATCGGCTACGTGCCGCAGCGCTTCGGCGACTCGGTGGGGGAGGCGATCACGGGTCGGGATCTGGTGCGCCTGGGTCACACGGGCAACCGGTGGGGCCTGCGTCGGGACCCGGGGGTCGAGGCCGAGGTCGACGCCGCACTGGCCGCCGTCGAGGCCGAGGGGTTCGCGGGGAGCCGGCTGGCGGACCTGTCCGGCGGTCAGCAGCAGCGCATCGCCATCGCCCAGGCGATGGTCGGTTCACCCGACCTGCTGGTGCTCGACGAGCCGCTCGCCAACCTGGACCTGAGGAACCAGCGCGACGTCGTCGACCTGCTGGTGACGCTGCGCGAGCAGCGACCGGTCACGATGCTCGTGGTGGTCCACGACCTCAACCCGTTCCTCCCGTACCTGACCGGGATCGTCTACCTGCTCGACGGTCACCCGCACTACGGCGAGATCTCCGACGTGGTCGACGACGAGCTGCTCACCCACTTGTACGGCACCTCCGTGCAGGTGGTCCGCACCGCCACGGGCGACCTCTACACCCAGGCGCGCCCGTGACCGGCGTCCTCGCCGAGGTGGGCTACCAGTCGAACTGGGTCGAGGTGCTGAGCGCCCCGTTCATGCGGAACGCCTTCACCGGTGGGATCCTGGTGGCGCTGGCGGGCGGGATGATCGGCTACTTCGTGGTCGTGCGGGGTGGGGAGTTCGCGGCCCACGCGCTCGGCCACATCGGGTTCCCCGGCGCCACCGGTGCGGTGCTCCTCGGCCTCTCACCGACGCTCGGACTCGGTGTGTTCTGCGTGGCCGGGGCCCTGGTGATCGGGGCGCTCGGCCACCGGGCTCGCGACCAGGCGGTGGCGACCGGCACGGTGCTCGCCTTCGCGACCGGGCTCGGCATCCTGTTCGCCTCGTTGGCCACCCGGAACACCTCGACGGTGACCAACGTCCTGTTCGGCAACCTGCTCGCCGTGTCCCGGGACCAGCTCGTGGTGTTCGCCGTCGTGGCGGTGGTCATCGCCGGGGTGCTGGCGGTCGTGGCCCGGCCCCTGACCCTCGCCTCGATCTCCCCCGAGGTGGCTGCGGCCAAGGGACTCCCGGTGCGGGCGCTCGGGATCTGCTTCCTCGTCCTGATGGCGCTGGCGACCACGGTGGCCGTCCAGGTCGTCGGGACGCTCCTGTTGTTCGCACTGCTGGTGACCCCGCCCGCAGCTGCACTCCGCTTCAGCGCCCGGCCGGTGGTCGTCTGCTCGCTGGGCACGGTGTTCGGGGTGGTCTCGGTGGTGCTCGGACTGGTGGTGTCGGTGATGTTCAACCTGCCACCGAGCTTCTTCGTGGTGACCGTGTCCACGGTGATCTGGGTGGTGTCGATGCTGGTGACCCGCGAGCGCCACCGGACCGCAGCGCCGACGACGCGCTGACCCCGCCCGTCCACCGGGCGAGCCGGGTGGTGGCGGTCAGTGCTCGTCGTAGTGGTCGCCGTGCTCGGCGTGTCGGTGGCCGTCGTGCAGGTAGTCGACGTGGTCGCCGTGGGGGACCGCCTCGTGGCCGCAGTCCGGCCCGTGGGTGTGCTCGGCGTGGTCCTCGGCCACCACGTGGAGGTCCGACGGGTCGCACTCGTCCCAGTGGCCCTCGTGCAGGTGGTGGGCGTGGCCGTCGTGCAGGTAGTCGACGTGGTCGCCGTGGGCGACCGCCACGTGGCCGCAGTCGTCGCCGTGGACGTGGTCGTGATCGTGGTGGATGGTGTGGGTGCTCACGGTTCCTCCCGGGGTTCGGTCGAGTGGGTGATGGCGTCGCGCACGATGTGGGCGACGTGGTCGTCGGCGAGGGAGTACACGACCTCCTTGCCGCGGCGCTCGGTGCGGAGCAGGTCCACCGAGCGCAGGACCCTGAGGTGCTGGGAGACCAGGGGCTGGTCCACCCCGAGCTCGTCGACGAGTTCGTGGACGCACCTCGGTCCGCTGTCGAGGACGTCGACGACGGCCAGTCGGGTGGTGTTGCCGAGCGCCCGGAACAGGCGGGCGGTCCGGTCGAGGAGGTCGGCGTCCAACACATCGTCACATTAGCATGTGACGATGTGTTGGTGTCGTCGGGCCGGTCGCATGGCCGGTCGCAGGGCCGGTCGCAGGGCCCGTGTTGCGCCCGGGTGGTCCGGTCGGCGATCCTGTACGGCCGTCCGAGCGCTCGAGAGGAGTCCGTCATGCCCATGGTCTGTCAGGTGACCGGCCGTCGGCCGCGCACGGCCAAGAACGTCAGTCACTCCCACCGCCGGACCAACCGGTGGCAGTACCCGAACGTCCACCAGAAGCGGTACTGGCTCCCGAGCGAGCGTCGCTGGGTCAAGCTCTGGGTCTCGACCAAGGGCATGAAGACGATCGACAAGCGCGGGATCGAGCGGGTCGTGGCCGACATCCGGGCCCGGGGGGAGAAGGTCTGATGCCCAAGAACGACAAGCGTCCGATCATCAAGCTGCGCTCCACCGCCGGCACCGGTTTCACCTACGTGACGCGGAAGAACAAGGTCAACACCCGCGAGCGCATCGAGCTCAAGAAGTACGACCCGGTGGTGCGCAAGCACGTCGTGTTCCGCGAGGAGCGCTGAGCCGACCGTCGGACCGTCCCGGCCGGACCACGTCGAGGGCTAGGTTGACCGCCGTGCTCGAGGTGCCGATCGTCCGACTGGATCCCGACCTGGAGCTGCCCGCCTACGCACGACCCGGCGACGCCGGTGTCGACCTGCGGGCGAGCGAGGACACGGTGCTCGCTCCCGGTGGGGGCCGGGCGCTCGTGGCGACCGGGATCGCCGTGGCCATTCCTCGGGGCTACGCCGGATTCGTCCAGCCCCGCAGCGGACTGGCCCTGAAGCACGGTGTGACCTGCCTCAACACCCCGGGACTGATCGACGCCGACTACCGGGGCGAGCTCAAGGTCCTGCTCGTCAACACCGACCCGGACGAGCCGTTCGAGGTACGCCGCGGCGAGCGGATCGCCCAGCTCGTGATCCAGGCGGTCGAGCACGTGCGATTCGCCGAGGTCGACGAGCTCGACGACACCGAGCGGGGCGACGGAGGGTTCGGCCACACCGGTCGGTGAACCCCGCCCCGTGTGGGGCGCCCTGAGCGTTCAGCCCCCGAGGTTCACCGGGTGGAGCACGTCGACCCACATGCTCGAGATGCCGAGCAGCAGGAACCCGACGACGACCGCCAGGGCGACCGGCTGCAGACGCCGGGTGTCGAGGCGGAGCGTCGGTCGGCGGCGGATCCGGGACAGCACGCCCTCCGCCAGCACCACCACGGCGTGCCCACCATCGAGCGGCAGCACGGGCAGCAGGTTGAGGACGCCGACGCTCGCCGAGAACAGCCCGGCCATGACCAGCAGCTTCCCCTGCTCGCCGGCGAGGAGCTGGTCGGTGACCTGGGCGCCGCCGACGACCGAGAGCATCCGCTGGTCGGGTGCCTGCCCGACGGCGACCGACGAGGCGTAGTCGCCCGCACCGGTCACCAGGGTGAACAGTGAGTGCAGCGTCCCGGTCGTGACGTCCCAGAGCAGGTCGAACGAACCCAGCACCACGCCGGCGGGTGTGGCGTCGACGGTCGGACTGGTCACGGCGTAGAGGGCGAACAGCACCAGGGCCAGCAGCAGGTTGGACACCGGCCCGGCC
>CAIQNH010000082.1 GCA_903873135.1 uncultured Actinomycetes bacterium
CGGTCGCAGGCGACCTGGTCGCGCTCGGACGTCTGCGGGCCCGGCTGGTCGACGGTCCGCTCGACCGTCCCGACCGCCGGCCCTTCGTCCCGCACGTGACGCTCGTGCCCTCGGCGGAGCGGGCCACGATCGACGCCGCCCTGCACACCCTGCGGGGCGTGGCCGCAGCGTGGCCGGTCCGGTCCGTCCACGTGCTCGAGCGGCGCCACGACCCGGGGCGCTGGGTCACGGTGGCCGAGCTGCCGCTGGGTGCGCCCCGGGTCGTCGGCCGGGGGACCCGACCGTGGACGCTCCGGACGGTGCGCATGGTGCCCGGTCCGGTGGGGGAGCTGTGCCGAGTCGCCGCCCGGGGTCCGAGCGAGCGATCCGACGTCGACCAGCCGCTCGTCGTGGTCGCCGAGGCCGCACCCGCCGACGGCACCGGCCCCCCGGCGGGCGCGGCCGTCGGTGTGCTCGGCCCCTCGGGTGCGGAGCTGCGGTCGCTCGTGGTGGCCCCGGAGGAGCGGGGCCTGGGTCTGGGCGCCCGGCTGCTGGCCGAGTGGTGCTCGCAGGCCGCCGGGACCGGGGCTCGGGTGGCCGTCGCTCCGGCGGCCGACCCGGGGTTCCTCGTCCGACACGGGTTCAGCGTGCTCGACGGTCCCTCGGGTCAGCTCGCCGTCCGGTTGCTCTGAGCCACGCCGTCGGCGTCGGCGGTGGGTCGACTCAGATGGGACCGTTGAAGGTGTCGCAGCGGTCCGGGTTGGCCGTCTGCGCGCCGGTGGTGAACCAGCGCTGGCGCTGCTCGGAGGAGCCGTGCGTGAACGACTCGGGTCGGCTGCGGCCCTGGGTCGCCTCCTGGATCCGGTCGTCGCCCACGGCGGCTGCGGCGTCGAGGCCCTCGGCGATGTCGGCCCGGGTCAGCGAGGTGATGAACCCCGTCGCCTCCGCGTTCCCGGCCCAGACGCCGGCGTAGCAGTCGGCCTGCAGCTCGACGCGCACGGCGTCGGACTGCGGCCCGGAGGTCCGGCCCGGCCGCAGCGACCCCAGCAGGTTCTGGACGTGGTGTCCGTACTCGTGGGCGATCACGTAGGCCTGGGCGAAGTCGCCGCCCTTGGCGTTGAACGGCGGCTGCTGCAGCTGGTTGAAGAACGACAGATCCATGTACACGGTCTGGTCGGCCGGGCAGTAGAAGGGCCCGGTCGCCGCCGAGCCGGGACCGCACGCCGTCTGGGTCCGACCCGAGAAGATCTGGGTGGTCGCCGGCCGGTACTTCAGTCCGGACTCGGCGAACTCGTCGGCCCAGTACCGCTGGACGCTGTTGACCACGGCCACGACCCGGCAGTCCTCCCGCCGGTTCGCGTCCGCCCCCGTCCGGCACTCGGCCGAGAGGTTGGACGAACCACCGGCCAGCGTGCTCGGAGGACCCAGGTTGGACCCGCCGCCCAGGTCGATGCCGCCCCCACCGCTGCTGCAGAAGCCCAACCCGACCACCAGGAGGAGCACGACGACGATCATCCCGAGGCCACCGGCGGTCTTCCCGCCGCCACCCCGTCGTCCGCCACCACCGAGCGCTCCACCGAGGGCGCCTCCCAGCCCGCCCGGCAGTCCGCCGCCCAGTCCGCCGCCCGAGCCACCGCCGCCACCGCCGAGCATCCCGCCGAGCAGGTCGCCGATGTCGCCACCCGGAGCGCCCCCGCCCCGGCCCCGGCCACCGCCGAGGGCGCCGCCGAGGAGGTCGCCCAGCCCGCCGCCGCGACCGCCGCGTCCGCCACCCGAACCGCGCTGGTCGTCGACCTGGCCCGTGTCGAGTGGTGCGTTCTCGTCGAATTCCATGCCGAGAAACTACCCCGAGTCGGCTCAGACCTTCCGGTACCGGGAGACGGCCAGCGGGGCGAACACCACCACGATGCCCACGGTCCAGGCCAGCACGGGCAGCACCGTTCCGGCGGCGGGTCGGCCGATCAGGGTGAACTCCCGGAGCAGGTTGGACAGCAGGGTCACGGGGTTGTTGCGGGCGATCACCTGGAGCCAGCCGGGCATGGAGGTCACGGGGACGAACACCGAGCTCACGAACGTGAGCGGGAACAGCCAGACGAACCCTGCGGTGCTGGCCGTCTCGGCGTCACGGACGCTCAGCCCGATCGTGGCCATGACCCACGACATCGAGAACCCGAAGGCGACGGCGACGAGGATCATCAGCACACCCCAGCCGAGTCCGGCCTCGAACCGGAACCCGACCACGTAGCCCACGAGCACCAGGACCACGGCCACCATGGCCAGCCGGACGGTGTCCGAGCAGATGCGCCCCACCAGCACCGCCGACCGGGCGATCGGGAGGGACCGGAACCGGTCGACGAGCCCCTTCTGGAGGTCGTCGGCCAGGCCGACCGCCGTGGAGTTGGTGCTGAACACGAGCGTCTGCACCATGATCCCCGGGATGAGGAACTGGGCGTAGGAGATCCCCGGCGGGAGCGACTGGCCGATCGAACCACCGAAGACGTACGTGAACAACAGCACGAACATGATCGGCTGGATCAGGGTGAACAGCAGCAGCTCGGGGGTGCGCGGGAGCTGGACCAGGTTCCGCCAGGCGAGGATCGCGCCGTCGTGGAACAGGGCGGCCGGGCCGCGGGGCCGCTGCGGGGCGGTGGGTGCGGTCACGACGCCACCTCCGGGGAGCTGGTCGGATCCTCGGTGCCGTGACCGGTGAGGGCCAGGAAGACGTCGTCGAGGCTCGGTCGGTCGAGCCGGAAGTCGGCGATGTCGACGCCCGACTGGCTCAGCCGGGCGACCACCTCGGCGGCGAACTCGGTGTCGTCGCCCACGTCGACGCTCAGTGCGGCCCGCTCCGGGTCCACCGTCACCCGGCGGTCGCCGAGCCCGCGTGCCAGGCCGGCGGCCCGCTCCAGGTCGTCGGCCCGGGTCAGCTCGACCTCGAGCGTCCGACCGCCGGTGCGGTCCTTCAGCTCGTCGGCGGTGCCCTCGGCGATGACGAGACCGTGGTCGATCACCACGATGCGGTCCGCCAGCTCGTCGGCCTCCTCGAGGTACTGGGTCGTCAGCAGCACCGTCGTCCCGTCGCCGACGAGCTCCCGGGTGACGTCCCACATCTCGATCCGGCTCACCGGGTCGAGCCCGGTGGTCGGCTCGTCGAGGAACAGCACCGCCGGCCGGCCGACGAGGCTGACGGCCAGGTCGACCCGTCGTCGCATGCCGCCGGAGTAGGTCCGCACCTGACGGTCGCCGGCGTCGGACAGTCGGAACCGCTCGAGCAGCTCGCTGGCCCGCTCGTCGGCGGCACCCCGGTCCATGCCCAGCAGGCGGCCCACCATCCAGAGGTTCTCCCGACCCGTGAGCTTCTCGTCGACCGCGGCGTACTGTCCGGTCAGTCCGATGACCGACCGCACCCGGGTGGCGTCGGCGACCACGTCGAGGCCCTCGATGGTGGCCCGACCTGCGTCCGGGGTCAGCAGGGTGGCGAGCATCCGGACGGTCGTGGTCTTGCCCGCGCCGTTGGGGCCGAGCAGCCCGAGGACCGAGCCGGTCTCCACGGCGAAGCTCACCCCGTCGACCGCACGCGTCTCGCCGAAGTGCTTGACGAGGCCGTCGACCTCGATGATGGGGGACACGGACTCAGGCCTCGATCTTGTCGGGGTGGTGCCGGGCCTCGACGAGGCGGACCGTGCCCGAGCGGGACCGCATGACCAGGGACTGCGTCGTGACGCCCGTCCGCTGGTAGTGCACGCCGTGCAGCAG
>CAIQNH010000083.1 GCA_903873135.1 uncultured Actinomycetes bacterium
CGCCGGGCCGGACGCGGCGACCACCGGCCGACCAGCGGCCCACGCCTCGAGGACCACCAGACCGAACGACTCCTCCCTCGACGGGAACGCCACCACGTCGGCCGCGGCGAACACGTCGGGGCGCTCGGCGTCGGAGAAGTCCGCCCGCACCACGACGCGGTCACGGACCTCGGGTGGCGAGGACGCGACCAGGTCGTCGAGCCCCGACCACGCGGTGCGCCGACCAGCGAGCAGGAACTGGGCGTCGGGGCAGGCCCGCAGCACCTCGGGAGCAGCGGCGAGCAGGGTGTCGATCCCCTTCGTCGCCGCCAGCCGACCGACGAGCGCCACCGTCGGGACGTCCCGGAGACCGAGGCGCTCCCGGGCGGGGCCGGCGAGGTGGACGCCCGTCGGTTCCACACCCGGTGGCACGACCACGCACCGGTCCCCCGCCACGCCGGCACCGACCACCCAGTCCCGCTCCGCCGTGGTCAGGGCGACGACCGTCGAGGCGCGCCGCAGCGGCTCGACCACGGACCGACCCGGAGTCCAGTCGTCGAGGTGGAGCAGCGGGACGGCGACGACCGGGGTCGGCCCGCCGCGTGCGGCCCGCACAGCTGCCGGGATCGTGGTGTAGGGCGCCGAGGTCGCCACGACCACGTCGGCCCAGTCGGTCGCCTCCCGGGCAGCCTGCCAGAGTCGACGACCCCACGGTCCGTAGGACAGCACGGTGGGACGGATCGGCCGACCGAACCGGGCACCGACCCGGCGGGCCGACCGCAGCAGCGACTGGGTCCGCCTCGCCACGGGCAGACGGTGCACCTCGACACCAGCGAGTTCCTCGGCGCCGACGGGGAGGCGACCCGGGTCCGGCGACGACGGGGCGTGGAGGGTGTCGGTCGTGACCACCCGGACCTCGTCACCCCGACCGACGAGTCCCTCGGCGATCCGACGGACCAGCTCCTGGGCACCACCGACCGACGGTGCGTAGTTGATGCAGAGGAACGCGACGCGCACTCAGGCACCGACCGCACGGCGGACGGCGGCCACGACGACGTCCTGGTCGGACTCGGACAGGTAGGGGTGCATCGGCAGGCTGAGCACCTCCCCGGCGAGCCGTTCGGACACGGGCAGTCCACCGACCGCCGAGGGGAAGTCCCGGTACGCGGTCTGCTGGTGGAGCGGCCTCGGGTAGTAGACCGCCGTCGGCACGCCGTCGGCCTGCAGCGCAGCTGCCACGCCGTCACGGTCGTCGAGTCGCAGGGTGTACTGCGCCCACGCCGACGTGCACCCGTCGCCCAGCTGCGGGGTCGACACCACGTCGGCCAGTCCGGCGGCGTAGCGGTCGGCCACCCGCTGACGGGCGGTGAGCTCGTCGGCGAACACCGACAGCTTCACCCGGAGGATCGCCGCCTGGATCGTGTCGAGACGACCGTTGATCCCGATGCGCTCGTTGTCGTACTTGTGGGAGCCCGAGCCGTGCACCCGGATGGAGCGCAGGAGCGCTGCGTGCTCCTCCGACTCGGCGAGGATCGCACCCCCGTCCCCGTAGCAGCCGAGCGGCTTGGCCGGGAAGAACGAGGTGGTGGTCACTGCCGCCAACGTCCCGACGCCACGACCGGCCTGCGACGCTCCGAAGCTCTGGGCGGCGTCGGCGAGCACCCACAGCCCGGCACGGTCGGCCACCTCGCCGATGGCCGCGTAGTCGGCCGGCTGGCCGAACAGGTCGACCGGGATGACCCCCACCGGCCGGAGTCCGTCGGGCGGGTCCGCGACCGCCCGGGCCAGGTGCCCGGCGTCCACGTTGAACGACGACTCGTCGACGTCGACGAACACCGGTGTGGCCCCGAGCAGGGCCACCGACTCAGCGGTCGAGGCGAACGTGAAGCTGGGGACGAACACGGCGTCCCCAGCGCCGACCCCCAGCGCCATGAGCGCCATGACCAGAGCGTCGGTGCCGCTCGCGCAGGTGACGACGTGCGCGGCACCGGAGAAGGCCCCGAGCTCATCCTCGAGCTGGGCCACCTCCGGCCCCATGATGTAGCGACCGTGGTCGAGCACCCCGGCGATGGCGGCGTCGATGCGGTCGCGCAGCGCGTCCTGCTGGGCGGCGAGGTCGATGAACTGCATCCGGATCACCCGTCCTCGGCGAGCCGGAGCCGGCCGCCGTCCAACTCGTAGCGCCGACCCGAACGAGGACAGACCAGGTCCTCGCCGAGCCGCTCACCCTCGTGACTCATCCAGCCGATCTGACGTGCGGGCGCCCCCACCACGAGCGCGTGGGCGGGCACGTCCCCCGTCACCACCGCACCGGCGGCGACGAACGCGTACTCACCGATCTCGTAGCCGCACACGACCGTCGCGTTGGCCCCGATCGTCGCACCACGTCGCACGAGCGTGGAGCGGAACTCGTCCTTGCGGGAGACCTCGGCCCTCGGGTTGTAGACGTTGGTGAACACGCACGAGGGCCCGCAGAACACCCCGTCCTCCAGCGTGACGCCGTTGTAGACCGACACGTTGTTCTGGATCCGGCACCGGTCCCCGACCGTGACCCCGGGCCCCACGACGACGTTCTGACCGAGGGCGCAGTCGCTGCCGATCGTCGTGCCCGACAGGACGTGGCTGAAGTGCCAGACCTTGGTGCCCGAGCCGATCCGTACGTCGTCGTCGACGTAGGCGGACTCGTGCACGAAGACCTCCGGGAACCGGCCCGCCTGGTCGCCGGGACCGGACGGCGTGCCGTCGGGGCGGGCGGGTTCGGCGTCCGCGAGGGACTGCTGCGCGGCCGACAGCACCCGCAGCACCCGCAGCCCCTCCTGGCCGTCGGTCCGGGGCGTCGTGCCGTCCCGGACGCAGGTCAGGAAGTGCTCGCACTCCAGTCGCAACGGTTCGTCGGGCGTGAGCGGGATCGGCTCGCCCTCGGCCTTCACCGGCACCGGGACCTCGCCGTCGAACTCCACCCCGTGCCGGTACACCACCAGCTTGGCGTCCCAGGACTCGACGTCGTCGAAGACGGCCATGCCCTCGGAGCCGACCACCACGAGGCGCTGCTCCTTGAAGGGGTGGAGCCAGGAGACGAAGACGTGGGCGTCCGGTCCGGACGGGAACCGCAGGTGCGTCGTCGTCACGTCGGGGACGCCGGTCGACAGGAAGGTGGACCCCACGGCCACCACCTCGTCGGGTTCCTGGCCGGCCAGTGCGAGGAGCATCGAGAGGTCGTGCGGAGCGAAGCTCCAGAGGATGTTCTCCTCCCGACGGATCTTCCCCAGGTTGAGCCGGTTCGAGTAGAGGTAGCGGAGCTCACCGAGCTCGCCCCGGTCGACGAGGTCCACGAGCGCCAGGAAGGCAGGGTGGTACTGCAGGAGGTGCCCCACCATGAGCGTGACGCCGGCGGCGTCCGCAGCGGCCACGACCTCCTCGGCGTCCTCCACCCTGAGGGCCAGTGGCTTCTCCACGAAGACGTGCTTGCCCGCACGCACCGCTGCCAGCGCCAGCTCGGCGTGCTGCCGGGCGGGTGCGGCGATCGCCACGGCCCGGACGGCAGGGTCGGCCAGCACGTCGGCCAGATCGGCGGCCACCGCCCCGTGCTCCCGGGCCAGCGCCTCCGCCACCTCGGTGGCCGGGTCGACGACCGCGACGAGTTCGCCGAGCTGGGCGAACGTGCGGACCAGGTTCCTGCCCCAGTAGCCACACCCGATCACCGCGACCCCGGTCCGCGGACCTCCACTGGACATGACTCGATCGCCCCCTGTGATGCTCGCTCAGGCCCGGTCAGTGTACGGGGCGGGCAGAGGAATCCTCCGACCCCGAGACGGTCGCCCACCACCTCGCCCCCACGACGTCCGGATCGAACCCGGCACGGATCCACTCCCGGAGGCCCGCCCCGGCAGCAGCGGCGGCGGCCGGATCACCGAGGTACTCCTGCACGGCGTCCACCAGCGACGACAGGTCCCCGGCGTCGACGACGGTCCCCCGGCCCTCGGCGAGCAGCGCCGGCAGTCCGCCCGTCGCCGCCGCCACGACCGGGAGCCCCCGGGCACCCGCCTCGAGGACCACGAGCGGGAGGGGGTCCTCACGGCTCGGGACCACGACGACCGCGACCGACCCGGCTCGGGACCAGGGCTGGTCCGTGGACTCGTCCCACTCCACGACCGACGCTGCGTCGACCCACCACTGCTCCCGGCCGGAGGGTCGACCACCGATCCACCGCACCGGCGTGGACACGCCCCGACGACGGAGCTCTGCGGCCACCGCGACCAATCGGTCCGCCCCCTTGCGCCAGTCCGGTGCCCCGATGCCCACCACCGCGCCGGTCGTCGGGGCCTCCCGGCCCGTCGCGTCGACACGGTCGGCGCACCCCGGCACGACCACGCTCGATCCGACCCACCCGCAGTAGCGCTCGAGTGCCGGGCCGACCTCAGGCGTCACGACCGCGACCGTGCGGGCCCGCTCCAGCTCGGCGCGGAGCACCTGCGGCGCGACGGAACGGCCGAGTGCGACGTCGAGCTCGTGCAGGTGCACGACCGACGCCGCCACCTCCGGACGAGCACCCGTCAGCTGGAGCGACCCGGCCCCGTGCCACACCACCACGTCGGGCGTGGGCAACCGGCGTGCCGCACGACGGACGTCGGCGGCGACCGCCAGCGCAGCGGCCCTCCCGCCGAGGGGAGCCACCAGTCGCCCGGCCCGACGGTGCTCCGACGACCACACGACACCGACCCGGACGCCGAGTGCGGAGAGGTCGCGCCGGAGCGGGCCGTCCCAGCCGGCGAGGACCGACACGCCGTCCCGGAGCGCTGCGGGGAGGGCCTCGAGGTAGCGGAAGAGGACCACGGGGACGCCGCTACGGCCGAGGTCGTGCACCACGACCCGGACCCGGGGCGACTCGCCGATCACCCGACCCCCCGGGCCGGGGCGATCGCCGACCACCACCGCGGTCCCACGTCGTCCGGCAGGTGGGACCGACCCAGCGACCCCGCCAGGCGGTGCCCGATCGAGTCCCTGCGGGCCGGGTCCCCGAGCAGCTCGGTCACCCGTCGGGCCATCCCGATGACGTCACCCTGGTCGACCACCAGCTCCCCGAGGCCGACACCGTCGAGCATCGACCGGACCCCACCGGAGTCCATCGCCACGACGGGCCGCCCCGAGAGCGCCGCTTCGAGCACCACCAGCGGGTAGGGATCCTCCCGGGCGGTCGAGACCACCACGTCGGCCGCAGCGATCCAGTCCCGGGCGTCGGGCGTCGTCGTCACCGTGACCAACCGGTCGCCCAGGTCGGCCGACGCCCGGTCGAACTCCAACTCCCGCCAGCCCACCGAGGTCGGCGTGCCGCCGACCCAGGCACCGACCGGAGCGTCGGGACCCTCACCCAGGCAGCGGACGAGGTCCACGAAGCGGTCGGTCCCCTTCCGGGCCGACGCCTCGCCGCAGGACACCACGAGCGCACGGCCGGCCGTCGTGCCCGAACGCACCCGGCACGCCTCGATCCGTTCGGCCGGCACCTCGACCGGTCGGACGAACTCCGGGACCGTGGTGACGCGCGCGGCGTCGATCCCCCACCGTTCGACGAGCATCGACCGCACCGCCGGACCAGCGGCGAGCCAGTGGTCGACCCCGGCGACGGCGCGGTCACGCCGGGCTCCGGCGGGCAGCACCCGGTCCGCCACGCCGTCGAGCTCGTGCACGACCACCACCCGCCGGGCGCACCGGCCGGCCCCGCCGCCGAGCGCGGCCAGGGTGTTCAGGACCTCGACGTCGACCTCCCCGCCCCGACGGCGGGGAGCCGCTGCGACCCACCGGGCGGCCGCGGCCAGCACCGGCGGCGCCCCGAGCCCGTCGAGCACGCCGGCAGCGCGGTCGGCCAGCCGCCCCGCTGGTCCCGCCACGGTGGTCGACGAGCAGGCCGAGAACTCACCGAGGAGCGGCCCACCCCGGAGCAGCAGGGTCCTGGACACCACCGACGGTTCGGCTCGGGCGAGCCACCTGAGGAACTCGAGCAACGAGGCCGGCGCGCCGGTCCGGCTCGCGTCGTGCCCGACGAACCGGATCGACGACACGCTCACCGACTGATTGTGCCAGCCGGTCCACTCCGATGCTCGGAGCCGACCGGGTGGAGCATCAACCGGGGAGGTCGCTCACCTCGAGGTCGTCGTCGCCGTCGCCCGAGATCTCCGCCCGATCCTCACGGCTGCGGAGATCGATGACAGCGGCCAGACCGAAGGGGTCGGCCAACCGGGCGGCCTCGGCCGACAGCGGCGGCACGTCGACCGCCGTGATCAGCGGGTGACCCGAGTCGATGGGCTGCTCCTCGGCTCCGAAGAGCACCTCGTGGAGCTTCTCGCCCGGACGAAGGCCGGTGTAGACGATGTCGACCTTGCGGGGCGCATCGGCGATGAGGCGACGAGCGAGGTCGTCGATCCGGACCGGCTCGCCCATGTCGAGGACGAGCACACGACCGTCGTGGTCGAGGGCACCCGCCTGCACCACCAGCTCGCAGGCCTCCGGGATCGTCATGAGGAACCGGGTCACCTCCGGGTCGGTGACCGTCACCGGCCCGCCCGCCTCGATCTGCGACCGGAACAGCGGCACGACCGACCCCCGGCTGCCCAGCACGTTGCCGAACCGGACGCTGAGGTAGGTCCCGTTGTGCTCCTGCGACGCCTCGGCCGTGAGACGCTCGGCGAAGCGCTTGGTCAGGCCGAGCACCGACGTGGGCTCGGCGGCCTTGTCGGTCGAGATGTTGACGAACCGCTGGACCTCGTAGCGACCGGACAGGTCGAGGAGGTTCTGGGTCCCCCAGACGTTGGTCTTCCAGCCCTCCTCCGGGTGCATCTCGAGGAGCGGGAGGTGCTTGAGCGCCGCAGCGTGGAACACGACCTCGGGCCGGTGCTCGGCGAACACCTCCTCCATGCGGGCCTCGTCCCGGATGCAGCCCACCACCAGGTTGCGGGAGTCCAGGAGGCCCCGCCCCTCGATGGAGACCTGCACGGCCTGCAGGGCGGACTCGTCACGGTCCAGCATGATCAGCTCGGCCGGTGCGAACCGGTTGATCTGGCGGCACAGCTCGGAGCCGATCGAACCTCCGGCGCCGGTCACCAGGACCCGGCGACCCGTGAGGTAGTCGGCCACCTGGCCGATGTCGAGCTTCAGCTCACGACGGCCGAGGAGATCCTCCTCCTCGATCGGACGGATGTCGCCGATGCCGACCGACCCGATGAGGTCGTGGACCGCCGGCAGGACGAACACCTCCACGTCGGAGCGGTCCGCCTTGGAGGTGATCGACCGCAGGGTCTCACCCGAGGCCGACGGGATGGCGATCAGGACCTTCTCGGCACCGGTCAGCCGGGCGATGGTCGACATGTCGTCGGTCGAACCGAGGACCGACACACCCTTCACCCGGAGGTTCCGCAGGTCGGGGTTGTCGTCGAGGAGCGCCACCGGCTCGAACGGTCCGGCCCGGAGCATCGACTGGACGATCCGGCGACCGGCCTCGCCGGCGCCGATGATGACGATCGGCTCACGGTCGGGTCCGGCCCGACGGAGACGGTCGAGCCGGATCCGCCAGGCGAAGCGCACCACCATCATGAAGAAGACGGCCACGAAGGCCGAGGCGATCGCGACGCTCAGCGGCAGGACCCGCCCACCGACCGGCAGGACGAGAGTGACGGCGATGACGATCGCCGTGGTCAGCCCCACCGACTTCACCACGGCGGCGATCTCCTCGAAGGTGCCGTAGGCCCACCGGTGGACGAACAGGCCGAATCGGAACGCCACGATCGTGTAGGTCACGGCCGCCAGCGCAGCGAACAGCGCCACCGACCGCCACGGCACGGCGCCGACCAGGAAGTCGAACCGGAACATCGCAGCCGCGACCAGGCCCAGGAGCCAACAGCCAGCGTCGATGCTCACCTGGAAGATGAACCTGTGCCGGATCAGGACCTGACCCAGCCGAACCCCCGCTCTCGACCGCATCAGTCTCGTGACCCCCTCGAGATGCCGCCCGGCTCCAGTGAACCAGATCCCCGATGCCCGGACAAGGGGCACGGCCCCTCGACCAGCCCGCCCACCGGCGCCTCCCGACCCGTCGTCCCGGTCGCTGCCATCCCGTCCCCCTGACTGGTCCCCGAGCGCAGCGAGTGGCTGCACCTCCACCCACAGCGTGCCGGATCGAGGGCCGGGAGGCTCTGGGCAAACCCGCCCAGCGGGGGCCGACCGGATCGAGGGGAGTCGGATCCCGGCGGCCACTGGGTATCGTGCAGGGACCGCAGTCGTGGAGGTGACGTCAGTGAAGGTCGTGGTCACGGGCGGCGCAGGGTTCATCGGGGGCAATCTCTGCCGTTGGCTCAGCGACGCCGATCAGGTCGACGAGGTGGTCGCGCTCGACAACCTCGCCACAGGGTTCCGTTCCAACCTGGACGGCACCGAGGCGAAGCTGGTGGAGGGCTCGATCCTCGACAGCGACACCCTCGACGAGTGCTTCACCGGGGCCGACTCGATCATCCACCTGGCCGCCCGGCCGTCGGTGCCGCGGTCGGTCGCCGACCCGGTGCCGTCGCACGACGCCAACGCCACCGGGACGATGAACGTGCTCGAGGCCGCCCGGCGGGCCGGCAACGTGCAGGTGGTCGTGGCGTCGTCGTCGTCGGTCTACGGCGGCAACCTCACGCTCCCGAAGCACGAGGACCTCGCCTGTCGTCCGTTGAGCCCGTACGCAGCATCCAAGCTGGCGACGGAGTCGTACGCCCTGGCGTGGCAGTCCAGCTACGGGCTCCCGACGCTGGCGTTCCGGTTCTTCAACGTGTTCGGGCCGCTCCAGCCGCCACGGCACGCCTACTCCTCGGTGGTGCCGGCGTTCCTCGCTGCGGCCATGGAGGGACGGCCACTGCCCGTGCACGGCGACGGGGAGCAGTCGCGGGACTTCACGTTCGTCGACACCGTGTGCGAGGTCCTGACCATCGCCGCGCTGCGTGGTGTGAGCGACCCGGGACCGGTGAACCTCGCCTACGGCAGTCGGACCAACCTGCTCGAGCTGATCAGCCACCTCGAGCGGCTCCTCGGCCAGGAACTCGAGGTCGAGCACGTCGAGCCGCGCCAGGGGGACATGCGCCACACCCAGGCCGACAACACGAAGCTCGCCGGCCTCTTCCCCGAGGTGACACCGGTGCCCCTCGAGACCGGCCTCGAGCGCACGATCGAGTGGTTCAGGTCCCGGCCGGACCTCCTGGAGATGGCGACGAGCGGGTGAGCTGAGCACCGCACCGGGGCCCGGCCCCGGACGGCGTTGACCGGGGAAGGGCCGCGCCGACAAGATGTCCGTCGGGGAGGGGACCGAGCAGTGTGGGGCAACGTGGCAGAACGAATCGAGGGGCGCGTCGTCGTCGTCGGACAGGGTTACGTGGGACTCCCCGTGGCCATGCGTGCGGTGCACGCCGGGTTCGACGTGATGGGGTTCGAGGTCGACCACCGCAAGTGCGACCTGTTGAACGCCGGTCGGTCACCGGTCGAGGACATCAGCGACGAGGAGCTCGAGGCGGCGCTCCGAGCCGACCGCTACCGGGCCACGACCGACCCGCTCGACCTGGCCAAGTTCGACATCGCCGTGATCTCGGTGCCGACCCCCATGGCCGAGGGCGCACCCGACCTGAGCTACATCGAGTCCGCCGCAGCGACCCTCGCACCGCACATCCGTGAGGGGTGCACGGTCATCCTCGAGTCGACGACCTACCCGGGCACGACCGAGGAGCTGGTCGCCCCGATCCTCGAGGAGGGCTCGGGGCTCAAGGTCGGCCGCGACTTCCACCTCGGCTACAGCCCCGAGCGGATCGACCCCGGCAACCCCACCTGGCGCCTCGAGAACACCCCCAAGGTGGTCTCGGGGGTCGACGAGGCCTCGCTGCAGGCGGTCCAGGGGTTCTTCGACCGGCTCGTCGACCAGACGGTCGCCGTCTCGGGGACCCGAGAGGCCGAGATGACCAAGCTGCTCGAGAACACGTTCCGGCACGTCAACATCGCCCTGGTCAACGAGCTCGCCATCTTCGCCCACGACCTCGGGATCAGCGTCTGGGAGGCGATCGACGCGGCGTCCACCAAGCCCTTCGGCTACATGCGCTTCACGCCCGGTCCCGGCGTCGGCGGACACTGCCTCCCGATCGACCCGTCGTACCTGTCGTGGCAGGTCGAGCGGTCGCTCGGCCAGAAGTTCCGGTTCGTCGAACTCGCCAACGACGTGAACGAGCACATGCCGGACTACGTGGTCCGTCGCGTGCAGCACATGCTCAACGACCGGGAGCGCTCGGTCCGGGGTTCGACCGTCCTCCTGTTCGGCCTGGCCTACAAGGCCAACACCGGCGACGCCCGCGAGACCCCCACGAGACCGATCATCGAGCAGCTCACCGATCTGGGCGCCACCGTGCTGGTCGCCGATCCCCACGTGGACGAGACGCTCGTCCCCAGCGGCGTCACCGCCGTCGCCGGGGGCCCCGAGGACGTGGCCGCCGCCGACCTCATCGTCTACCTGGTGGACCACAGCTCGTTCGACCGGGAGCTCGTCAGCGGCGCCGCCGTCCCGGTCCTCGACTGCCGGCGGGTGCTGCAGGGCCCGCTCGTCGAACCCCTCTGAGCCGGGTCAGGTCGCCTCGACCCGGACGGTGTGCCAGCCCCTGGCACCGTCCGGCGCCACGTCGGTCACCTCCGAGGTCTGCGTCTCGCCACCCGAGTCGGTGGCCCGCACCCGGATCGTGTGCTCACCCGGGGTCGGTGTCCACGTGAGCGTCCACTGACGCCACGTGGACTCGGAGTACGACTCCCCGAGCCGGGCGTCCCGCCACGGTTCGTCGTCGACCTGGACCTCCACCCGGGTCACCTCCCCCACCATCGCCCAGGCCACGCCGGCCACCGGCGTGGGCACCCCGGCGGTCAACTCGGTACGGGCCCGGGGGACGTCGATCCGGGACTGGGTCAGGACGGGCCCCTCGACCGCCCACCCCCGGGGGATCCAGTAACCCTCGAACTCGTCGAACCTGGTGAGCCGGATCTCGCTCAACCACTTGGTGGCCGAGACGTAGCCGTAGAGGCCGGGGACCACGAGACGAGCCGGGAACCCGTGCTTCGCGCTGAGCGGCTCACCGTTCATCCCGACCACCACCATGGCGTCACGTCCGTCGAGGACCGCCGTGGGGAAGCCGGCGGTGAAGCCGTCGACCGACACGCCGACCACCTGGTCGGCCTCGGCCTGGACCCCGGCCTCCTCCAGGAGTTCGTCGAGGCGGCAGCCCAGCCAGGTCGCCGTGCCGATCAGGTCGCCTCCGACCTCGTTGGACACGCAGGCGATCGTCACGATCCGCTCGATCATCGGTCGCGCCAGCAACTGGTCGTAGCTGAGCGTGAGCGGGCGGTCGACCCGGCCGGTGACCCGGAGGGTCCAGTCCTCGACGCCGACCTGGGGCACGACCAGCGCCGTGTCGATCCGGTAGAACTCCTCGGTCGGGGTCACGAACGGACCCACGCCCTCGACCCCCACGGTCGCCGCCTCGGGGACGGCGGGAGCAGCGCTGACGGGCGACGGGAGGAGGACCTGCAGTCGCTCGACGGCGACCGCCGCCTGTCGCTGCAGCCACCTGCCCGCACCGGCGACGGCCACCGACGCTGCTGCCACTCCGACCGACACCCCCAGGAATCGCCGGCGGCTGTCGGCCTGCAGGGCCCGCATGGACACCGCCCGGTCGGACGCCACCGGACCGGACTCCCCCTCGGCCGGTCGACCGCGGTCCGAGTTCCACCCGAGCGCCGCGAGCCCTGCGAGCCACCGCAGGACGACGGCGGCCACCACCCCGGCGACGAGGCTCGGGACGACCGCCACCGGACCCGGACTCCCACGGCCGAGCGACGCAGCGGCACCACAGGCGGCGAAGATCCCGACTAGACCCAGCGCCACGACCAGCCGACCCCTCGTGGCCGACACCCCGGCTGCCACGGCGACCGCGGCGAGCACGAGCAGCGTGCCGCCGACGAGGACGGCCTTGTCACTGGTGCCGAAGGTGTCGATCGCCCAGTCCTTGACCGCTGGCGGGACGGCGTCGACGACCCGGTCACCGACGACGACCACGGGGGACCGCCACCGGTCCCAGACGCCAGCCAGCAGTTCGCCGACCGACAGACCGGCACCGGCGGCCACCAGGCCGACGATGGCCCCGGCCCACCACGGCGGACGAACTGCTGGGTCACCCTCGACGCCCGGGTCGGTGGACACGAACACGCTCACGCCCACAGCATGCCCCGTCGCCCCCCTGCTCTGTGGTGCGAGCTCCATGCGGACGCATGGAGCTC
>CAIQNH010000084.1 GCA_903873135.1 uncultured Actinomycetes bacterium
AGGCCTGCGCCAGCTCGCGACCCACCTCGCCGAGCGCCTCGGAGGTGGAGGTGATCCCGTCCCGGTGCGCCTCCGGGCTGCCGTCGGGGTCGTCGGGCGGGTCGGTGGCGTCGTCGGTGCCGTCGCCGTCGTCGACCGACCGCTGGGCCGGGTGGTTGGCCCGCCGGTCGTCGCCCGGGTCGTCGGCCCGGCTGATCATTCCGGTCCGGTCCGCAACGGCGTTGCGGATCCCGGCGCGGAGCCCGAGCTGCATGGACCGGCCGGCCAGCACGCCGGCGCCGATCAGGATGATCGCCGCGAGCCACAGGGTGAGCCGCACCCCGGGGATGGCCAGGTCGAAGCCGAACACCCCGACGGTCGGGACCTCCGGCTCCGGGTCACCGGTGGCGGCCCGGGCGAACCCGTTGAACACCGTCGCCAGGAAGGGACCGAGCAGCAACGCCACCAGGACGCACAACCGGACGAGCGTCATCAGCGTGGCGAAGATCCGACCGCGCAGCTCGTCGTCGGTGTGGGCCTGCAGCAGGGTGAAGCCCAGCACGTACACCGACCCTGCGAACAGTCCGAGGCCGAACACCCCGAGCGCCGCCAGCCAGAACGTCGACATGGACACGCCGGCGAACATGGACACGCCGGCGGCCACCACGAGCAGCGGGAACGCCCGCTCCTTGTTGATCCGGTTCTGCAGCACGGAGAGCAGGATCACGCCGGTGGCGACGCCCAGTCCGAGCGCCGTGATGAACAGCGGGAAGGTGTCGGTGTTGCCGATGACGAATCGGGCGAAGGTCGGCCCCAACGGCACCAGCATGGCGCCACCCATCAGGCCGGTCGCCAGTCCCAGGATCACGCCGCGGACGATCGGGTTCACGTAGATGAACTGCCAGCCCTCACGCACCTCGTCCCACGTACGGCGCAGGTAGGACCGTTCCTCGGCCATCGGGTCCCGGTGCTCGGACTCGGCCAGCACCGGTCCAGCGGTGGCCGGCATCCCCCGGAACACGAACCGCCACAGGATCAGGGCGGACAGGGCGAAGGTCAGGGCGTCGAAGTAGAAGGCCAGACTCTGCGTCTCCCCCAGGTTGCGGCTGAACCCCAGGAACGCCAGCACCGACACGGTGGCCAGCTGGTCGTTGAGGAGCTTGAGCCCGTACTGGACCGGTCCGGCGATCGGCATGGTGCCGTACGCCGCCACCAGCGACAGCGAGTTGGCGGTCGTGAGCTTGTCCTCCGGCACGATCGACGGGACGAGCGCCTCCTTGGACGGCGACCACATGAGCGTGAACAGCTCCAGGATGAAGCTCGCGAAGATCAGTCCCGGGACCGTCTGCACCAGCGGCAGGCAGAGGAACACCACGGCCCGGGAGACGTCGGCGACGATCATGATCTTCCGGCGGTCGAACCGGTCGACGAGCACGCCGATGAACGGGGCGAGGAACAGTCCGGGCGCCACCCGGGCGGTGGTGACGAGCGCGATGGCCGCCTCGGGCTGCGTCGAGATGCTCGCAGCGAGGGACGTGATGGCGAAGAAACCGACCCAGTCCCCGAGGGCCGAGATCACCTGGACGTTGAAGAGCGCGAAGAACCGCTGCGAACCGAACACCCGGCCCACCCAGCCGACCGGTTCGGCTGGCAGCGCACCGGGAGCGGCCTCACTCACCTGGGTCCGGGGCCTTCTGCTCGGTCGGTGAAGGCTGCCCGGCGGTGGCCTGCTGCTTCGCGGGCGACTTCTGCTTCGCAGCCGCCTTCTTCTTGGGAGCCGCCTTCTTCTTGGGAGCCGCCTGCTTCTTGGCAGCCGCCTGCTTCTTGGCAGCCGCCTTCTTCTTGGCAGCCGCCTTCTTCTTCGCAGCCGACTTCTTCTTCCGCTTGCTCGGCCCGGCGGCCCGCCGCGCGGCCAGCAGGTCGAGCGCACGTTCGAGGTCGATGGTCTCCACCGAGTCGTCCTTGCGGAGGCTCGCGTTGGTCTCGCCGTCGGTCACGTACGGGCCGAAGCG
>CAIQNH010000085.1 GCA_903873135.1 uncultured Actinomycetes bacterium
GCACCACAGAGCGGGGGAGGAGGGGTGGGATTCCGAGGTGTGCGGGGACGGGCCCCACGGCTAACTTCGTCGACGGAGAGTTGCCGGAGCGGACGAACGGGACGGTCTCGAAAACCGTTGAGGTCGCAAGGCCTCCGAGGGTTCGAATCCCTCACTCTCCGCCACCCAGCCCGGCGGCGACCACCGGCCCCACGCCGCCGGTGGGTCCGCCGGGGCCTGGGAAGAGCGGCCCGGGGAGCACTCGGCGGCACGGACGAACCGGGGCACCACGACGGGCCGGACCCACCGGAACCGCTCGGCGGGCAGGACCCCTCAGATGACGCCGGTGAGCAGCAGCACGACCGCCACACCCGCGACGGCGAACCGGTACCAGGCGAAGATCGTCAGGTCGTGGCGTTCGAGGTACGACACGAGCCACCTGATGGCCAGCACCGCCGAGACGAGGGCGAAGAGTGCACCCACCAGCGGCGTCACCACGCCGAACTGCTCGACCAGCGTGTCGCCGCTCGTGACGAGCTTGTAGCCGCTCGCCGCCGTGAGGGTCGCGAACCCGAGCAGGAAGCTGAACTCCACCGCGGCGACGACCGACACGCCGACGAGCAGGGCGCCCAGGATGGTGGCGAGGCTGCGACTGGTTCCCGGCCACAGTGCGAGGCACTGGGCCAGACCGACGACGACCGCCTGCCGGTAGGTGATCGAGAGGAGCGGGTCCCGACCGACGGCTGCGTCCGCACCCCCACCGGAGGCCGTTGCGTCGGCAGCGACCTCCGCAGCGACGCCCTCCGTCGGGGCCACCGCAGTCGGGACGGACCCGGCGGCCTCGGGAGTCGGACGTCGGCTCGGGATCCGACCGGTGCGCTCGAGCACCAGGATGGCCACACCACCGACGATCCACGCACCCACGATCGGCCACGGGCCGAACAGCGCCGACTCGATCGCGTCGTCGAAGAGGAACCCGAGCAGCGCCGAGGGCACGAACGCGATCACCAGGATCACCAGGAGGTGCCGGCCCGCCTCGGACCGTCCGAACAGGCCGAGGACCATGTCACGGAACCGGCGCCAGAAGAGTCCGGCAACGGCCACGATGGCGCCGAACTGGATGGCGATCGCGTAGGTGTTGACCGCCTCGAGACCCGCCGAGCCCTCCTGGTCGGGCAGGCCGAGCAGGCGGGACGCGACGAGCAGGTGCCCCGTGGAGGAGATGGGCAGGTACTCCGTCACCCCCTCGACCACGCCGAGGACGGCGGCCTGCCACCACGACAGGCTCACCTCGGCGGTGCCGGTGACAGCGCTCAGCGCTCCGGCGGGAGCGGCCGCCACCAGCACGGCCAGCGGGCCCAGCAGCACGAGCGCCACCCGCAACCGGCGGGGCACCGTCTCCCACCACCGACCCCACGGACCGGCCGGGACCGGACTGCCTGCAGCGGTCGACCGGGTGCCCACGGTCGACACTCTCGCACCTCCGGTGACGGGCCGTGGGTACCCTGCGTCCCGTGCAGGCGGCCATGCGGATGATGCACCAGGATCCGGACGCGGTGGCCGGAGCGACCCTGGACCGGGCGACCATCCGTCGCGTCGGAACCTTCGCCCGCCCCTACCGCCGACAGCTCATCGGGTTCGTGGCGATGATCACCATCGGCGCCGGACTGGCCCTCGTCCCGCCGCTGCTGTTCCGGTCCATCATCGACGAGACGATCCCCTCCGGGAACCGTGGGGGCCTGGTGGTGCTCGGCCTGGTGGTGGTCGGCGCCGCCGTGCTGGCCGCAGTGGTCCAGTTGGCCGAGCGGCACTGGTCGGCGCGCATCGGCGAGGGTCTCATCTACGACCTCCGGGTGACGCTGTTCGACCACGTCCAACGGATGCCGCTGCAGTTCTTCACCCGCTCCCAGACCGGCGCGCTCGTGAGTCGTCTGAACAACGACGTGATCGGGGCGCAGCGGGCGCTGACCGGGACGCTCGGCACCGTCGTGTCCAACGTCATCACCCTCGTCGCAGTGCTGGTGGCCATGGTGGCACTCGACTGGCGGGTCACGATCGTGGCGGTCCTCCTGCTGCCGCTGTTCCTCATCCCGTCCAAGCGGGTCGGTCGGCGGCTCCAGGGCATGACCCGTGACGCCATGCAGCTCAACGCCGACATGAACGCCCAGATGACCGAGCGCTTCGGCGTGTCGGGAGCGCAACTCGTCAAGCTCTACGGCGACCACGACGACGAGCGCGACGACTTCGGCTCGAAGGCCTCGGGCGTCCGGGACATCGGTGTCCGCACCGCCATGTACTCGCGGTTCTTCCTGGTGATGATGGGGCTGGTCGGGGCGATCGGCACCGCCGCCGTCTACCTGCTCGGCGGCCTCCAGGTGATCTCGGGGACGATCACCATCGGCACGCTGGTCGCGCTCACGGCGCTCGTGGTCCGCATCTACGACCCGTTGACGAGCCTCACCAACGCCCGCGTGGACGTGATGAGCGCCTTCGTCAGCTTCGAGCGGGTGTTCGAGGTGCTCGACGCGACCAACCCGATCGAGGACGCCTCCGACGCCGTGCCCCTCGAGCGCCCGGTCGGTCGCATCGAGTTCGACGCCGTGAGCTTCCGGTACCCGGCCGGTGGGGTCGGGTCGATCGCGTCGCTCGAGTCGGGTCGACACGAGGGTGACGAGGTGCCGCCGCTCGTGCTCGAGGACGTCTCGCTCGTCGTCGAGCCCGGGCAGACGGTGGCGCTCGTCGGACCGTCCGGAGCCGGCAAGTCGACCCTCGCCTCGCTCATCCCGCGCCTGTACGACGTCACCGAGGGCGCGGTGCGCTTCGACGGCCACGACGTCCGCGACCTCACCCAGCAGTCGCTGCGTGACGCGATCGGCGTGGTGTCGCAGGACCCGCACCTGTTCCACCTGACCGTCGGTGAGAACCTGCGCTACGCCCGTCCCGACGCCACCGACGACGACCTGCGCGCCGCCTGCCGCCACGCCCGGATCCTGGACGTGGTCGAGGCGCTCCCCCAGGGGTTCGACACGATGGTCGGTGAGCGGGGGTACCGACTCTCGGGTGGCGAACAGCAACGACTGGCGATCGCCCGCATGATCCTGAAGGACCCGGCGGTGGTGATCCTCGACGAGGCGACGTCCTCGCTGGACTCCGAGAACGAGGCGGCGGTGCAGGCCGCGCTCGCCGACGCCCTGGAGGGACGCACCGCAGTGGTCATCGCGCACCGCCTGTCGACGATCACCGGTGCCGACCAGATCGTCGTGCTCGACCACGGCCGGATCGTGCAGCGCGGCCGACACGAGGAGCTCCTCGACGCCGGTGGCCTCTACGCCGACCTCTACCGGGTGCTCGTGGGCACCGAGCCCGTCTGAGCCGGCAACCGTCGCTCAGGCGAGCAGTCCGCCGTCGACCGTCAGGCACGAGCCGGTCACGTAGGTCGACGCGTCCGAGGCCAGGAACAGCGCGGCCCCGACGATCTCCGAGGGGTCGGCCACCCGGCGCATGAGGGTGGCGTCGACGATCCGCTGGTGGAACTCGGGCTCGTCCAGCGTGGCCCGCATCATGTCGGTGTCGAACGGACCCGGTGCGATGGCGTTGACCCGGACGTGCGGGGCCCACTCCTTGGCCATCGTCCGGGTGAAGTTCCACATGGCGGCCTTGGCACCCGTGTAGATCCCGAGGTACTCGGCACCGGCGAAGGCCCCGGCGGTGATGACGTTGACGACCGACGGCGACGACGACGCCCGCAGGTGCGGCAGGGCGGCGACGGCCAGCAGGATCGGCCCCTGGACGTTGGCGCGGAACCCTGCCTCGAACGCCTCCGGCGTCATCTCCCCGAGCGGTCCGCCGAGCGGGTTGGCGGCGTTGTTGACCACGACGTCGATCCCGCCGAAGTGCTCGACGGTCGTCTCCACGAGCGCCGTGAGCTGGTCCGGCCGTCCCACGTGCGTGGGCACGGCGAGCGCCTCGCCGCCGTCGGCGGCGATCTCCGCCACGACGGCCTCGCACGCCTCGGCCTTGCGACTCGCCACCACCACTCGGGCACCGGCGGCGGCGAAGCCCCGGGCGATCGCCCGGCCCAGGCCCCGGCTCCCGCCGGTCACGATGGCGACCCGGTCGGTCAGCTCGAAGCTCGGTCGGACGGGGTGGGTCTGGTCGCTCACCGGCACATCCTGCCCGACACCCGGACCCGCAGCGACCCGTCGGCACGTTCCTCTAGGGTGCGGGTCGCTCCGACACGCACCTGGAGGTCACTCGTGCACGCTCTCATCGCCACCGACGGATCCGAGGTCTCGCTGGACGCCGCCCGCAAGGGGCTGGAGCTGCTGTCGCCCGACCGCGTGACGCTGCTGACGGTGGCCGACACCTCGATCGCCGAGGACTCCGGCGCCGGGGGGTTCGCCTCCAACCTCCTCACCCCGGAGGAGTCCGACCAGGCCCGTGACGCGATCCTCGACGAGGGCGACGACGACCTGGCCGCCACGGCCGCCGCCATCGGTCTGGACCCGTCGGCGGTCGACACCCGGCTGGTCGAGGGCGCCTCGGGCCAGATGATCGTGCACGTGGCCGGCGAGGTCGACGCCGACGTGATCGTCGTGGGGTCCCACGGCAAGGGCTGGTTCAAGCGGGTCGTGATCGGTTCGGTCAGCGAGTACGTGGTCCACAACAGCCCGATCCCGGTGCTGGTGATCCGCCCGGAGCCGCACGCCGACGGCGCCGCGGCGGATGCGGGCTGAGCCCGACCGACCGTGAGCGACGACCCGCCCGGCGGGCCAGCAGCGCTGACCACCCGGTCGTGGAGCATCGGAGCGCTCCACGCCGCCATCTCCGGGGTGCTGGACGAGTGCTTCGGTTCCGAGGTGTGGATCGAGGGTGAGATCACCAAGGTCTTCACCTCGAACGCCGGGCACACCTACCTGACCCTCTCCGACCCCGACGCCGACAGCGGCCGCAGCCAGCAGCCCGTGCTCGAGGTGACGCTCTGGAAGTACCAGGCCGCCGGCATCCGGAAGCGCCTGCGAGAGGCCGGCGGTGCCGTCGAGCTGGCCGACGGGGTGCGGGTCCGGGTGTGCGGGTCGCTCGGCACGTACGCCCCGCGGAGCCAGCTGCAGCTGAAGATGACCGACCTCGATCCGGCGTTCACCCTCGGGGTGCTCGGTCAGGAGCGGGCACGGGTGCTCGAGGCGCTCACCCGTGAGGGACTGCTGGACCGCAACTCGTCGGTCCCCCTCGGTGTGCTCCCGCTGCGTGTCGCGCTCGTCACGAGCGTGGGGAGCGCCGCCCACGCCGACACGCTCCACGAACTGGAGCGCTGGGGCGTCCCGTTCACGGTGCTGCAGCTCCACTCGAGCACCCAGGGACAGGCGGCCCCCGGCGAGCTGGTCGCCGCGCTGCGCACCGCCGAGCGACTCGAGGCCGACGTGGTGCTGCTGGTGCGGGGTGGTGGTGCCGCCACCGACCTGGCCGCCTTCGACGACGAACAGCTCGCCCGCACGATCGCCGACCTGCGGGTTCCGGTGGTCACCGGGATCGGTCACGAGGTCGACCACAGCATCGCCGACGACGTGGCCCACACCAGCCGCAAGACCCCGACGGCCGCAGCGGCGTTCGTCGCCGAGCACGCCACCGGGACGCTGGACCGCTTCGGCGAGTTGGCCGAGGCCGTCGTCGTGTCGGCCCTCGGTCGGCTCGACGCGACGGACCTCCGACTCCAGCAGGCCGCTCAGCGCCTGGCCGTCCGCAGCGACCGGCTCCTCACCCGGGCCGCAGCCCGGACGGACGAGGCCTGGCGGCGCGTCGACCTGGGCGCCCGACGCCGGCTCGAACGGGTCGACGAACGGCTCCGCACGCTCGAGTCGCAACGGCAGGCCGTGGACCCAGCCGTCGCCATGGCCCGGGGCTGGAGCATCACGAGGGGCCCCGGCGGTGCGCTGGTTCGAGACCCGGCCGACGTCGAGGTGGGCGCGGAGCTGACCACGACCGTCGCTGCCGGGGTGGTCCGCTCCACCGTCACCGTCACCAGTCCAACCACCGGTCCCGGCTCGACCTGAGCAGCCGTGCACCGGCGCCCGGACCACGACCACACGAGAGGGAGACACCGTTGAGCACCACCGACCAGCAGCCGGGGCAACCGGGATTCGGGGAGTCGCTCGCCGAGCTCGAGGCGATCGTCGCGGAGCTCGAGTCGAGCGACCTCGACGTCGACCACCTGGCGAGTCGGGTGGAGCGTGCGAGCGAGCTGGTGCGCATCTGTCGCGACCGACTCGACCGGGCGCGCTACTCCGTGGAGGAGGTGCTCGAGCGCACCGAGGACGAGGGGGACTGACGAGCGGGACGGGCCGCTCTGCGAGCCACCCCCGGGGGTAGCCTCACGCCGTGGCCCGCCGAGACGTCCTCACCCGGGACTCGATCGTCGCAGCGACGCGCGAGATGCTCCGGACGACCGACCTGGACGGCATCTCCCTCCGGAAGCTCGCCGGACGGCTCGGGGTCACCGCCCCGGCCCTGTACGCCCACGTGGAGGACAAGGACGACCTGCTGCGGGCGGTGGCCGAGGTGGGCTTCGGCGACCTGGTCGAACGCATGCGGGCGGTCGACGAGTCGGACCCCCTGGAGCGTCTGCGGGCCTACGGCCGGGTGTACGTGGAGTTGGCGCTCGCCGACCCGGGCGTGTTCGAGGTCATGTTCCAGTACCGGCCCGACTCGATCGACCTGCCCCAGGTCGACAACTCGCTCGCCGCCGCGACCGAGGCGTTCGAGCTGCCGGGCGCCGCCGTGGCCGAGGCGATCGACGCCGGCCTGATCCACCCCGACCGGGACCCGGCGCAGGTCGCCATGGTGCTGTGGGCCACCAACCACGGCTGCGCCACGGTGCTGCTGCTCGGCGCCCGGGACGGCATCGTCATCATCCCCAGGGAGTTCGAGCACCTGCTCGACGACGTGGTCGACACCACCCTGGCCGGTCTGGCCACACCGCCGTCGGGCTGAGCACCCGGACCGGGCTCAGGGGATCGCGGCGAACCGGTCGAGCGCGACCGCCAGCGGATCCCTCGAGACACCGGGTCCACCCAGGAGCGTCTCGATCCACGGCGGTCGGAGCGAGGTGTCGATGTTGACCGGCTCCTCGAGCTCGCTCCCGTCGAGGATGAAGTCCATGAAGTTCTGCACGTAGGACTCGGGCCGGGGATCGCGGGACAGCTCGACGAGGGCGTAGGGGTCGGGCGAGCCGGTGCGGCCCGGCTCCGGGTAGACGATCGACGGGGAGCCCGGCTCGGTCCCGCCACCCACCAGCCCTGCCCCGTCGGTGATGGCCAGCCCGCGCACCAGCTCGGGGCGAGCCCCCGTCACGAGCAGCCCGATGTAGGCCCCCAGTCCCCGGCCGACGAGCGTGACGCTCCCCACTCGGGCCAGCACTGCGTCGGCGTCGGCGACCAGGATCTCAGCGGTGTAGCCGCCTCCGGTGGGGACGGTGGACTCGCCGTGGCCGGTGAAGTCCAGACCCAGCACGGGACCGGGCCAGCGGAGTCCGGCCGGCACGAGCTCCGGGGTCGCCTCGCCGAGGCCGTGCAGGAGCAGCAGCGGCCGACCGGTGCCCGACTGGAGCTCGTGGAGCGCCAGTCGCACCCGGTTGTGCTGGATCCACGTGGTCCGTCGATCGCTCACGACAGGAACCCGGTGACGAGGTCGGCGACCCGCTGCGGCTGCTCGACGTGGACGAAGTGTCCGACCCCCTCGAGGGTCTCGAACCGGTGGTCCCGGGGCAGGAAGCCGGCCACGTGCTCCGGCCGGGTCCCCCACCCCATGACCTCCTGCTCGAGCCCGAGCACCCCGAGGAACGGCACGTCGAGTCCGGGCAGGTGCCGCAGGGCCCACTCCGGATGGAACGGACCGAACCCGCCCAGCCGCATGGTCGGGTCGATCTTCCACCGCCAGCCGTCCTCGGACCGGGTGGCACCGACGGTCACCAGGTAGCGGAGCCACTCGACGCTCAGGCGAGGGTTCATCCGACCCCGACGACGCGCCAGCTCGTCGATGCTCCCCGGCTTGCGCTCCCGACCGACCAGCGTCCGACGGTGCTCGAGCCACGAGCCGATCTCCCGGCGCAGGGTCCGGCTGCGCTCCCGGTCCGCCACGTCGGACATGCGGCCCCACGACGGCAGGCCGTCCAGGTTGACCAGGGCCGACACCCGGTGCGGCATGGCGCCGGCGAGGTACATGAGCAGCGAGCCACCCTTGGAGTGTCCGACGACCGGCACCGGCCCCTCGGTGACCGAGTCGAGCACCGCCACCGCGTCGCGGAGGTCGGCGTCCCAGCTGTAGAGCGCGGCCCGGTCGGAGTCCCCGTGGCCCCGCTGGTCCCAGCTCACGACCCGCCACCCGGCGTCGGCGAGCAGGGGGGCGAAGACGTCCAGGGTCTCGGCGAAGTCGAACCCGCCGTGGGCGACGACGACGGGCGGGGCGTCCTGGTCGCCCCACTCGACGACGGCGAGCCTGACACCGCCGGAGTCGACCCACCGACGACGGTCCGGGCGGCGTGCCCCCGGGAACTCCACCTCGTCGTCCTCCACAGATCCTCCTCCGGGCCCGGACCCGGAGTCGCACGGCCTCGCAGCCGGCGTGGCCCGTGACCACCGACGCGGCGCATCGTAGGTTCCACGGGGCCGAGGTCGCGAAGTGTGACGGAGGACTGCGCCCGGTCGGTAGGCTCGGCCCCACGGAGTCGACGAGTGAACGGTCGACCGCCGGTGCGCCGGGCGGACCTGACGACCGGGGAGGCGCTGCAGCAGGGGAAGGCTGGGGGGCGTTCCGGGACGGTCGTCGCGCGTCCCTACCCGACGCGCTGGGAATCGCCTCGCCGGCCCGACCGGACCAGTACCTGACGGGGTCGGCGACACCCGCCCCGGACTACGGCGCGGCGATCAACCCGGCCGTGCTGGCGGTGCGCTGGGGGGCCGTCGGGTTCGGACTGCTGTTCGCCGCACCGGCGGCGTTCCGGGGCAGCTACGCCGCGGTGCTCGCCACGGCGGTGTGCCTGTTCGTGACCACCTACCGGACCATGATCCCGGTTCGCCCGGGGGCCACCGACTGGCGCAGCGTCACCACGCCGTTCGTGGACGTGGTCGCCGTGGCCGCCGTGGTCGGCGCCGACGGTGGCGTGGAGAGTCCGTACTTCTTCGTGCTGCTGGCCACGATCATCGTGGTCACGCTCGGCTGGGGGGGCTGGCGCGGACTGACGGCAGCTGCGATCGGTGTGACGGTGCTGGTGCTGTGCACCCCGGTCGGCCGCGTCGACCTGGGCGGGCAGTTCGACAGCCGCCGGGACCTGGCCGCCCTGATGGTCGTGGCCCTGGCGGTCGCCGGGGCGGCGTTCCTGAAGGCTCGGCTCGAGGAGGCCGACCGTGGTCGGAGCGAGCTGACCGGTGAGGTCACCCGATTGAGCGAGGCGAACGACCTGCTCGTCTCGCTCACGCGCGCCGCCAGGTCGCTCCCCGGATCGCTCAGCCTGCGCGACACCGTCGAGCAGGCCCGGCGCCAGCTGCGCCGAGACCTGGAGGTGGACACCGTCGTCCTGCTGACCTGGGACGAGCCCACCGACGAGTGGACCACCCGCATCGCCGACGGGTGCGTCCTGGCCTCGGCCTACAGCAGCGACGCACTCCCCGGTGGCCTGGCCGAGGCGCTGCGCGGCTCCGCACCGGTGGTGGTCGAGCACCGGGCCCAGGCCGGAGCACCTCCGGCGCTGCAGCCCGACCGCTCGAGCGGGGTGTACGCACCGATCACCTCCCGGGGCCGGATCGTCGGCGTGGTCGGCCTCGAGCACCCCGACGCCGGACACTTCGACGAACGCCGCCTCATCCTGCTGAGCGGGCTGACCGACGTGCTCGGCCTGGGCATCGACAACGCCCGCTGGTTCGCCCGCCTCCGCACCCTCGGCGCCGAGGAGGAACGGAGCCGCATCGCCCGGGAGCTGCACGACCGTCTGGGTCAGTGGTTGACCTACATCTCCATGGAGCTCGACCAGATCGGCGGGACGACCCCGAGCGAACAGGTGGCCCGCCTGCGGGGAGACGTGAACTCCGCGATCGACGACCTCCGCTACACGCTGTCGGACCTGCGGGCGAGCATCGACGACAGCCACCCGCTCGCCGTCCGGGGGGCCGAGATGACGACCAGGTTCACCCAGCGCACGGGGACCCCGGCCACGTTCACCGCACCCGACGGTCCGGCCCGCGTGGCGGCGCCGGTGGAGACCGAACTGCTCCGCATCCTGCAGGAGGCGCTCAGCAACGTCGACCGGCACGCTGCAGCCAGCGCGGTGCTCGTCGACTGGCGGGTCGGCGGGGGCGACTACGAGCTGACCATCACCGACGACGGTCGCGGGTTCGACCTCACGGCGAGCACACGGGACTCGGCGTACGGACTCGTCGGCATGCGCGAACGGGCCGACGTGATCGGTGCGCGCCTGAGGATCGAGAGCACCCCGACAGGAGGGACGACGGTGCGCGTGACGGCCGGTCCCGCCGCCCTCCCCTCCGAGTCCCCGACCGTCCCCGTCGGCGACGGTCCCCCCGTCGCCGAGCACCGGGAACTGCGACCGTGACCGACCCATCCACACCCACCACCCACAGGGAGCGACTGCCATGAAGGTGCTGCTCGCAGACGACCACCAGATCCTGCGCGACGGGATCCGACGCGGACTCGAGGGCGCCGGCATCGACGTCGTCGGCGAGGCGTCCAACGGCGAGGAGGCGGTCGACCTGGCCGCAGCGACCGAACCGGACATCGTGCTGATGGACCTGTCGATGCCCGTCCTCGACGGCGTGCAGGCGACGACGCGCATCCGCAGCGCCAACCCCGACGTGCGGATCGTGGTGCTGACGATGCACGACGACCCGGAACGCACCAAGGCCGCGCTCCAGGCGGGTGCGTCGGCCTACCTGACCAAGGGCACGTCGTTCGCCGAGGTGCTCGACACGCTCGAGCGCGTGGAGGCGGGCGAGGAGGTGCTCAGCCCCAAGCTGGCCGCGTCCATGCTCGAGCACGTCAACTCGATCCCCAAGTCCGAACTGCTCTCGGACCGCCAGGTGGAGATCCTGCAGATGATCGCCGACGGCAAGTCGACCAAGCAGGCGGCCCGGGCCCTGGGCATCACCCAGAAGACCGTCCACAACCACCTGAACGCGACCTACCGCCGGCTCGACACCCAGAGTCTCACCCACGCCGTGCTCTCGGCGGTCCGGCTGGGGATCATCGACCTCTACTCCGAACCCGACCCCGAGGACGAGGCGTGACCACGCGGGATTTACCCAGCCCCGCGACCGGTGCGCTGGAGCCGCGCGTACGCCACCATGGACCCCGTGGCTGACTCGGAGGGATCAGCGGTGCGTGCCGTGCACGCGTCCGGACGGGGCTGGCGCCACGCGCTCGGCGCCGTGGCCGTGTCGCTCGCCGTCACCGCAGCCGTGGTCGTCCCGATGGGCTACCAGGCCCGGGCCGCGCGGGAGGCCGAGCTCGTCCCGGTGACCGTGCCGGACTCGGTGCCCTCGCAGGTGTTGGGCGCCACCCTGACCCGCGACCAACTGGTGAACGAGCCGGCACGCATCGTCCGACTCGAACCGGCCGACGGGATCCGGGTCTCGGAGGTGGGTCCGGACGAGGGGCTCCAACGACTCGACGGCCTCGACCTCGGCGGACCGCGGGCCTGGGTGGTGGTCGAGGCCCCCGGCGTGCTGGTGGCCCGGTTCTGGCTCAACGACCCAGCGGGCTCGGGACCGCCGGACCAGGTGGACGAGCTGTCGCCGTTCACGCTCGTGTCGGGACCGTCCGACGGCGGGACCGCACCGCTCGACGTCGCCGCGCTCGACGCCGGGCCCAACACCGTCCTGGTCGAGCTCACCAACGAGGACGGCTCCGTCGAGTACCAGCTCGCCACCTTCACCGTCAGCTGATCACGGGTAACCTCCCCGACCGAGCAGCGCCGGTCGCCCCGGTCCGCCCGGACCGGCCCGACTGCGTCGAGGAGGAACCATGACCGACATCCGCGGGCAGGTGGCACCGGGTTTCGAGGCGGTCGCCGACGCCTTCGAGTCCAACTTCACCGAGCACGGCGACGTGGGTGCCGGGTTCTCCCTCTTCGTCGACGGCGAGGAGGTGGTCTCGCTCACGGGCGGCGTGGCCGACGCCGACGGCCGGCCGTACGACGAGGACACCCTCCAGCTGGTGTTCTCGACCACCAAGGGGGCCACCGCCGTGTGCGCCCATCTGCTGGCCGAGCGCGGGCTGCTCGACCTGGACGCTCCGGTGGTCGACTACTGGCCGGAGTTCGCCGCGTCGGGCAAGGAGCAGGTGCCCGTTCGCTGGCTCCTCACCCACGAGACCGGGCTCGTCGACACCGAGCGACGCATGAGCCTGGACGAGGCGCTCGACTGGGACACGGTGACCGAGGCGCTGGCCGAGTCCACGCCGCTGTGGGAGCCGGGCACCCAGCACGGCTACCACGCCATCACCTACGGCTGGCTGGTCGGCGAGATCGTGCGTCGGGTCAGCGGGCGGAGCATCGGCGAGTTCTTCGCCGAGGAGGTGGCCGAGCCGCTCGGTCTCGACTTCTGGATCGGCCTGCCCGAGAGCGAGCAGCACCGGGTGGCGCCGCTCATCCCCATGAGCGCCGTGCCCGAGCCCATGATGCTCGCCGAGGAGGGCCCGGGGTCCGACGACGCACCGATGAGCCTCATCGCCATGCTCGAGCAGTTCCTCGGACCCGACAACCTGGTCGGTCGGGCCCTCACCGCTCCCGGCGGTGCGTTCGCCGAGGAGCAGGTGTGGAACGAGTCGCGGGTGTGGTCGGCCCAGATCCCCGCAGCCAACGGCATCACCAACGCCACGTCGCTCGCCCGGATGTACTCCTCGCTGGTGGCCGAGACCGACGGGGTCCGCACCCTGCAGCCCGAGACCGTCGACCGGGCGATCGTGCCCCAGGTCTCCGGCCCGGACAGCGTCCTCATCTTCCCGATCCCGTTCGCACTCGGCTTCATGACGCACTCCGACATGTCACCGTTCCTCGGCGGCCGGTCCTTCGGTCACGGCGGCGCCGGTGGGTCGCTGGGGTTCGCCGATCCGGACCGGCGCATCGGCGGCGGCTACGTGATGAACAAGATGCACATGGGCCTGACCGGCGACCCCCGCAACATCGCGCTGCTCGACGCGGTCGACCGGTCCGTCACCTGAGCCGCACGTACCCGATCCGCCCCGGCTTGCACCCACCGGGCCGCACGGGTTGAGTGGACCGGTGACCACCGACCCCGTCGCCGAGGCCGCCCGACGGCGGACGTTCGCGATCATCTCGCACCCCGACGCGGGCAAGACCACCCTCACCGAGAAGCTCCTGCTCTACGGCGGCGCCCTGGGTCGGGAGGCGGGTGCGGTCAAGGCGCGGGGTGACCGCCGGTCGGCCACCTCCGACTGGATGGACCTCGAGCAGCAGCGCGGGATCTCGATCACCTCGACCGTGTTGCAGTTCCCCTACCGGGACTGCGTGGTCAACCTGCTCGACACCCCGGGCCACCGCGACTTCTCCGAGGACACCTACCGGGTGCTCACGGCCTGCGACGCCGCCGTGATGGTGCTCGACGCCGCCAAGGGCATCGAGGCGCAGACGCTCAAGCTGTTCGAGGTCTGCCGGGACCGCGGGCTCCCGCTCATCACGTACGTCAACAAGTGGGACCGCCCCGGCCTGTCGGGGTTCGAGCTGATCGACGACATCGAGTCCCACCTGTCGATCGTGTGCACCCCCATCACGTGGCCCGTCGGGATCGCCGGCGACTTCCGCGGGGTGGTCGACCGGCGCACCGGCGAGTTCACGCGCTTCACCCGGACGGCGCGCGGCGCCACCGAGGCCCACGAGGAGGTCGTCGATCCCGAGCAGGCCCGGGTCGACGAGGGCGACGCGTGGACGCAGGCCGCCGACGAGCTGGAGCTGCTCGAGGGCACCGACCACGACGAGGAGCTCTTCCTGGCGGGCGAGACCACCCCGGTCCTGTTCGGCTCGGCGCTGACGAACTTCGGCATCCGGTTGCTGCTCGACACGGTCGTCGACGAGGTCCCCTCCCCCGGTCCCCGGCTCGACGTCGCCGGCGAACCCCGCCCGCTCGACGCGCCCCTCAGCGGGTTCGTGTTCAAGGTGCAGGCCAACATGGACAAGGCCCACCGGGACCGGATCGCCTACGTCCGGGTGTGCTCGGGCAGGTTCGAGCGCGGCATGGTCGTCACCCACGACCGGACGGGCAGACCGTTCGCCACCAAGTACGCCCACTCGGTGTTCGGCGCCGAACGCGAGACCATCGAGGAGGCCTTCCCGGGCGACGTGGTGGGCCTGGTGAACGCCGGCGACGTCCGGGTGGGCGACTCGCTGTACGAGTCGGACCCGGTGACCTTCCCACCCATCCCGTCGTTCGCCCCGGAGCACTTCGCAGTGGTCCGCACCACCGACGTCCGGCGGGCCAAGCAGTTCCGCAACGGCGTGCGGCAGCTCGACGAGGAGGGTGTGGTCCAGGTGCTGCGGGACGAGGACTTCGGGGACCAGGCGCCGGTGCTCGCCGCAGTCGGCGCACTGCAGTTCGAGGTGGCGACCCACCGGTTGACGGAGGAGTTCGGCGCGCCGGTCGAGCTGACACCGACCCGCTACCGGGTGGCCCGACTCACCGACGAGGCATCCCGACCCGCGCTGCGGGCCATGCAGGGCGTCGACGTGCTGGCCCGCAGCGACGGCAGCCTCCTCGCCGTGTTCGAGTCGACCTACTGGTTGGAGCGGCTCGAGGCCGAGCACCCCGAGCTCACGCTCGACCGACTGGTGGCCGAGGGAGAGCTCCGCCAGGACTCCCCCGGCTGATCCGACCGGTCGTCTCGTCGGCTCCCGTCGGCCAAGATGGTCCGGTGGAGGACGAGGCGACGGACGAGACGACGACGGACGGGGCGGGGGCGACCGCACCGTTCGAGCAGGTCGAGGTGGAACCCTGGATCGCCGTGTGGGGACCGGACGAGCTCTGGCCCGGGCAGGCCCAGCGGCAGCAGGAGCTGCGGGACCGCATCGGCGCCGAGTTCGGCGACCGGGTGTTCGTGGCCCAGGGAGCCCACGTCGCCTGCGAGTCGCTCCGCATGGGTGACCGGAGCTTCGCCGCGCACGGGTGCGTGCTGCGGGACCGACTCGAGATCGGCGCCGACGTCTCGCTCAACCCGTTCGTCACCCTGGCCGGACGGGTGCGCATCGGCGACGGGGTGCGCGTCGCATCCCACGCGTCGTTCTTCGGGTTCAACCACGTCTTCGACGACCTCGAGACCCCGATCTGGCTGCAGGGACTCGACGAACAGGGCATCGTCGTGGAGGACGACGTCTGGATCGGAACCCAGGTCGTCGTCACCGACGGGGTCACCATCGGAGCGCACAGCGTGGTCGCAGCCGGCGCCGTGGTCACCCGGGACGTGCCGCCGTGGTCGGTGGTCGCCGGGGTCCCCGCGACCGTGATCGCCGACCGTCGGTCGGGCGACCGCACCGCTCCCAGCCTCGTGCGCCGCCGGGCCGACGTGGAGCGGTGGATCGCCCGGGTCGCCGAGCAGTGGACCGACGTGCTCGACCACCACCGGGCACCGGCGGGCACCGGCGTCCGCTACGTCGACGTGCCCGGTGGGCCGGCCCGCATCCGACCGACCTGCGACGCCGTGGAGATCGCCGCTGCGTTCGGTGACGTCGGGCGGGCGGGTCCCGTCGACGAGCTCGTCGGCTGGCTGCAGGCGCTGCAGGATCCGGTGACGGGTCTCGTGCCGGAGCCGCTCGAACCACCCCTCGGCGCCGACCCGCTCGAGCTCGTCCACGAGGCGGAGTTCCACCAGTACGGAGTGCTGTCGATCGGCTACGCACTCGAGGTGCTCGGCAGCCACCTGCCGTACCCGGTGCGCGTGGTGCACGACTGCACCGCCGAGGACCTGCTGCGCCGCCTCGACGGGCTGCCGTGGCCGGAACTGGCCTGGCCGGCCGGGTCGTGGGTCGACTTCTGGGGCACCGCCGTCTACCAGAACCGGCGACACCACGGCCTGGACGATCCGATCGACGTGGTGCTCGGTTGGATGGCCCGCCGGGTCGACCCGTTCAGTGGCATGTGGGGTGGGCCGAACCGGACGTGGGGGTGGCTCATGCCGGTCAACGGCTGGTACCGGGCGGTGCGGGGCACCTTCGCCCAGTTCGGCGTGGCCGTCCCCCACCCCGAGGAGGTGCTCGACACCGTGGCCGCCCACGCGCGGCAGCACGGCTGGTTCGTCGAACGGGAGCGGACGGCGTGCAACGTGCTCGACGTCGCCCACCCCATCTGGCTCTGCGCCCAGCAGACCGACCACCGCCAGGTGGAGCTGCGCGACGCCGCGCGTCGGATGCTCCACGACCTCACCGCCCACTGGGTCGACGGACAGGGCTTCGCCTTCTCCCCCGACCAGCAACCGGGACTGCAGGGCACCGAGATGTGGCTGTCGATCGCCTACCTGCTGGCCGACCACCTGGGCGTCGCCGACGCCCTGCCGTGGCGGCCCCGGGGAGTCCACCGGATCGAACCCGTCGGGGCTGCGACGCTCCCGGGACCGCTCGCCCCGCAGGACCGGATGCAGTGAGCGCGGAGGTGGGCGGCTGGGACCAACTCGACGACCTCGCCCACGTGGGGATCTCGAGGTTGCTCGCCGCCTACGCCGACACCGTCACCCGTCGCGCCTGGTCGGAGCTCGACGAGCTGTTCCTCCCCGACTGTCGCATCGAGGTCGACACCGTGACCCGACCGGCGTTCGAGCTCACCGGACCCGGAGCACTGGGCGAGTTCATCGGCGGTGCCGTGGAGCGGTTCGACTTCTTCGAGTTCGTCGTGTTGAACGTGCTGAGCGAGCCGGACCCGTCGGGCGACCCGGACCGAGCCGTCGCCCGGGTCCACATGTGCGAGGTCCGACGACTGGCCGCGAGCGAGGAGTGGTCGACCGCCTACGGCCGCTACACGGACCGGGTGGTCCGGATCGACGGGCGCTGGTGGTTCGCCGGACGCCGCTACCGGTCCCTCGGCCGGACGGGCACCGACGGCGGCGTGTTCCCCGACCCCGGGAGCTGACCGCTCGCCGCCCGGAGGGTGGGATCGACTGCGGCTGCCTCTAGGCTCCGCTGACGGTGACCACCGACCAGCGGACCAGCGTGCTGACCCGGCTGCGACCCGGACCGAACCAGTCCTGGCTCGAGCTCTTCTACGACCTCACGTTCGTCGCGTCGATCGTCGTCCTGAGCAGTTCGTACTCCAAGGACAAGTCCCTCGGACACGCCGCCTGGCTGGCGATCGTCGGCACGATGATCTGGGTCGCCTGGGTCGAGACGACGCTCCTCACCAACCGGCACACGCTGCAGCGGTTCTGGCCACGGGCGCTGTACGTCGTGCAGATGATCCTGGTGCTGGTGCTGGCGATCGCCGCCGACGACACCATCGAGAACAACACCGATCTGGTCGGACCGATGTTCGCGCTGGTCACGGCGACCCTCGTCCCCCTCTACCTGCTCGCGGCCCGGGAACGACCGGAGCTGCGGGCCTTCGCCCGCCACCACGCCGTCCGGTCGGGCATCGCCGGGGTCATCTTCCTGTTCAGCCCCCTGTACGGGGACGTCTGGTACTGGATCCCGTGGGTCGCCGCGATCGTGATCGTGATCGCACCCGACCGGGGGATGAAGCTGGACCAGGCCCTGGACCGCAGCCACCTGGTGCACCGCTTCGGCGAGTACACGATCATCGTCCTCGGTGAGGCGTTCCTGAAGATCGCCCTCATCGCGACCGAGGAGCCGCTCGACCGGGTGGACCTGATCGGGCTGCCGCTGACGTTCGCCGCCATCTACGTGATCTGGTGGCTCTACTTCACCGACGTGACGCCGGCGGGACTACCCGAGACCTCGAGTCGGATCCGACTGTGGATCGCCGCCCACCTGCCGCTGCAGCTGTCCATCACCTCGCTGGCCGTGGGCATGTCGCTCATCCTCAACCCGGCGATCGACGCGGTCGAGCCGGCGTACATCCGCATGATCTTCACGCCGCTCCTCGTGATCTCGCTCGCGCTCGCGCTCATCAACCTGACGCAGGGCACCCCGTTGGGACGCCAGCGGGCGGCGATCCACGGCCTGGCGGCTGCGGCGTTCGCGATCGCGTTCACCGTGCTGCAACTGACGGAGGGGTTCGACGAGGAGACCACGGCGATCGTGGCCATCGTCGTGCTCACCGCGACGGCCCTGTCGATCCGGCGTCTCGACGACCCGGACGCCGTGTCCACCACCACGGTCGGCGCCGACGCCCCGGACTGAGCCCCGAGCGACCCCGGTTAGTGTGGTCGCGGGATCGAGCCGAGCGGAGGTGTCACGTGGCGGACCCGAACGAGCGCACGTGGGAGACCATCACCTACACCGAGACCGACGACGGCGTCGCCACGGTCACGCTGAACCGCCCCGAGGTCCACAACGCCTTCAACCGCACCATGCAGCGCGAGCTCCACGAGATGTGGAGGACGCTGCGACTCCACGACCCGGTGCGGTGCGTCGTGCTGACCGGCGCCGGTGAGAAGGCGTTCTGCACCGGGATCGACCGCGCCGAGCAGATGGACGGCGACAGCGCCGAGCTCGACGACATCCACCACCGGATCGGGGGCGCCACCACGCCGTTCCACTTCGACGACCCGGGCGACTGGATCGGCCCCAAGACCGCCGACCTGTGGAAGCCGGTCATCGCTGCGGTCAACGGCATGGCGTGCGGTGGCGCCTTCTACCTGCTGGGCGAGGTGGAGTTCATCATCGCCGCCGAGCACGCCACGTTCTTCGACCCCCACGTCACCTACGGGATGTGCGCCACGTTCGAGCCCATCCACCTGATGCAACGCATGCCGTTCGGCGAGATCATGCGGCTCTCGCTCATGGGCAACCACGAGCGACTGTCGGCGGCACGCGCCCACCAGGTCGGCCTGGTGTCGGAGGTGGTACCCGGCGACGAGCTGCTCGACGCCGCTCGGACCTGCGCGACAGCGATCGCCTCCGCTCCGGCCCTCGCCGTCGAGGGCACGGTGCGGTCCATCTGGGCGGGCCAGGAGCTGAGTCGCTCGCAGGCGCTCGGACTCGGCTACGCGTTCATCGGGCTCGGCACGAGCCCGGCCTCGATCGCCGAGGGGCAGGCGGCGTTCAGCTCGGGGCAGCGGATCGAGTGGCGCCTGCGCTGACCGGGTCGCCGCGCACGCTGCGTGGAGTTGCCGTCACCACGACCGAGGGCGCACAGTAGATCCGTGATCTGGGCCCTCCTCGCCGGCATCGTCGCCGTCTTCGTCGGCGTGTTCGTGCTGCGGCCGCGAGTGGGCGGGCTGTTCAGCGGCGACTTCCAGGGGATCAAGACCGAGGCGATCGTCGGGCCGATCGTGACCCTGGCGGTGTTCCTGACCGCCTTCGTCGTCGCCCAGGCCACCCTGACGTTCCAGCGGACCAACCAGGCCGTCAGCCGGGAGGCCAACGCCATCGAGCTGCTCGCCGAGAACGCCGGGCTCCTGCCGGACGCCACGGGCAGGAACATCCAGGCGACCTCCGTCTGCTACGCGCGCTCGGTGGCCAACCTGGAGTTCGAGACGCTCCAGGACGGTCGGACCGCACCGGAGACCGAGTGGTGGGCGACGCAGTTCAACCAGCAGATCCCCGAGGTGCTCGACGGCCCGGGATCGGTCGTCGGCCAGATCGTCACCCTCAGCAGGCAGCAGAGCGAGGCTCGGTCGGACCGGCTGTTCGACGCGCAGCCCAACCTGCCGGTGCTGACCCTGACCATGCTCGTGGTCGCCGTGATCGGCGTGCTGCTCGCCATCTCGACGCTCGCCGTGCCCGACATGCGGCGGGGTGTGCTCCTCACGCTGGCGCTCCTGTTCGCGGTGCTCCTCGGGGGCACCCTGTTCATGATCGAGCAGCTCGAGGAGCCGTTCACCGGGCTGATCCGGGTCAAGCCGGACTCGATCGAGGCCGCGGCGGGTCGGGTCGAGAACCGCCTGCCGGCCGGCACCATCCTCCCCTGCGACGACCAGGGTCGACCGGTGTCGCCCGAGGCGGTGGCCCTCGTCGAACGGGGCGAGTCACCCCTGGTGGTGTGCACCGACGCCCCGTACCCCCCCTTCGAGGAGGAGGACCCGACCGGCGGTTCCCCGTCGGGCTACACCGGGTTCGACATGGACCTCGCCCAGTCGGTCGCCAACAGCGCCGACCGCACGCTCGTCGTGGTCGACCTGCCGTTCGGGCGACTCTTCGACGCGGTGTCCGTGGGCGTGTGCGACGCCGTGTTCTCCGCAGTGACCATCACTCCTGAACGCGAGGAACAGGTCGACTTCTCCCGCCCCTACCTGGAGGTCTCCCAGGCGCTCGTCGTCCGGTCCGAGGACTCCACCACCGACTCGTTGACGAGCCTGTCCGGACGGACCGTCGGCGTGAAGAACGAGACGACCGGCAAGGCCTACGTGGAGGCGAACCGGCCCCCGGGGGTGCGGATCGAGACGTTCGAGTCGACGGCAGCGATGGACGAGGCGCTCCGCGCCGGTCGGATCGCCGCACTCGTCGACGACACCCCGGCAGCCGACGCGCTCGTCGCCTCCGGACCGGGTCTGCGGATCGCAGCGACGCTCGAGACCGGCGACCGGTACGGCGTGGCCGTCGCCGCTGGTGACACCGAGACCCTCGAGCTCGTGAACCGCGGACTCGACCAGGCCGAGTCGGACGGGACGTTGGCCGGGTTGCAGCAGCAGTACCTCGGGACCCTGCCCGCCGGCAGCTGACGCCACCCGTGGACGACCACGTCGACCGCTGGGTGGTGGCGTACGGGACCCTCCGGGCGCCCGAGGTGGTCGAGGCGCTCCTCGGCCGGCCCGTCCCCGCGCGACCCGGTCGGGTCGCCGGGTGGGAGCCCCGGGCGCTCGACGGACTCGACTACCCCGTGGTGGTCGAGGCTGCGGGGAGCGTGTGCGAGGTCGACCTGATCGGACCGCTCAGCTCGGCCGAGCTCGCCCTGGTCGTGGAGTGGGAGGGACCCTGGTACCGGCCGGCCACCTGGGTGGTCGACGGGGTGGCGGCCACGGTGTTCCTGCCGGACCTGGACCACCCGGAGCTGCCCGCCAGGACCGGCGTGTGGTCCTACGAGCTGTTCCGCAGCCGTGACCTGGCCCACCGGCTCGAGTGGATGTGGGACTGACCCCCGCCCCGGCGACTCAGTCCACCACGCCGCCGGTCCGGCCGAGAGAGGTCGCCGGAGCAGCCACGACGTCGTCCACGAAGGCGTCGATGCGCTCCACGACGTCGCGGGCGCAGGTGGACCACGGCAGGAGGATCGGGAAGACGTGGAACACGCCGTCCACCTCGACGGCCCGAACCGCCACGCCCTCGGACTCCATGCGGTCCACCAGACGACGCACGGAGTCACGGAACATCTCGGCCCCGCCCGACACGACGATCGTCGGCGGGTAGCACCCGACCCGGGCGTGCACCGCCGAGACCCGCTGGTCCGCCGGATCCACGCCCCGGAGGTAGGGGCTCACCGGGATGTTCCACGGGAGGATGTCGGTCGCCGCGTTCTCGGAGATCGAGACGTCGTCGAGGTCCAGATCGACCTCGGGCGAGATCAGCACGAGACCGTCGGGACCACGGACCCCCTCCTCGTCGATGCGCTCGACCAACGACGTGGCCAGGCCACCACCACCGGAGTCGCCGGCCACGAGCAGGACGTCGCCGGCGGCGCGGTCACGGAGCGCCGTGAACACGGCGAGCGCGTCGTCCACCCCCGCCGGGAACGGGAACTCGGGTGCGAGCCGGTAGTCGGGCACGAAGGCCTCGGACCCGGTGCCGGCCACCAGCGTCGCCACCCACGCCGTGTACATCTCGGGCGAGGTGCCGATGTAGCCGCCACCGTGCAGGTAGAGGATCGTCGCCCTCGGCTCCACGCCGTGGGGACGGAGCCAGATGCCGGGAACACCGGCGACCTGCCCCCGGGAGCGGTCCACGCCCTTGCGGAGCCGCACCCACGGCGGGAGGACCACCTGACAGACGCGGTCGAGCACCAGTTCGATCGACCGGAACTCCTCCACCGGGAGCGAGGACGAGTACCCCATGAACGTCCGGACCACCTGCCGTGTGGTGGCGGCCGCCAGGTTCTCCACCGGCGAGAGCACGCCGTGCAGCGGGCGACGGAACGGCACCTTGGACAGACCGATCAGCACGTTCTGCGCCAGGCCGACCACGGCGATGGTCGACACCGGCACACCGGCCGTGGGGACGTCGGGACGATCAGCCATCACCATGAACCTCAGGCTACGGGGACGGCGACCGCTGATCCCACCGGACCGTGTCGGCACGGGCGGTCTCGGCGGCGCGAGGATGGCCATCGTGGACCACTCGATCCGCCGACTGCCCGACCGACTGCGGGGAACGGAGGAGGGTCGGGCCACCGAACGCCTCCTCGGCCGGGCGTTCGCAGACGACCCGGTGTGGTCGTGGCTCGTCCGGGGGCGACGCAGCGCGGAGCGGGCCGGGCGGGTGCTGCTCGAGTACGCCCAGGGCCAGGTCGACCGCGGCGGACAGGTGTGGGTCACCGCACACGGCGAGGCCGCGGCGGTGTGGGTGCCGCCCGGGACCCCGCCGACCCGGAACGTCGACCTGCTCCGGTTGCTGCCCCGGGTCCTGCGCCCGCTCGGTCCCGGCGGTCTCCTCAGGTTGGCCCCGCTCGCCGAGACCGACCGACACCACCCCCGGGAGCCCCACTGGTACCTGTCGGTGCTGGGCACGGACCCGGACCACCAGGGTCGCGGGTTCGGCGGTGCGCTCGTGACGCCGTTCGTGGCGCGGGCGGACGACGAGGGCGTGGGCTGCTACCTGGAGTCCTCCAAGGAGGCCAACGTCCCCTTCTACCGGCGGTTCGGCTTCGAGGTGACCGAGGTGCTGCACGTCGACCGGGGGCGCGGACCCGACCTGTGGCTCATGTGGCGCGACCCCCGCTGACCGGCTCGCTCGTCGCGGGACCGGTTCCTGGTGGTGAGGACCTATCGTCGACCGTGCGGACGGCGACGAGTCCGCACGGTCGACCACGGAGTTGCGGTGCGCGGAGCACAGAGGACCACCCACCCCCGCTGGTGGTGTCGGGTCGTCACGCTGCTCGGCCTGGCCGCGGTCGTGGTGGCCCTCGGCGCCGCGTGCACGTCGGACGAGGGGGCCTCGGTGTCGACGGGTGGCGACGGTGGCGACGAGAACGACCTGCGCTTCTACGTGGTCGTGTTCGAGGACTTCCCCGACCTGGCGGAGTTCACCGAGGCCGACGACCAGGTCGAGCGTGGCCGCTCGCTGGTGCGTGAGCTGCAGGCGAACGCCGAGCGCAGTCAGGCCGAGGCCCGTCGACTGCTCGACGAGGCCGGCGTGGGGTACCGGGACCTGTGGATGGCCAACGCGATCGCCGTCTGCACCTGCGACGAGGGGGTCGCCGAGCAGCTCCGCGACCTGGACGGCGTGGCCGAGATCGTCGGTGGTCGCGACGCCGCCATCGAGACCGCCGACGACGAGCCGGTGTTCCCCGGACCGGCGCCGACGGGGTCACCGGCCCTGGACGCGCTCGGCGTCACCGCGCTCCGGGCGCGACCGGGCGCACCGGATGGCGCCGGGGTGACCGTCGGTGTGATCGACACCGGCGTGGACGGCACCCACCCGGCGCTGGCGGCCGGGTACCGAGGTGCACCGGACCAGCCCGGCGGGCCGGTGGCGCACGACCGCAGCTGGTTCGACCCCTACGGCCGGTGCGAAGGTCCGTGCGACCCGCAGGGACACGGCACGCACGTGGCGTCGATCGCCGTCGGGCGGGCGGTGCCGGCAGCAGGCGGTGCCGTGGCCGGCGGCACGTCGTGGAGCGGCGGACAGGCCGTCCCGGCGGTCGGCGTGGCACCCGGTGCCGAGTGGATCGCAGCCCGGGGCTGCACCGGCACGGTGTGCGACCTCGACGAACTCCTCGCTGCGCTGCAGTTCATGGTCGCCCCGACGGATCGGGCCGGCGGCGACCCGGACCCGGACCTCCGGCCCGACGTGCTCGTGAACTCCTGGGGGCTGACCCGACCCAACCTGGCGCTGGAGCGGGCGCAGCGGGTGGTGGAGGCCTCCGGGATCGTGCCGGTCGCCGCCGCGGGCAACGGCGGACCCGCCTGCGGGAGCGTCACCACGCCCGGGTCCCAGCGCACGACCCTGACCGTCGGCGCGCTCGGTACCGACCAGCGGCCGCTCCCCACCTCCGGGCGGGGGCCGGGTCCGACCGACAGCCAGCCCAACGTCGCCGCCGTCGGCCAGCTGGTGCCCGGCGCGCTGCCCGGTGGGGCGTGGGGGACGATGACGGGCACGTCGCAGGCGGCACCCCAGGTCGCCGGCCTGGTGGCGCTCCTCCTGCAGGACGAACCCGGCCTCCGGGGCGACTTCTACGGGGTCGAGCGCCGGATCGACGCGTCGACCACACCCGTGGTCGACGACTCCTGCGGCGTCGACGACGAGGACCCCCGGTACAACAACGTGACCGGGACCGGACTGCCCGACGCCGTTCGGGTGGTCGACGGATCGTGACGGGACCGTGATCCTCGCCGTGTGGTCTCCGGTCGGCCCGTCGAGGTTCCCCCTGATCGGCCCGGGTGACCCGTCGGACCCGCTCGGGGCGGCGGACTGCGAGCTGCTCCGTGCCGGGGAGATCGCCCAGCCGGTCAACGCCGCGTCGTCGGCCGTGCTGGCGCTGGTGGGCCTGTGGCTGATCGTCCGGGCACAGCGGACCGGACCCGGACGGTGGGCGGCCACGGCGTTCGGTGTGGTCACGCTCCTGGCCGGCCTGGGGTCGGTCGACTACCACGGCGTCCAGACGGGGGTGGCCCAGTGGACGCACGACGGCGGTGCCGGCCTGCTGGTGGCGGCCGCGATCGGCGTGCCCCTGTGGCGGGTGGTGCGGCGGCGGGCGCCGCTGCCCGGCTGGAGCCGGGTGCGTGGGGTGGCACTGCTCGGAGCCGGCGCCGTCGCGCTGCTCGCGTACGCCGGCGGGCGCACGACGGTCGACCTGTGCGACCCCGAGTCGGTCCTCCAGCTGCACGGCGTCTGGCACCTGATGATCGCCGTCCTCGCTGCGCTGTGGGCGGGCACCCTGTGGCCGGTCGCGTCGGCGCCGGCCGAGCACGGACCGTCCTGGGCCGAGCACCGGTTCCTGTTCCGGTTGGTGCGCGTGGTCGCCAGACTGGTGTGGCGCGACATCGACACCGACGACCTCTCGGACCTGGGGACCGGACCGGTGGTCGTGACGGCCAACCACTTCGGCGGACTCGCAGACGCCCTGGTGCTCATGTCGGTACTGCCACGTCGGCCGCGCATCCTCGCCGACGACGCGATCTGGCGGATCCCTCCGGCCCGGTGGGTCATGAACCGCATCGGTGCGGTGGCGGTCCACCGGGGCCGGTCCGGCACGACCGACAACCGCTCCATGTTCGCCACGGCCGCCGCTGCGCTCGACGACGGGGAGCTGCTGCTCGTGTTCCCCGAGGGCATCACCCGGGACGAACCCTCGATCGGCGTGGTCCACACCGGGGCCGCCCGGATGGCGGCCGCTGCCGAGGTCGACGTCCGGATCGTGGCCGTCGGCCTGCACTACGCGGACAAGGCGGCGTTCCGCTCCGACGTGGCGGTGCGCCGCGGCGGCTCGGTGGTCGTCCCCGCGACGGAACACCCCGACGACCAGGCCGGGATCGAGGCCCTCACGGCGACCGTCGCCCGGGAGCTGCGTGCCGCCGCACCCGACTACGAGGGGTGGGACGAGGTGGCGGCCCTCCGCTGCGCAGCGACCGTGGCGCTCGAGACGGTCGACGACGACCGGCGGGTGGCGATCGGTGAGCGGGAGCGGCTGGCCTCGGCCTACGCAGCGCTGCCGGACGACCAACGCCGCGCCGTCCGCCACGCCGCCGAGCGATTCCTGGCCTCCGGCGCCACCGTCGTCGAACGTCGGCGCAGCACCCTGCTGTCCAAGGTGCTGCGCGGAGCTGCGTGGTTGCTCGCGCTGCCGTACGCGGTGGTCGGCCTGTTGATCTTCGGGATCCCGGTGCTCCTCACGTGGGTAGCGTCCCGGCTGCCGCTGTCACCGGCGGTGCGGGCGACGATCGTGCCGATGGTCGCGCTGCTGACGTTCGGCACGGCGAGCGGGTTCGTGATCGTGACCGGAGCGGTCGCCCGGGGTGGCGACGGCGTGGGCCTGGCGCTCTCGCTCGTCGCCGTGTCGTTCACCGCGCTCGTGTTCGTGGCCGACACCGCGGTGGGCCTGCTCCGCTCGGCGTGGCACCGCTTCGGGCGCCGGCGTGACCGCCGACGGGAGCTGGTCGCCGAGCTCGAGCGCATCACCGGTGTCGCCGTCACGCCTGCAGCCACCGGGGTCACGGGCGGCCCCGTCGCCGCTCCGGAGGTGGCCGGGTGAACGTCTGGGAACGCCTGCCCGAGTGGATCGTCGTCCTGCCGGCCGTGCTGGTGTGGGTGGCAGCAGCGGTCGACGTGGTCCGGGACCGGGCGGTTCCGGCCGACACCCGGCTGCTGTGGGGCATCTTCCTCGTGGTCCTCGCTCCGCTCGCACCGCTGCGGTTCCTGCTCCGGCGATCGGTCGCCGAGCCACGACCCACGGCGATCGACCCGCCCAGGGAGACCTACATCGACCGGATCGAGGTGCTCGGCACCGACTGAGCCGCGGCGTGGATCGCGAGTCGTCCGACGCGAGGTGCGACACTACGGATCTCGCAGGTCCTCCGGGGCCCCGCACCAGACGACGACGGACAGGAGCTCACCGTGCGTTCTCCACACCGAACCCATCGGCGGTCGACGACGATCGTCGCCGCCGTGCTCGCCACCGTGGCGGTGATCGCCCTGGCCACGACCGGGTGCACGAACGACGACGAGCTCACCGAGGCCGCCGACGCCCTGCCTCCGGCCGGTGTGCAGCTCGATCGGGCGAAGGTCCGTGGTTCAGAGGCCACCCTCGACCGGATCGTCGAGGAGACCATGGCCGCCACCGGCGTCCCGGGGGTGCAGGTCGGCGTGGTCCACGACGGCCAGGTGGTGTTCGCCAAGGGCTACGGCGTGGCCGAGGCCGGCACGGACCGCCCGGTGACGCCCGAGACGGTGTTCCAGCTCGCATCGGTGTCCAAGCCGATCGGGGCCACGGCGGTCGCCGCGGTGGTCGGCCGCGGGGACCTCGCCTGGGACCAGCCGGTGGTCACGGAGCTCCCCGACTTCCAACTCAGCAGCGAGTACGTCACGCAGAACGTGACCGTCGCCGACCTCTACAGCCACCGCAGCGGCCTCCCCGGTGACACCGGCGGCAACGACCTCGAGACGATCGGCTACGACCAGGCGTCGATCATCCCGAGGCTCCGGGAGCTGCCGCTCGCACCGTTCCGGGCGACCTACTCGTACTCCAACTTCGGCCTGACCGTCGGCGGCCTGGCCGCCGCGGCTGCGTACGGGGCGCCGTTCGCGCAGATGGCCCAGGAGGTCCTGTTCGGACCGGCCGGCATGACGTCCACGTCGTTCAGCCACGACGAGTTCGCGCAGCGGACCGACACCGCCCGGCTGCACGTGCTGCGGGACGGTGTCTTCACCACCGGGTTCGAGCGCAACGCCGACGCGCAGGCACCCGCGGGTGGTGCCAGTTCCAACGTGGTCGACCTGAACCGGTGGATGCTGCTGCAGCTCGCCGGCGGCGAGCTCGACGGGCAGCAGATCGTCGACGCCGAGGCGCTCGCCGAGACCAAGCGGTCCCACATCAACCAGGATCCGGCGGCCGAGGTGGACCGACCGATCACCGGGTACGGACTCGGGTGGAACCTGAACCAGTCGATCGTCGAGCCGTCGCTGGTCGAGTGGTCGCACTCGGGTGCGTTCACCGTCGGGACCGGGACCGCCCACAGCATGTACCCGGAGCTCGACCTGGGCGTGGTCGTGCTGACGAACGCCCAGCCCACCGGCGCCGCCGAGGCGATCATCGCCACCTACGTCGACACGCTGCTGCACGGCGAGCCGTCCGCCGACTGGACGTCGCTCTACGGCGGATCATTCTCGCCGCTCCTGAGCCCGCCGCCGCTGGAGCGACCCGCCGCGCCGGTCCCGGCCCGTGACGCCTCGGCCTACGTCGGCACCTACGCCAACGCCTACTTCGGTGACGTCGTCGTCCGTTCGGGGGCCGAGGGACTGGAGATGGTGATGGGTCCCGGAGGCGCAACCGTGTTCCGGCTCGAGCCGTACGACGGTGACCAGTTCTCCTTCACCGACCTGCCCGAGATCCAGAGGTCGACGGGCCTGATGTCGTTCACGGTTCCGGACGGTGCGTCGGTGGCATCCGATCTGGTCCTGGAGGAGTCGCTGCTCTTCGGCCCCGTCAACCCCGAGGCGACCTGGAGGGTCATCCCCCGCACGGGCTGACTCCCCACCCCACCCCTCCCCCCGCATCTCCCCCCCACCCCCGAACTTGTACGGCTCGTTCGCCCTGAGCGAACGAGCCGTACAAGTTCGGTTCTTCTGTGGGGGCGGGTGGAGCGAGTCCGGGCGGGGAGTGTGGTGTCACATGTGGGGTGGAGGCTTGTCGAACCAACGGACGCAGGGAGCGATCCGCAGGGTGGCGACGAGAGGACCAGCCGTGGAGGAATCGACAGCGGAGGATCAGGACCAGCCCACTGCGGCAGGACGGCGCAGTCGATCCCGGTGTCGACGGTGTGGAGGCGAGGTGATCCCCGTGGTCTACGGGATGCCAGGACCGGAGATGTGGGAGGCGAGGGAGCGCGGCGAGATCCTCCTCGGCGGGTGCTGCCCCGGACCCTTCGACCCGAGGTCGGTCTGTCCGCGGTGTCTGCTGTTCAACCAGCTCGGAGCGTCCGCGCCGACCTGCCGCTGACCCCGGACGGGCGGATCCCCGTCGGGGTGCGGGTCACCAGCCGGACCGGCGTCGTCGAGGGCCGTACGACCGGCGGTCGGCGGAGCTCCGGCTCCGGCTCCGACACCCGCTGGTCGATCGCCGTGAACTGGCGGTCAGGCCAACGGACCTTCGTGGACGTCGACGGCATCACGGTCGACGAGCCGGAGCGTGGCCGACCGGACACGGCCGACGAGTGGCGGAGCCA